>DASUIA010000076.1:0-24283 GCA_036273255.1 Bradyrhizobium sp.
TGTCGGCGAAACTGCCGCGGTTGTTCAACGCCACCGTACGGGTCAAGGAATGGCAGGGCGATGTGGTGTTCCTGCACGAAGTGCTGCCGGGCTCGGCCGACCGTTCCTATGGCATTCAGGTCGCCAGGCTCGCCGGCTTGCCCGCGCCGGTGATTGCGCGGGCCAAATCGGTGCTGGCGAAACTGGAGGCGCAGGACCGCGGCCAGACCGCGCGTGCGCTCGCCGACGACCTGCCGCTGTTCGCGGTGCCGTCACGCGCCGCGGCCGAAGCTGCCCCGCCGAGCGAGGCGGAACAACTGATCGAGGCCCTGAAGGCGCTGCAGCCGGACGAGATGTCGCCACGCGACGCACTTGAAGCGCTCTATGCGTTGAAGGCGAAACTGCCGAAGCAATGACGGGAACGTCCTCGTCACGCAAACGGGCCAATATACCCACTGCAAATTCTACCCTGCACAAATTTGCACAGCCTTCCAGGCCAAAGTTGCAATTGTATGGTAAAACAACCTATAATCGCAGCCATCCGGGAGACTTGGGTTGGCGATCAATTTCGTGCCTGAACGAGGGCGAATTCTGATCTGTGATTTCGATATGGCGCGCGTTCATCCAGAAAACGCCAAAAGACGCCGTATCGCCGTCATATCCCCGCGCTCGTATAACGAGCGCCACGGGAGTCAACCGGGAAGGTGCATCGTAATCCCCTTCTCAGCAACAAAGCCACCTGTGCTGAAGCCGTCCGATGTGTTCTTCCCGTCTGGCCCGTATCAGTCGCTTACCAGAGACACCTGGGCTTCATGCGACGCTGTAATGGCCGTCTCTCATAGCCGACTCGACCGCGTTCGCATTGCCGGCGGCAAGTTTTCCGAAGAAATTCTCTCCGCAATCCACATTCAGAGCCTCGAAGAAGGCCTCCGGCATGCCTTAGGCACATGAATGATTCAGATTGAAGTCGTGACGAAAATGTCTATATTCATGGTACATCCCTTCGGGGACCTGTGGGGCCGAGCTGTTGCTCCTTCCGTGAAGGGAATGCATTTTCGGCCCCAAAAAGAGCCCCGCCCCTCTGACGGTCGGGGCTTTCTTCGTTTGCTGGCTCCAATTTCCAGGCCCCAAATAATGGCCTCGTCAGCTCACGGCCCTCCGGCGCCCGTTCCACCATAGCGACAGATTCCAGCCGACGCAGGTGAACAGGGCTAGGCTGAGTCCGATCGCGGAGCCGAACCGCAGGGCCGCGACATGGAGCACGGCGATCGCGATACCGAGTCCCATCAGCCCCCAGCCGCTGTTGGCGATCACCGCCGCGGTTGCAGGTCCGCCAATGCGCGGATGCAGGATCAGCATCATACTGGAAAACACCACCGGGAACAGCGCGATGATGCCGCTGAGCTTGGGCCCGGCCCAGCCCGACAGCACCACCACGGTCGCCACCAGGGTTGCGACCAGCGCCGCGCGCAACGGGATGTCGTACCAGCGCCGCGTGATCAGCGGCATCCTGACGTGGCGGAATCGTGCCAGCAACGGCACGCAGATGGCGAAGGCGGCGGCATTCACCAGCAGGCCGCCGGCGAGCGACCAGTGGATCGTGCGCACCGCCGACGCCAGCGCGATCCAGACCATCAGCGCGCCGGCACAACTGACCGCCGCGCTGCGGCGCTGCGCCAGCACGACATAAGTCACGCCGAGCAGGAGGGTCACGGCGTTGATCGGCAGACTTGCCAGCGCACCCTCGGCGATGAAGGCCGCGTCGTGATCGAGTGCCAGAAAGACGTAGGATGGCCCCGCCGAGATCGGCAGCGTCGCGACCAGCGCCCCGATCACCGGCCCGGAGCGCTCGGTGACGACGGAGGCCGACACCACGAACGCCGCCGTGATCGCCATGCGCAACGCGAGCGTGAGGAGGAAAGCGAGATCGGGGGACATTTCCATTTTTTCGTCATGGCCGGGCTTGTCCCGGCCATCCACGTCTTTTGTCCGTCGCTGTGGTCAAGACGTGGGTGCCCGGGACAAGCCCGGGCACGACGAAGACCAAATCATCATACCCGATGCATGGTCACCGTTACCTTCGGGCCGTTCTTGATGGTCTGATAGACCACGCAATAACGTTCCGTGAGCTTCAGCAACAGATCGAGCTTTTCCTGCGGAGCGTCGGTGCCGACATCGAAGCGCAAACGAATTGCGGCAAAGCCGACCGGCGTCTCCTTGTCGACGCCAAGCGTGCCGCGGAAATCGAGATCGCCCTCGGCAGTGACGTTTCCGCTCCTGAGTGGCACCTCGACGGCGGTCGCCACCGATTTCAACGTCACGCCGGCGCAGGCGACCAGCGCTTCCAGCAGCATGTCGCCGGAGCACAGTTCGAGACCGGAGCCGCCGGTGGCAGGATGCAGGCCCGCCACCGCCAGAGCGCGTCCGGTCTCGACCTTGCAGGCGATGCCCTCGTTCTCGATCGAGCCCCTGGCCTTCAGCGTGATCATGGCTGATTTCGGATCGGACTTGTAGCGATCCTTGATCGGGGCCTGCGTGGCGCGTAGCTCGGCGGCGTCCATGGCTTTCTCCAGACTGATGATCGGTCGGATGTAATGAAAGATGGCGCCGATGTCACCACCACATCGCTTCGCCGGCGTTTGATTTCGGCTCGGCGTCGGGCATGCTGCGGTCGAGCGAGCGATCGAGCGCCGTCAGTACGCGGCGCTTGAAATTGTCGAACAGCGGCGAGTTGCGGTCGCGCGGGCGTGCCAGGTTGACGGTGATTTCCTCGAACAGGCGGCCCGGACGGGGCCGCATGACAAAGACGCGATCGGCGAGCACCACCGCTTCATCGACATCGTGGGTGACGAGGACCAGGGTCGGCCGGCTGTCGGCCCACAGGTCGAGCAGATGATCCTGCAGGTCCCTTCGCGTGAACGCATCGAGCGCGGAGAACGGCTCATCCAGCAGCAGCACCTCCGGCTGCGGCACCAGCGCGCGGGCGATGGCGACGCGTTGCGCCTGGCCGCCCGACAATTCGCGCGGCCAGGCCGCGGCCTTGTCGGAAAGGCCCACCTTCGCCAGTGCGCGGGCAACCCTGTCGCGGCGGGTGGCGGCGGTCGCGTCCGACAGGCCGAAACCGATATTGCCGGCGACGCTGAGCCACGGCAGCAACCGCGGCTCCTGGAAGATGATGCCGATCTTGGCATGCGGAGCGGCAATGGCGATGTCGTCCAGCGTCACCGTGCCTGATGTGGCGCGGTCGAGGCCGGCAATGGCGCGCAACAGCGTCGATTTTCCGCAGCCGGAACCGCCGATGATGGCGACGATCTCGCCCCGACCGATCTCGGCGGAGAACCGCGCCAGCGCATTGACGCCGTTGGGATAGATTTTTCCGACGTGATCGAGACTGAGCATCAACCCGCTCCGCCCTGGCGGCCGAACGCATCCTGCCAGCGCAGCAGCGGCGCAAAGCCAATCTCGATCAGCCAGTCGGTGGTCTTGCCGAGGATCGCGAAGATCACGATCGCGGCCAGGATCTGCGCAGGCTTGCCTAGCTGCTGACCGTCGATCAGGAGATAGCCGAGCCCCTCCGAAGCGCCCATGAATTCGGCGGCAACCACGAACATCCAGCCGAGCCCGAGCCCGACCCGCAGTGCCACCACGTAGGCCGGCAGCACCGCGGGCAACAGGATGCGTCGGATCATCGCCGGCCCGCTCAGGCGGAAGGTGCGGCCGACTTCGACGATCTTGCGATCGACCGACAGGATCGCGCCCATCACGCCGAGATACACCGGAAAAAACACCCCGACGGCGATCAGCGCCACTTTCGACGTCTCGAAAATCCCGAGCCACAGGATGAACAGCGGTACCCAGGCAATCGAGGGAATGGCACGCAACGCCTGCACAGTGGGATCGAGCAGCCGCCGCGCCAGGCCCCAATAGCCGGCGACGGCACCGAGCAGGGTGCCGCCGACGACGCCCAGGCCAAAGCCGGCGAGCACCCGCGTCAGCGTCGCCACGATGTGACGAATGAGCTCGCCACTGCGCGCGAGTTCGACAATGGTGGCGAAGATCCTGGTCGGCGGCGGCACCAGGCGGCCATTGGACCAGCCGAGCCAGACCACCAGTTCCCAGACCAGCGCCAACCCGACCGGCAGGAGCAGGCCGAGCGCCGGCCGCGTCAGGCGACGCAGCCGACCGGTGGGAGCCGCCGATACGGTCGCACCGGCTGGTTCGATGGCGGGCAATTCAATCGTCATGGCCCTAGCAAGAACGCTTCCCGCTCGGGATTGCAAGCTGGCGGATAGGACAAGCATCCCTACCCGTCATGGCCTGCGTTCGCGGGGACGACGAGCGGCGGGTGTTTCAATTCGTCGGCAGCGGAACCTGATCGTCGATCAGCGTATCGAGCGTGGCCTTGACGTCGACCTTGCCGTCGATCACCCCGGCCTGCTGCAGCGCCAGCCCGGCGGCAAGAATGGATTCGCGCTGCGGGGCGCCGATCCGGCTCGCGGTGAGGTCGGTGCGCTCCTTGAGCTGCTTGTCGACCACCGATTCCGGCAGCTTGGTGACGGCGATGAAGGTCTTCTTCAGGTCATCGTAATTGGCCAGCGAATATTTGCGCGCAGTCTCATAGGTCGCGAGCACCCGGCGCACGATATCGGGATGATCCGTGAGGAACTGTTCGCGCACGTTGAGGATGCCCCAGGTGTTGGCGGCCGGATCTCTGAAGAACAGCCTGGCGCCGTCCTCGATTTCGGCCTGCGCCATCATCGGATCGAGACCGGCCCACGCATCGACGTCGCCGCGAATCAGCGCCGTCTTGCCGTCGGCATGCTGCAGCAGCACCGGCGTGATGTCCTTTTCGCTCAAGCCCGCACCAAGCAGGGCGCGTACCAGAAAGATGTGGGGGTCGGTGCCGCGCGTCACCGCCACGCGCTTGCCCTTGAGGTCGGCCACATTTGTGATGTGGGAATCCTTGGTCGTGACCAGCGCCGTCCATTCGGGACGCGAATAGACATAAATAGACTTGATCGGGTTGCCGTTGATCTTCGCAACCAGCGCCGCCGAACCCGCCGATGAACCAAAATCGATCGACCCCGCATTGAGGAACTCGAGCGCCTTGTTGGAACCAGCCGACTGCACCCAGACAATACTGATGCCGTCCTTGGCGAATTCCTTTTCCAGCAGTCCCTTTTGCTTGAGGATCATCGAGACCGGATTATAGGTCGCCCAGTCGATATGGATTTCCTTGAGCGTCTCGGCCGCAGATGCGCCGCCGGGCGCCAGCGTCCAGATCGCGATCAGGGCAGCCAGGGCACGTCGTGAAATAGGAGGCATCGTTCAGGTCTCCATCGCTGTGAGGGTTCAATACGGATCGCGAGGCGCGCTCGGCACCACCGGCATTCCCTGCCGGCCGCGGGCAGCGCACGGCCCCAAAAAACGCCATTTTATTTCAATGAGTTAAGAGAGCAGGTCAATGAGAAAATATGTACCGCAGGGGGCCAGTCCCGAGAACAGCTTTGCGCGCCGGGCGGAAAACCCAGCATGGCCCTGCTGTTGTCCCAGAATGTTCCGTGACAGCCCCTCCGCTGTCCGATATCCGATTGGGTCATGGACGATGTCGTGACAGAGAACCGCCCGACGGCCGATGAGCGCTTCGATACCGAGCGCATCACCGCAGCGGTGGATGCGCTCGCCGTCCAGCATGCCGGCCGCGAGGACGTTTTCCGCGCCGCGCTGGCGCAACTCCTGAAGGCCGAAATGACCGCGGCCCGCGCCGTCGCGCAGGCGGTGTTGCTGAAAGACCGTCACGGCAGGCGCTGCGCCGAGCGGTTGTGTTTCGTCCAGGACGAAATCATCCGAATCCTGTACGCCGCGGCCACACGTCACCTCTATCGCTCGCCGATCCGGTCCGGCGCCGAGCGCATGGCGGTCGTCGCCACCGGCGGTTATGGCCGCGGCTTGATGGCGCCGGAATCCGACATCGATCTGCTGTTCATCCTGCCCTACAAACAGACCGCGTGGGGCGAGCAGGTGGCGGAAGCCATTCTCTATTGCCTTTGGGACATGGGGCTGAAGGTCGGCCACGCGACACGTTCCGTCGACGAATCGATCCGGCAGGCGCGCGGCGACATGACGATCCGCACCGCGATCCTCGAGACCCGGTTCCTGACCGGCGACCGGCCGCTCTATGACGAACTGGTGGCGCGGTTCGACAAGGAGGTCGTGCAGGGCACCGCTTCCGAATTCGTCACCGCCAAGCTCGCCGAGCGCGAGGAACGGCATCGCCGCGCCGGACAATCGCGCTATCTGGTCGAGCCCAATGTCAAGGACGGCAAGGGAGGGCTGCGCGATCTGCACACGCTGTTCTGGATCGCGAAATATGTCTATCGCGTGCGCGACACCGACGAACTGCTCGAATGCGGCGTGTTCGATGCGCAGGAATACCGCACCTTCCGCCGCTGCGCCGATTTCCTGTGGTCCGTCCGCTGCAACATCCATTTCTTCAGCGGCCGCGCCGAAGAGCGGCTGACGTTCGACATGCAGCGCGAGATCGCGATCCGGCTTGGATATACCTCGCATCCCGGCATGCAGGATGTCGAACGCTTCATGAAGCATTATTTCCTGGTCGCCAAGGACGTCGGCGACCTCACCGCGATTTTGTGCGCGAAGCTCGAGGATCAGCAGGCCAAGGCCGCCCCGGTGCTGAGCCGGATGATGGCGCGCCTGAGGCCGAACACCAGCCGGCGCCGGATCGCCGACAGCGACGATTTCATCGTCGACAACAACCGCATCAACCTCGGCGCCCCCGACGTATTCAAGCATGACCCGGTCAACCTGATCCGGATTTTCCGGCTCGCGCAGAAGAACAACCTCGCATTTCACCCCGATGCGATGCGCACGGTGACGCGCTCGTTGAAGCTCATCAACGGCCAACTGCGGGAAGATCCGGAAGCCAACCGGCTGTTCATGGAAATCCTGACGTCGAACGACGCGGAAGTGGTGCTGCGGCGCATGAACGAGACCGGCGTGCTCGGCCATTTCATCCGCGCCTTCGGCAAGATCGTGTCGATGATGCAGTTCAACATGTACCATCACTACACGGTCGACGAGCATCTGTTGCGCTGTGTCGGCTTCCTGCAGGACATCGAGCGCGGCGGCATCGATGAATTCGTGGTCGCGAGCGACCTGATGCGCAAGATCCGCCCCGAGCACCGCCCGGTCATCTACATCACCACCCTGCTGCACGACATCGCCAAGGGCCGCCCCGAGGACCACTCGATCGCCGGCGCCAAGGTAGCGCGCCGGCTGTGCCCGCGGCTCGGATTCAACGCCGCCGACACCGAGACGGTGGCTTGGCTGATCGAACAGCACCTGACCATGTCGACGGTGGCGCAGTCACGCGACCTGTCGGATCGCAAGACCATCGAGAATTTCGCCGCGGTCGTGCAATCGGTCGAGCAGATGAAGCTGCTGACCATCCTGACCACCGCCGACATCAGGGGCGTCGGCCCCGGCGTCTGGAATGGCTGGAAGGCCCAGCTCCTGCGCACCCTCTATTACGAGACCGAGCCGGTGCTGACCGGCGGCTTCTCCGAAGTGAACCGGGCGCAGCGCATCGCGGTGGCGCAGGCCGAATTCCGCGCCGCCTTCACCGAGTGGCCGGAGCAAGAGCTCAATGCCTATGTCGCGCGGCACTATCCGGCGTATTGGCTCAAGGTCGAGCTGCCGCGCAAGATCCGCCACGCCCGCTTCCTGCGCGCCAGCGAACAGGCCGGCCACAAGCTCGCGATCAATGTCGGCTTCGACGAGGCCCGCGCCGTCACCGAGCTCACCATCCTGGCAACCGACCATCCCTGGCTGCTGTCGATCATCGCCGGCGCCTGCGCTTCCGCCGGCGCCAACATCGTCGATGCGCAGATCTACACCACCACCGACGGACGCGCGCTCGATACCATCGCGATCTCGCGGGAATACGACCGCGACGAGGACGAGGGACGGCGCGCGACCCGGATCGGCGAGATGATCGAGCAGGTGCTGGAAGGCAAGTTGCGGCTGCCGGAAGTGGTGGCGCGCCGCGCCGCTGGCCGCGGCAAAATGCGGCCATTCGTGGTCGAGCCGGAGGTGATCATCAACAACCAGTGGTCGGACCGCTACACGGTGATCGAGGTCTCCGGCCTCGACCGGCCGGGCCTGTTGTATGAACTGACCACCGCGATCTCGAAGCTCAACCTCAACATTGCCTCGGCCCACGTCGCGACCTTCGGCGAACGCGCCCGCGACGTGTTCTATGTGACCGACCTGCTTGGCGCCCAGATCAACGCACCGACCCGGCAGTCGGCGATCAAGAGCGCACTGATCCATCTGCTCGCCCATGACGAGGAGGCGGCGCAACCCGCGGCATGATCTGGATCGCCGATTGTCGGGTGGCGCTGGTGGCTGGCCTGAGGCCGTTCACCATCCCGGCTGCCCTCATCTTGCGTTGCAGCATGCATTCCTCCTATATCTCGCCGGCAATGGCGTCCGCTCAAGCCTGACAAGGCCGCGGGACAAGACCATGGGCCAATCAGACATAAGGAAAGCAAGCGACATGCGGAATGGAATTTTTCATCTGGTCACGGCGGCGGCGGTTGCGACCGCGCTATCGGCGTCGACGGCCCATGCGCAGAAAAAGTACGACACCGGCGCGTCCGATACCGAGATCAAGATCGGCCAGACGGTCCCGTTCAGCGGCCCGGCCTCGGCCTATGCGACCATCGGCAGGGCCCAGGCGGCCTACATCAAGATGATCAACGACCAGGGCGGCGTGAACGGCCGCAGGATCAACCTGATCCAGTATGACGACGCCTACAGCCCGCCCAAGGCGGTCGAGCAGGTGCGCAAGCTGGTCGAGAGCGACGAAGTGCTGCTCACCTTCCAGATCATCGGCACGCCTTCCAACGCGGCGGTTCAGAAATATCTCAACGCGAAGAAGGTGCCGCAATTGTTCGCCGCCACCGGTGCGTCCAAGTTCACCGATCCGAAGAACTACCCGTGGACGCTCGGTTTCAATCCCAACTACTTCGTCGAAGGCCGCATCTACGGCCAGTACATTCTCAAGAACTATCCGAACGCCAAGGTCGGAGTGCTCTATCAGAACGACGATCTCGGCAAGGACTATCTGAACGGGATCAAGGCCGGACTCGGCGACAAGGCCGCCACCATGATCGTCGCCGAAGCCTCCTATGAGACTTCCGATCCCACCATCGATTCGCAGATCCTCAAGATCAAGGCGGCCGGCGCCGATCTGTTCTTCAGCGCCTCGACGCCGAAATTTGCCGCCCAGGCGATCAAGAAGAACGCCGAGCTCGACTGGCACCCGGTCCATATTCTCGACATCAACGCCACCTCCGTCGGCGCCGTGATGCAGCCGGCGGGCCTCGCGGCTTCCAAGGGCGTGATCAGCGTCAACTACGGCAAGGATCCGCTCGATCCGACCTGGAAGGACGATGCCGGCATGAAGCGCTATTTCGACTTCATGGCGAAGTACTATCCGGAAGGCGACAAGAACTCGAGCTTCAACACCTACGGCTACAGCACCACCCAGTTGCTGGTTCATGTCCTGAAGCAGTGCGGCGATGACCTGACCCGCGCGAACGTGCTGAAGCAGGCCACCAATCTGAAGAACGTGCAGCTCGACCTCGCGCTGCCGGGAATCGTCGGCAACACCACGCCGAACGACTACCGGGTCAACAAGCAGCTTCAGATGATGAAGTTCAATGGCGAACGTTGGGAGCTGTTCGGCCCGATCCTGGAAGATACCGGCGCGACGGGCTGAACGGCCCGATCGGCGAATCCGGCATCGCAGGATTTTCAAACTCGCCACATGCCCGGGCTCGTCCCGGGCATGCTCACTCTCGCGGCAATGCCCCCGCGGAGAATTCCGGGCGGTAAGGTTACGCGCCGATGAACGCTTATCGGTCGCTTGGCGCCCGGCCGCGGCATCCCGATTAACCATCGTTTAAGACGGCCTTAAACCCCGCTCGCTAGTCTTCTGCATCGGGCGGCGCGAGCAGAGTGGCGTATGGCGTGGGGACGGAAAAAAGGCGGGGGACGCCGCGAGCCGCAATTCGGGCTCGGCGCGTCGCTTGCGGGATTGCGGCTCGGGCCGCAGGACCGCGTCCCCGCCGCCGAAGACAGACCGATGAAATCCTCTTCCCGACGCAAGGCCAGCGACGACAACGATGACGATGAGCCGCGCGAGTCGAGGTCGCGCAAGAGCCGGGGCAGCAGCCGTCGGCGCGCCAAAACGCGCGGCCGAAGCCGCATCTCCCGGCTGTTCTACTGGGGCGCCGTGCTTGGCCTGTGGGCGGCGATTGCCATCGTGGGTGTCGTGGTCTGGGCCGGCGCGCACCTGCCGCCGATCCAGTCGCTGGAGATTCCAAAACGGCCGCCGACCATCGAGATCGTCGGCCTCGACGGCAGCCTGCTGGCGACCCGCGGCGAAATGGCCGGCACCAATGTCGCGCTGAAGGATCTGCCGCCCTATCTGCCGAAAGCCTTCATCGCCATCGAGGACCGCCGGTTCTATTCGCATCACGGGATCGATCCGTTCGGTATCCTGCGGGCGGCGGTGGCCAACATCCTGCATCGCGGCGTCGCGCAAGGCGGCTCGACGCTGACGCAGCAGCTTGCCAAGAACCTGTTTCTGACCCAGGAGCGCACGCTGCAACGCAAGTTGCAGGAGGCGGAACTCGCGCTCTGGCTGGAGCGCAAGCATAACAAGGCCGAAATCCTCGAACTCTATCTCAACCGGGTCTATTTCGGCTCCGGCGCCTACGGTGTCGAGGCGGCGGCGCAGCGTTATTTCGGCAAATCCGCCAGGAACGTGACACTGGCGGAGGCCGCCATGCTGGCGGGGCTGGTCAAATCGCCGTCGCGGCTGGCGCCGAACCGCAATCCCGAGGGCGCCGAGAAGCGCGCCCAGACCGTGCTTGCCGCGATGGCCGATGCCGGGTTCATCACGGAAGCGCAGGCCCAGGCCGCGATCGGCCATCCATCATTCAGCGTAAAGCCGGCAGGTGCCGACACGGTCAACTACGTCGCCGACTGGATCGGCGAAGTGCTCGACGACCTGATCGGCCAGGTCGAACAGAGCATCGTGGTCGAAACCTCGATCGATCCAAAGCTGCAGCGCATCGCCGAGGCCTCGGTGATTGACGAACTGGCGGCCAAGAGCGTGAAATTCAATGTCAGCCAGGGCGCGCTGGTGGCCATGAGTCCCGATGGGGCCGTGCGGGCCATGGTCGGCGGCCGCAATTATGCCGAGAGCCAGTACAACCGCGCGGTAACGGCCAAGCGCCAGCCGGGATCGGCATTCAAGCCCTTCGTCTACCTGACCGCCATCGAAGCCGGCTTGACGCCGGAGACGATCCGGCAGGATGCGCCGCTCGACGTCAGGGGATGGAAGCCCGAGAATTACAGCCACGAATATTTCGGCGCCGTAACGCTGACCCAGGCGCTGGCGATGTCGCTCAACACCGTGGCGGTGCGGCTCGGCCTGGAGGTCGGGCCCAGGAACGTGGTGCGCACCGCGCACCGGCTCGGCATTGCCTCCAAACTCGAGGCCAATGCCTCGATCGCGCTCGGCACCTCGGAGGTGTCGTTGACCGAACTGGTCGGCGCCTATGTGCCGTTCGCCAATGGCGGCAAGGGCGTTACCCCGCATGTCGTGATCCGGATCCGGACCACGGACGGCAAGGTGTTGTACACGCGTCCGCCAGACCAGTTGGGCCAGGTGATCGAGCCGCGCAATGTCGCGATGATGAACACCATGATGGAGGAGACGCTGCTCAGCGGCACGGCGCGCAAGGCCGAGATCCCGGGCTGGACGGCCGCCGGCAAGACCGGCACCAGCCAGGATTTTCGCGACGCCTGGTTCATCGGCTATACCGCCGATCTCGTCACCGGCGTCTGGCTCGGCAATGACGACAATTCGCCGACCCGGAAGGCAACCGGCGGCGGCTTGCCGGTCGAGGTCTGGACCCGCTTCATGCGCGCCGCCCATCAAGGCGTACCGGTGGCGGCACTGCCGAACTCGCAGGCCGGCGGCCTCATCTCGAATGTCGCGCAGGTCATGCCGCAGGCTAGCGCTGCCGCTGCGTCGGCGACGCCCGCGTCGCTCGCACCATCGGCTGCCGCAGGTCGGGGCGCGGCGGCGCGCGGTGCAGCCCGTCCCGAAGCCGCGGCCGGGCTTGATGGCTGGCTGATGGAACGACTGTTCGGAAGGTAACGAGTGTTTCCAGCCGAAGCGGGCCAAGAGAACGCCCCAAGGCAACAGGCCGGTTTAATCCAGGATGCCGTAGCGGTGCAAATCGTTGCCGTGGGTATCAAGCCAGGTCTTGGCCCGCTCGACATGACCGCAGGCCCTGCCGACGATCCGCCAGAACCGCGCCGAATGATTCATTTCGACGAGATGGGCGACCTCGTGGGCGGCGAGATAATCCAGCACATAAGGCGGCGCGAGAATCAGCCGCCAGGAGAACGACAACGATCCCGCCGAGGTGCATGAACCCCAGCGGCTCGACTGATCGCGGATCGACAGCCGCCTCACCCTGACGCCGAATTCCCCCGCATAGGCCTGCGCCGCCTTCTGCAAATCCTTGCGCGCTTCACGCTTGAGATAATCGTGAACCCGCCGTTCGAGGTGATCGATGCCGCCGGTCACGCAGATGATCCGCTCGCCGCTGTCCCGAATCTCGGTCCATGCCGTGCCGCGCACACCGGCGCGATGCACGATCCGGTGCGGGACGCCGCGCAACGGGACCACGGTGCCCGGTTGAAAAGGTGCTGCCTTCGGCAACCGGCCGAGGCGCGCGGCGATCCAGCCGCCGTGACGCTGCGCAAAATCCCTCGCATCGGCCAGGGTGCCGCGCGGCGGCATGGTCAGGATCGCCTCGCGGTCGCTCGGATGAATGCGCAAGGTGTAGCGCCGGGCCCGCCGGTGCCGGCGCAGCCGAATCGAATAGATTTGCGATCCGTGCTTGACCAGAAGCCGGGATGGTTCGTGAGGCCGCCGATAAAGGAGGGCGCGAGTGGCCATGTCTGTCAGTCCGGGGAGGAGAAGTTCCCCCGGATTCTGCCATATCTGCCGCCAGCGAAATCGGTCGGCGCAAAAACAAATCATTTGCCCAATATACAGGGGCTAGCGGGCCGGATCGCCTCTACAGGAAGGGGTTGGAACATTAATTTCGGACTGGAACCGGCTTTCAAACCATTCTCGAAGAAGTGGGTTCTCACTCATTCTTTTAGAGTGCGTCCCGGCCGCCTTTTGCAGGCAAATTCAGCAGCTTACCGGGTGGATCGAATCGGGGCCGTTTGGCGCCGACCCGCTGTTGCATCGTCGATTACTCGGCCGCAGCCGCCAGCGACGGCTTGGCGCTGGCTGACGACACCATGAAATCGGAAATGCGCGGCACGATTTCCGATTTGAATCGCGAACCATTGAAGACGCCGTAATGCCCGACGCCTTTCTGCACATAGTGCACACGGCGATCACTGGGAATCGAACTGCACAGCGCATGGGTCGCTTCGGTTTGCCCGAGACCCGAAATATCGTCCTTCTCGCCTTCGACCGTCATCAGCGCAACCCGCGTGATTCTGGAGGGATCGACCGGCTTGCCGCGATGGGTCATCTCGCCCTTCGGCAGCGCATGCTTGACGAAGACGAGATCGACGGTCTGCAGATAGTATTCGGCCGTAAGGTCCATCACGGCGAGATATTCGTCGTAGAAATCGCGGTGCTTGTCGACCAGGTCGCCATCGCCCTTCACGAGATTGCTGAACAGGTTCTTGTGGGCGTCCATGTGGCGGTCGAGATTCATGCTGATGAAGCCGTTGAGCTGCAGGAAGCCCGGATAGACGTCACGCATCACCCCGGGATGCGGGAACGGTACCTTGGTGATGACATTGCTGCGGAACCACTCGATGCCGCGTTCTTCCGCGAGATTATTGACGGCGGTCGGGTTGCGGCGGGTATCGATCGGGCCGCCCATCAACGTCATGGACAGCGGAACATAGGGGTCGCGCTCGGCTTCCATGATCGAGACTGCCGCCACCACTGGCACCGAAGGCTGGCACACCGCAATGACGTGCATGTTGCCGCCGAGCACATGCAGCATCTCGATGACGTAGTCGACATAGTCTTCGAGGTCGAAGCGGCCTTGCGTGAGCGGCACCATCCGGGCGTCCGACCAGTCCGTGATGTAGACCTCGTGGCCCGGCAGGAACGCCTCGACCGTGCCGCGCAACAGGGTCGCATAATGACCGGACATCGGCGCCACGATCAGCACCCGCGGCTGCGCGATCCGCAGCGGTCGAATCAGCTTGCGATCGAAATGGAGCAGGCGGCAGAACGGCTTTTCCCACACCGAGCGGATTTCGATCGGGGTGCGCACGCCGTTGACTTCGGTATCGTGAAGACCCCATTCGGGTTTGCCGTAACGTCGGGTGGTGCGTTCGAACAACTCGCAGCCGGCGGCGATGGATTTGCCGAACTCGGTCTGTGACCAGGGATTGAGCGGGTTCTGGAACAGGATCTTGGTCGCATCGGTCATCGCGCGGGCCGGATTGAGCGAGGCCTGTGCCATTTCGTACATCCAGTACAACGGCGTCGTGAGTGCCGGGCTGCCTTCTGCCACCAGCGGCGGTGCCCCGCCAAATTCACCAATCGGCATTTAGTCCTCGAGTCTGTTTTGCACCGCAATATAGTGCCGAATACGTAATAATGCGTCAATGCGCGGCGCGTATATCTACCGGGCCAGGCTGCCGAATTTCTGCGGAAACGTGGGATAAGTCGCTATTCGCCGCTCTGGATCAGCGATCCATGCCGGCGGGCGCTGCGCAGCAGGGCCAGAAATGCCGCAAACGAGGCCACCAGCAGCGCGGCATTGATCGCCAGTGCCTCGATCATCAGGTCGGCCCGGAACACATGGTCGATCAGGAGCGAACGCATTCCCTCGAACACATAGGTCGGCGGCAAGGTCCAGGCAACATATTGCAGCCAATGCGGCAGCACCGTTACCGGATAGTAGATGCAGGCGAGCGGCATCAGGCCAAACATCAGGGTCCATACGATGCTTTCGGCACCGAGCCCGTTCCGCAGCACGAGCCCCGAGACGAAGATGCCGACCGACCAGCTCGTGAAAATCAGGTTGCAGAAGAAGATGATCAGCGGCAGTCCGATGCCGTAGAGATTGAAGCCGAAGAAAAACATCGCCAGCAGCGTCATCGGAATGACGCCGATGGCGAGCCGGATCAGGCTCATCGCCATCAGGGCGATCAGAAACTCGATCGGCTTCAACGGGCTCATCATCAGGTTGCCGACATTGCGCGCCCACATTTCCTCGAGAAACGAGATCGAGAAACCGAGCTGCCCGCGAAACAGGATGTCCCACAGGATCACCGCCCCGATCAGCGTGCCGCCGGCACGGGCGAAGAACCCGGCATTCTCTGCGATGTAGCTCTGCAGGAAGCCCCAGGTGATGATCTGCAGCGCCGGCCAATACAGCAGTTCCAGCAGCCGGGGCCACGACGACATCAGGAGATACCAGTAGCGCAGGATCATCGCGGCGATGCGATGCGGGGCAATCCGGCGATGCAGCACGAGCTGACTCATCGCACCCCCTCCCGGGCGCGGCCGCGCGCGACATCGAGAAACACCTCTTCGAGCGTGGCGCGGTTGTAGCGCAGCATGATGTTGTCGGGACTGTCGTCGTCCTCGATGCGGCCGCGCTTCATGATGATGACGCGGTCGCACAACCGCTCCACTTCCAGCATGTTGTGCGAAGCGAGCAGGATGGTGGCGTCATGCTCGCGGCGATAGGTCTGCAGGTGCTGCCTGACCCAGTCGGCGGTATCGGGATCGAGCGACGCCGTCGGCTCGTCGAGCAGCAGCAGCTCGGGCTGGTTGATCAGCGCCTTGGCCAGCGCCACCCGGGTCTTCTGCCCGGCGGAGAGCTTGCCATTGGGACGGTCGAGGAAATCGCCGAGATCGAGGTCGGCGGCAAGTTGCGCGATGCGCTCGCGCAAATCGGCCACCGCGTAGAGGCGGCCGAAGATGGTCAGATTCTGCCGCACGGTGAGCCGCATCGGCATATCGACATAGGGGCTTTCGAAATTCATCCGGCCGAGCACGTCGGCGTTCCGATCGGGCATCGTGCAGCCGAGCACCTGGATCCGTCCGGCGGTCGGCAGCACCAGGCCCATGATCATCGCAATCGTCGTGGTCTTGCCGGCGCCATTGCCGCCGAGCAGTCCGGTGATGCTGCCGCGCGTGATGCGAAACGAGACGTCGTCGACGGCGCGGGTGGTCTTGTACAGCTTGACGAGACCGGCAACCTCGATCGCTGCCGATCCTGCCGGATCGGTCGCGGCCGGCTCGGCGGCTGCAGAGGGGGTGCTCATGCGGCCGTTCATTGGGCCATCGCGGCGGCGGGCGCAAGACATTGACGGGGTATCGGAGTCGTGGCCGGGTCGGGGATCGGCCCAATTTGTGGTCGGAACCCTGCACCGATAGACTGCAGGCATGTCCGACGTTGCCGACTCCGATTTTCGCCATCCACGCCGCTACGTCCGTCTGGACACCATCTTGCGGCTGCGCTGGCTCGCGGTGCTCGGCCAGCTCGCCGCGATTTTCATCGTCGCGCAGGGGCTCGAATTCGACGTCGAGGTCGCCCCTTGCGTGACCATCATCGGCCTGTCCGCCCTGCTCAATCTCGCGCTGCAGGTCGCCTTCAACCCGATGCAATTGCTGGAGCCGGCCTATGCCGCCGCGCTGCTCGCCCTGAACATCGTCGAGCTGGCGGGATTGCTGTATTTCACCGGCGGGCTGGAGAATCCGTTCTCGTTCCTGTTTCTCGCCCCGGTGCTGATTTCGTCGACGGCGCTGCCGATCCGGCTCACCATCACGCTCGGGGTCCTCGCGGTCGCCTGCGCCTCGGTGCTGGTCTATTTCCATTTGCCGCTGCCGTGGGACAGCGACGATCCGCTGGTGCTGCCGCCGATCTATCTGTACGGCGTCTGGCTCTCGATCGCGGTCGCGATCGGCGTCACCAGTCTCTATGCCTTCCAGGTCGCCGAGGAGGCGCGCAAGCTCTCCGACGCGCTGGCTGCCACTGAACTGGTGCTGACGCGCGAGCAGCATCTGACCCAGCTCGACGGCCTCGCCGCCGCCGCCGCGCATGAACTCGGAACCCCGCTCGCGACGATCTTCCTGATTTCGCGCGAACTGGAGCGGACCGTCGACGACAACGGCCCGCTTGCCGGCGACCTCAAGACCCTGCGCGAGCAGGCGCAGCGTTGCCGCGACATCCTCGCCAAGATCACCCAGTTGTCGGCCACCGGCGCGCCATTCGACCGCATGCCGCTGTCGACGCTGATCGAGGAGGCGGTGGCGCCGCATCGCGATTTCGGCGTCACGATCAAGGTGCGGATCGCGGTGTCGGCAACGCCGGAGCCGGTCGGCACCCGCAATCCGGCGATCCTCTACGGCGTCGGCAACATTCTCGAAAACGCCGTCGATTTCGGCCGCGCGGCCGTCGAGGTGAACGCGTGGTGGAACAAGGAAACCATCGAGATCGCCATTTCCGACGACGGACCGGGAATCGCACCGGAAATCCTCAAGCGCATCGGCGAACCCTACCTATCGCGGCGGCGCAGCGCCGACGACACCCAGGGCGAACATCGCGGCCTCGGGCTCGGGGTATTCATCGCCCGCACCCTGCTGGAACGGACCGGCGCCAAGGTCGCCTTCACCAACCGGATCTTTCCCGATCATGGCGCCGTGGTTCAGATCGTTTGGCCGCGCAAGCGCTTCGAGGCGGGCGAAATCGCTGCACAACCAGCCAGTTAAAGCGGTTGCCGATTGTTACCCGCTCGATCCGGCGCGACCTTGGCAGCGCCACGTTGGCGCGCCATATGATGCAATGTCCGACACAGAGGAAACCCAATTGTGACCGCCATCGCCGAACTGAACGATCAAGCCGACCGCTCGCTCTTGATCGTCGAGGACGACAAGCCTTTCCTGGAGCGCCTCTCGAGGGCGATGGAAATCCGCGGCTTTGCGGTGACCTCCTGCGACACCGTTTCCGACGGCATCGCCCAGATCGGCCGCGCGGCGCCGGCCTTCGCCGTGGTGGATCTGCGTCTAGGCGACGGCAACGGCCTGGACGTGGTCTCGGCGCTGAAACGCAAGCGGCCCGATGCGCGTGCGATCGTCCTGACCGGATACGGCAACATCGCCACCGCCGTGACGGCGGTGAAGCTCGGCGCGGTGGATTACCTCTCGAAACCCGCTGACGCCGACGATGTCGTTGCGGCGCTGCTCACCAGCGGCACCGAAAAGTCCGAACTGCCGAACAATCCGATGTCAGCCGACCGGGTGCGCTGGGAGCATATCCAGCGCATCTACGAAATGTGCAACCGCAACGTTTCCGAAACCGCCCGGCGGCTCAACATGCATCGCCGCACCCTGCAGCGTATCCTGGCCAAGCGCGCGCCGCGGTAATCTCGAATGCGCTAGAACTCCGCATGGCCCTGCGGGTCGACCAGACGGTTGATCCGCTGCGCCGCCGCCATGGCGAAACGGACGGTCATCAGCTTGCGGGTCGCCGCCGGCAGCCGGTGCTCCGGCGCCTCGCACTGCAGATGCGCGCCATAGGCGTCGGCGACGATCAGGCCAGTGCCTGCGGGAAAAATCTCGCACGGCAGATCCTGCGTAAACGCGAAGAACAGCCGGTCGCAATGCGCCCGATACTCCTGCCACTTCTGGTCGGCGCGCAAATCCTCGACCGATGATTTGATTTCGACGATCCAGATCTCGCCGCGCCCGTTCAGTGCGACCAGATCGGCGCGGCGTCCCGAGGGCAGCGGCAATTCGCTGATGCAGGAAAATCCCAATGACCGCAACAACCGCGCGGTGCCGCGCGCGATCGCCAGCGCCGTCTCCGACTGACGGCGGTCCGGCGGCACCAGGCTGACATGGCGGGCGGCTGATTCCATGGCGGCCAGCATAGAGCGCCGCCGACCCAGTGGAAACCGGCTTTTGCCGGTCGGGCGCCGGAACGGGGAACCTGGAGAATTCTCGCCGCTTATATCTTGCCGCTCTGAACCGAGTGCGGACGCGAGAGGCTGGCTCGGCATGATCGACGACCTTTGGTACAAGAACGGCGTATTATACTGCCTCGCCGTCGGCACCTATATGGACGCCAACGGCGACGGTGTCGGCGATTTCAAGGGTTTGGTGCGGCGGCTGGACTATTTGCAGGGGCTTGGCATTACCACGCTCTGGCTGATGCCTTTCCAGCCTTCTCCCGGCAAGGACGATGGTTACGACATCGCGGATTATTACGGCGTCGATCCACGCTACGGCACGCTCGGGGACTTCGTCGAATTCGCCCATGGTTGCCGGCAGCGCGGCATCCGCGTCATCATCGATCTCGTCGTCAACCACACGTCGGACGCGCATCCCTGGTTTCGCGACGCACGAAGCTCGCCGGACTCGCCCTACCGCGACTGGTATGTCTGGGCCGACAAGAAGCCCGCCAATGCCGACAAGGGCATGGTGTTCCCCGGCGTGCAGAAATCCACCTGGACCCGCGACAAGGCGGCGGGGGCCTGGTATTTCCATCGCTTCTATGATTTCCAGCCCGACCTCAACACCTCGAACCCGCGGGTGCAGGCCGAGATCCTCAAGATCATGGGTTTCTGGATTCAGCTCGGGGTATCCGGCTTTCGCATGGACGCCGTCCCGTTCGTGATCGCCACCAAGGGCGCAAAGGTCAAGACGCCGGTCGAGCAATACGACCTGCTGCGCGCGTTTCGGGAATTCCTGCAATGGCGACAGGGCAGCGCCATCATCCTGGCGGAAGCCAATGTGCTGCCCGAAACCGATATGGAGTATTTTGGCGACGACGGCGACCGCATGCACATGATGTTCAATTTCCATGTCAACCAGCATCTGTTCTATGCCATGGCAGCCGCCGATTGCCGTCCGCTTGCCAAGGCACTCAACGCCACCAAGCCGCGGCCGGCTTCCGCGCAATGGGGCCTGTTCCTGCGCAACCACGACGAGCTCGATCTCGGCCGTCTGACCACGGCGCAGCGCGCGGTGGTGTTCGAAAAGTTCGGCCCCGACAAGAACATGCAGCTCTATGACCGCGGCATCCGCCGCCGCCTCGCCCCCATGCTGGGTGGCGACCGCCGCCGGATCGAACTCGCCTACAGCCTGATGTGCACGCTGCCGGGAACGCCGGTGATCCGCTATGGCGACGAAATCGGGATGGGGGACGATCTCGATCTGCCCGAACGCAATTGCGCCCGCACGCCGATGCACTGGTCGACCGAACGTCATGCCGGCTTTACCAAGAGCGACAAGCCCTGTTCGCCGGTGATCGACAAGGGTCCCTACGGCTTCGAACATGTCAACGTCGCCAAGCAACGCCGCGATCCCAACTCGATGCTGAACTGGACCGAGCGCATCATCCGGATGCGCAAGGAGGTTCCGGAGATTGGCTGGGGTGACTTCACGGTGCTCGCCACGCGCGACCCCGCCGTGCTGGCCATTCGCTATGACTGGCGCAACAATTCGGTGTTGTTCGTCCACAATCTCGGCGACAAGCCGCGGGAGATTGCTTTCTCGGCCGGGCTTCCCGGCGAAGCCGGCAACTTGCTGATCAATCTTTTGAGCGAAAGCCACAGCCGCGCCGACCAGCGCGGCCGTCACACCCTTCTGATGGAGGCTTATGGCTACCGCTGGTATCGCGTCGGCGGATTGGACTATCTGTTGAAGCGCAGCGACATCGACACCAAGTCAGCTCACCCGGCCTGATTGTCCGGCAGGCCGACAATGACGCCTTCATTGCCGCGCAGGTCCAGCGCCTCCTCGATGCACTCGCCCTGCCGATCGAGAAACGTCGAGAGCAGGATTTTGCGGCCATGGCCGATCGCGTCCGATGTGATCGAAGCGGGTTCGGACCCGAGATTGAGCGCCACGAGCACCGCGCCGAAATCCCCACTGCGCTGGTAGAGCAACAGATCGCCTTGCGCCGCGATCGGCACGTAATCGCCCCGGACTAGCTGCGGCATGGCCTTCCTGAGCCGGATCAGCGCCTTGTAGAGGCTGAGGATGGATTGCGTGTCGGCGTCGAGATTGGCGACATTTTCATGCTGGAAATCGTCCGGCACCGGCAACCACGGCGTCGATGTCGAGAAGCCGGCGTTGGCGCTCGCATCCCACTGCATCGGCGTCCGGCAGCCGTCGCGCCCCACCCCGATTCCCGGGACGTTCTTCTCAAAGGGATCGCGCACCTGTTCGGGTGCGATCGGCATCTGGTGCATGCCGATCTCGTCGCCGTAATAGAGTGTCGGCGTGCCGCGCAAGGTCAGCAGCAGCATCGCCGCGACGCGCGCCTGGTCCGGTCCGACCCGGCTTGCAACCCGCGGACGATCGTGATTGCCGAGCACCCAGTTCGGCCACGCCTTCGCAGGCAGGGCCGCTTCGTAATCGGCAACGATCCGCTCGATCGAGCGGGCGCTCCACAGCGTCGACAGCAGCGCAAAGTTGAACGGCATCTGGGCGCCCCTGAGATCGTTGCCGTAATAGGCGACCAGGCGCTGAACCGGCAGATAGATTTCTCCGATCAGAACGCGGGACTCGAATTCGTCGGTGACCCGCCGCATCTCCGCGATCACCTCATGGACCTCGGGCTGGTCGGTGGAGTAACGCGTCAGGATCCTTTCATGGGGCGGCCGGCCCTCGTGATAGTGAGGATTGGGCGGATTGTCGCGAAACTGCGCGTCCTTGATCAGGTGCCAGATCACATCGACCCGAAAGCCGTCGACGCCCTTGCCGAGCCAGAACCGCATGACCTGGTAGATCGCCTCGCGCACCGCGGGGTTGCGCCAGTTCAAGTCGGGTTGCTGGGCGAGGAAGGCATGATAATAATATTGTCCGGTCGCGGCATCATGCTGCCAGGCGCTGCCGCCGAATTCCGACAGCCAGTTGTTTGGCGGCCCGCCGTCCGGACCGGGATCGCGCCAGATGTACCAGTCGCGTTGGTCATTGTCGCGCGAACTGCGGCTTGCAGCGAACCAGGGATGCTGGTCGGAGGTATGGTTCGGTACGAGGTCAAGGATGATCTTGAGACCGCTGCCATGTGCGACGCTCACCAGTGCGTCGAAGTCCTCCATGGTGCCGAAGAGCGGATCGATGCCGTTATAGTCGGAAATGTCGTACCCGAAATCGGCCATCGGAGATGGAAAGATCGGTGACAACCAGATCGCGTCGATTCCGAGCGCCTGCAGATATGGCAGCCGGCTGATGATGCCGGCGATGTCGCCGACGCCGTCGGCATTGCCATCCTGGAACGAGCGTGGATAGATTTGGTAGAAAATGCCGTCTCGCCACCAGGATTCTTTGCGCCGATCCATCTTTGAAGTCACCCCGGAATACCGTGCCGCGCGGGGTAACGCCGGAACTGCGGCCGGGTTCAACTCAACGAATTCCCGGTGTGGCCGGCCACCCATCACAGCCGCGCCAATGGCGCAATTTCCGCTTGGCGTGCCGCCAAAAATCGGCATTCTGCGGCGATGACAGAAAAAACCGAAACCAGGGCGAAGGCCGGCGCCGTCATCATCCCGGTGACGCTGTTCGAGCAGAACTGCACCTTGATCTGGTGCGAAGCCACCAAAAAAGCCGTCGTAATCGATCCCGGCGGCGATGTTGCCAAGATTCAGGCCGCGATCAAGCAATCCGACGTCAGTGTCGAGAAGATCTGGCTGACCCATGGCCATATCGACCATGTCGGCGGCGCCGCCGAATTGCGCGATGCACTCAAGGTCGCGATCGAGGGCCCGCATATCGACGACAAGCACCTGCTCGACAATGTGGTCGCAAGCGGCGCGCGTTTCGGGATGACCGGCGTGCGCAACTTCGCGCCGGATCGCTGGCTCGGCGAAGGTGACCAGGTCTCGGTCGGCGAGCTGACCTTCGACGTCCTGCATTGCCCGGGCCATTCACCGGGCAGCGTGGTGTTCTTCAACGAGGAATTGCGATTTGCCCATGTCGGCGACGTCCTGTTCAACGGCTCGGTCGGACGCACCGATCTGCCCGGCGGCGATCATGCCACGCTGATCAGGTCGATCACCGCAAAATTGTTGCCGCTCGGCGACGATGTCGGCTTCATCTGCGGTCACGGGTCCGGCTCCAGCATCGGTCAGGAGCGGATGACCAATCCGTTTCTCACCGGCGCGGCGTAATATTGCGACATGAGCCAAGAACCCCGCCGCAGCAGCGAAGAGCGCGCGCTCTCCAAGCATATCCTGCCGAGTTCGGGTACCATGATCGGCGTCTGCGCGACACTGATCGGACTGGTCAAGCTGGCGGAAGCGCATATCGGCCCGAGCCGGGTCGATGAATATGCCGCGCTGGCGTCGCTGCTGTTTCTCGCCAGCGCGATCGCGTCCTATATTTCAATGCGGAATCCCAACCGGACGCAGTTGAGCGCACGCTGCGAGATGGTGGCCGATCAATGCTTCCTCGCCGGGCTTGTCGGCATCACGCTGATTACGCTGTTTTTCGCCTATGAGATCATCTGAGCCGGGGTCGGATCGTCACGGCCGCAAGATGAATCAATTCGAGACCATGGCGCGGACCCGCCGCGAAAGATTGTCGAGGTCGAACGGCTTGGTGATCATTTCCATGCCAGGCAGCAGAAAGCCGTCCGTGATCGCAACGCTCTCGGCATAGCCGGTGATGAACAAGACCTTGAGGCCCGGGCGCATTTCGCGGGCCTGGTCGGCGAGCTGACGGCCGTTCATGCCGGGCAGGCCGACGTCGGTCACCAGCAGATCGATCCGCCGCCCGCTGCGCAGGATCTGCACGCCCGCCGGCCCGTCGACCGCTTCCAGCGTCTGGTAGCCCTGCTCGCCGAGCATTTCCAGGATCACTGCGCGCACCACGGGCTCGTCCTCGACCACCAGAATGGTCTCGCCGGTGCTCGCACGCGCGGCATCCGCGGCAGCCGCGGCCTGCTCGGCCGCGATGCCCTTTTGCTGCCGCGGCAAATACAGCCGGACCGAGGTGCCCTGCCCCGGCCTGCTGTCGATCGTGGCATGGCCGTTGGACTGCCGGGCAAAGCCGTAGATCATCGACAGCCCGAGGCCGGTGCCCTGCCCGATCGGCTTGGTGGTGAAGACCGGATCGAAGGCGCGCGCGGCCACTTCCGCCGTCATGCCGGTGCCGGTGTCGGTGACGTCGATGCAGACATATTCGCCGGGC
>DASUIA010000077.1:0-4020 GCA_036273255.1 Bradyrhizobium sp.
TGCCTTCGACCACCAGATTGCCGTTCGGCAAAAGTTGGGTGACGACGGCGGCGATGTTGGTCGTCAGGCTTTCCTGGCGCTGGATCGAACCCTTGCCGTCGGCCGAGGCGGTAGCGTCCGCGGTCAGCAGCCGTCCGGGCAGCGCGGTGCTCTTGCCGGTCAGCAAGTTGCTGCCGAGGAAGGCGGTAATTCCGGAGTCTTCGGTAACGGTGCGGCTGCGCTGGGTCTCGTTGGCGAAATTGGCCTGATCGGTGATATTGACGGTGACGGTGAGCAGATCGCCAATCTGGTGCGCGCGCTGATCCTTGAAGAACGACCGCGAACCGTTCCGCCATAGCGAATTGGCGTTGTAGGAAACCGCCTCCGGTTTCGGCATCGGCATCTGTACCGGCTTGTAGCCGGGCTGCGCCGTCGGATTTTCAATCGCCGAGAGTTTCGGCTGCTCGCCGATCTGGGAAAGGCGGTCGATCGATGAACAGCCGCCCGCGACGCTGACGATGGTCAGCAACGTGCCGGTGAGTGCGATACGATTGATACTTGACGTATACATGAACGTTACTCGGCTTTTGGAGCGACTGGCGAACCGCTGCTGGCGGCGACTGAGATGGAGGCGGTGTCGGCCGACCCGACCGCGGATGGGTCCGCGGGGGCGGGAAGCCGCGGCGTTGCGACCGCAATCGCCACCTGTCCGCGGCCGATCACGACCCCGGATATCGTGCGCTTGGATTGCAGGTTGAGCGCGCTGACGACGTCGCCCTCGGCCCCATTGTCCAGCGCCTTGCCGCGGATGGTGAGATAGAGGCCGGCGGATTGGTAGATCAACGTGACATTGTCGTCGCGCTGCACCAGATCGGGCTTGGCCAGATCGGAGGTCCGCAGCGCCTGGCCGGCGCGAATCTGCCTGCGCAACTGCATTCCCACCACTTGACCGCGCCCTGCGGGATCGTTGCCGATCTCGGCTTTCGGGCGACGCTCGATCATCACGTCGGAGGCTTTCAGAATTTCGTTGCGTTCGACGTTGCGGGTCAGCACCGCGGCTTCCACGGTTTCGATCGCGACGCCGGTGAAGCGCAGCTTGGCTGGCGCGCCGCTGTCGTTGGCAATCTCGAAGCTGACGTCGAAACGACCGCTGCGCGGTTCATATCGCGCGGCAACCGTCTGCAGCGGGCCGGTGTTCGAGGCGTCGAGCTGGATATCCTGAACATCCCGATCGAATGTCAGGCTGAGATTGGCGGCCTCGCCGAGGCCGTTGCGGTGCTCGAGCGCGCGGGCGACCTGGAGCCGGAGTTCGCCGGCCTCGATGGCGCGCGACAGCCGGGTCACGGTGACCGCCTTGATGTTCCGGGTGTCGACGCCGATCACCTGATGCGCCTGCAACGCGGCAATCACCTGCGCGGTCGGCAGCGAGCCGGTGGTGCCGAGATCGGGCGCCCGGTAGATCGCGATTTGCGCCGATGCGCCGGCATTGTCGATCATGTCGCCGATCCGAACCACGGCGCCGGCGACGGCGACGCTGGCGCGAAGCACGGGAGCGGCGATCGCGTCTCCCCGGCTCTGGGCCAGTGCGCTCAGCGGTGCGGCCATCAGCAGAACGGCTGCGAACAGAACGGAGCGAACGAACATGGTCAACTCCCTCAACGGAACAACGCGGAGGTGGTTTGCAGCATCTGATCGGCCGCACTGATCACCTTGGCATTCATTTCGTAGGCGCGCTGCGCGGCGATCAGGTCGGACATCTCGGAGACGACGTCGACGTTGGCCTGCTCGAGACTTCCTTGCGTGATGTTACCGTAGCCTTCGGCGTTGGCGAGGCCGTCCTGCGGCGGCCCCGACGAGGGCGTATCCTGATAGAGGTTGTTGCCGACCGGCAGCAGCCCGGCCTTGTTGATGAACCGCGTGAGCCCGATCTGGCCAATGATGGTCGATGTCGTCGATCCCGGCAGGGTCACCGAGACCTGACCCTGGGCGTTGACGGTCAGGCCGGAGGCATTCTGCGGGATCGTGATCGCGGGCTGCACCAGATTTCCCTGGGCGTTGACGATGCGGCCCTGGTTGTCCATCTGGAATGTGCCGTCGCGGGTGTATTGAAAGGTGCCGTCCGGCATCTGGATCTTGAAGAATCCCTCGCCGGTGATGGCGAGATCGAGATCGTTGCCGGTCTGTGAAAGGGTTCCCTGGGTCATCGACCGTGGCGTTCCCACCGTCTTCACGCCGCCGCCGATGTCGATGCCGACCGGCAGGATGGTGCCCTGGTCCGATGACTGCGCGCCGACGCGTCGGATGTGCTCGTAGATCAGATCCTGGAACGCGGCCGTCTGTTTCTTGTAACCGGTGGTGCGCAGGTTCGCGATGTTGTTGGAGATGACCTGAACGTTGAGTTCCTGGGCCGCCATCCCGGTCGCTGCGGTATGAAGCGCTTGCATGTGCTATCTCCCGAATGGGCCTCAGGTTGGAACGTCGGCGAGTTTTTCGATCGCGGATTTGTGCAGGTCGCTTTCCTGCTGCAGCATCGTCGCGATTTGCGTGTAGGCGCGCGTCACCTCGATCATGCGGCTCATCTCGGCGACCGCGTTGACGTTGGATTTCTCGATGTAGCCCTGTTGCACCTGGGACTTGGTGTCGGCCTGTGCCGCGCCGTCGCTCGCCGAATAGAGGTTCGAGCCCTCCTTCAGCAGCCTCTGCGCGTCCGCGAAGCTCACGAGTCGGAGCTTGCCGCGCACCGAATCGGTCCGTCCGGTGCCCTCCACCACGGTGATGGTGCCGTCGGGCGATACGTTGACGTCATGGTCGGTCGGCTGCAGCACGATCGGCCCGCTGCCGCCGAGAACCGGATCGCCCGCGGCCGTCACCAGTTGGCCCTGGTTGTTGACCTGCAGTCCGCCATCGCGCGTGTAGCGCTCGCCGGCGGCCGTCTGCACCACCAGGAAACCGTTGCCCGAAATCGCGAGATCCAGCGGATTCTTGGTTTCCGCGACCGGGCCCTGCGAAAGGTCGTGAAAGGTGCCGCGGTCCTGCACGTAGCTGAGACGACGGTCGCTGCCGACGAAGTTGTCTTCGTGGGCGCCCGGCATCAGATATTCCTCAAACAGCGACGTATCGGCCTTGAAGCCCGACGTGTTGACATTCGCGATGTTGTTGGCGACGACATCGAGCTGCCGCTCGAGGATCGTCTGCCGCGAAAGCCCGATGAGAAGTGCGTTCTCCATCGATGGTTCTCCCCTGAATCATCCGCAAGCCGAAGCCCTCCCAGGCCTGTTTGCGGATCCTCGCGAACCGCCAACGCTCTCCCAAGCCGCGGTTCGCCGATCATCAGAGCGAAACCCGTGCCAGTTCTGAAAAGATAGATTTCATAATGGCTTAGCTGTTCGAAAGGGGCATCCGCCGGGCGGCAATAAGGTCTTGTTGACCATGTTTGCCCGGCAACTTTTTCCTAGCTCACGGGCAAACGAAAGATTCCGTTAACCATTATTCCCGTAGCGTCCGCATCCAGAGCGCGCGTGTGGGCTGGCGGCATTGTTTCGCGTTGGGGGCCTGCCTGGCGGCATCCATTTCATTCGGAACCGGGGCTGGGCGATGGCAGACAAGGATCAGGCGGAAGGCGATGCGGCCGAAGCCGCGCCGGCCGCATCCAAAAGCAAGCTCAAGCTGATCATCGCTGCCGTCGGAGTCCTGCTCATCCTCGGCGGCGGTGGCGCCGCCTGGTTCTTTCTGTTTCGGCATCACGGCGAAGAGGTGCACGCGGAGGCGCCGCCGCCGAAGCCGCCGGTTTTCGTCGAAGTGCCGGACATGCTGGTCAACCTCGTCGGCGCGCCCGGCGAGCGCGTGCAATACCTCAAGGTCAAGGTCGTGCTGGAGGTCAAGGAAGAGAAGCAGGCCGAGGCGATCAAGCCGACGATGCCGCGGGTCGCCGATATCTTTCAAACCTATTTGCGAGAGCTGCGCGCGAGCGACCTCAACGGTTCCGCGGGGCTGTTCCGCCTGAAGGAGGAATTGACCCGGCGCGTCAACGCCGCCGTCTCG
>DASUIA010000078.1:0-3191 GCA_036273255.1 Bradyrhizobium sp.
GTGCGCGAGCGGCTGCGCAGCCGCATCGCGGTCCAGGTCGATGGCGGTTTCCGCACCGGGCGCGACGTGGTGATCGGTGCGCTGCTCGGGGCCGACGAGTTCGGCTTCGCCACCGCGCCCCTGATCGCGGCCGGCTGCATCATGATGCGCAAGTGCCATCTCAACACCTGTCCGGTCGGGGTCGCGACCCAGGATCCGCTGCTGCGCAAGCGCTTCACCGGCCAGCCCGAGCATGTCATCAATTATTTCTTCTTCGTCGCCGAGGAGGTCCGCGAGATCATGGCCGGGCTCGGCTACCGGACCTTCAACGAGATGATCGGCCAGACCCAGATGCTCGACCGGTCGACGCTGGTGGCACACTGGAAAGCCAAGGGGCTCGACTTCTCGAAACTGTTCGTCCACCAGAAGGCACTGCCCGGCCAGAAGATCTATCATGCCGAAGGCCAGAACCATCATCTCGAAGCCGTGCTGGACCGCCGGCTGATCGAAAAGGCCAAGGCGGCGCTCGATCGCGGCGCGCCGGTGAAGATCGACGAGGAGATCAACAACACCAACCGCAGCGCCGGCGCGATGCTGTCCGGCGCGGTGGCAAAAATCTACGGCCACGCCGGCCTGCCGCACGACACCATCCAGGTCAACTTCAAGGGCACCGCAGGACAGGCGTTCGGCGCCTGGCTTGCGCGCGGCGTCACCTTCGATCTGGAGGGCGAAGGCAACGACTATGTCGGCAAGGGCCTGTCCGGCGGCCGCATCATCGTCAAGCCGCCGCGCAATTCCGGCATCGTGCCCGAGGAATCGATCGTGGTCGGCAACACCGTGATGTATGGCGCGATCGAGGGCGAGTGCTATTTCCGCGGCATCGCCGGAGAACGCTTCGCGGTGCGCAATTCCGGCGCGGTCGCGGTGGTCGAGGGCGCCGGCGATCATTGCTGCGAATACATGACCGGCGGCATCGTCGTGGTGCTCGGCAAGACCGGGCGCAACTTCGCGGCCGGCATGTCCGGCGGCATCGCCTATGTGCTGGACCAGACCGGCGATTTCGACAAGCTCTGCAACATGGCGATGGTCGAGCTCGAGCCGGTAGTCTCGGAAGAGATGATCAACGAAAATACCTATCACCACGCCGGCGATCTCGAAGCGCATGGCCGGGTCGACATATTCCAGAACCTGCTCGATTCCGACGTCGAGCGCCTGCACATCCTGATCACCCGCCACGCCAGGCTGGCGGGCTCGGCGCGGGCCGCCGACATCCTCGCCAACTGGAAGACGTGGCTGCCGAAATTCCGCAAGGTGACGCCGGTGGAATACCGCCGCGCGCTCAAGGAATTGAAGGCAAACGCCGACGCCGAGCCGAAGATCGCAATCGGGGCTTAGTAAAGCGAGGAATTCTCAACCGTCATTGCGAGCGGAGCGAAGCAATCCATAGGGTCGCAAGCGAAGCCATGGATTGCTTCGTCGCTTCGCTCCTCGCAATGACGGGGGAAGCAACCAAGACGAGGCAAGGATGCAGGGGCATCAGGTTTAATGGGCAAGATTACCGGATTTCTGGAAATCGAGAGGCACGACCGCAAATACGAGCCGGTGGCCGAGCGTATCAAGAGCTATCGTGAATTCGTCGTTCCCCTGAGCGAGAAGGACACCCGCGACCAGGCCGCGCGCTGCATGAATTGCGGCATTCCCTACTGTCACGGCACCGGCTCGGTGGCACCGGGCACGCCGGGCTGCCCGGTCAACAACCAGATTCCGGATTTCAACGATCTGGTCTACCAGGGCAACTGGGAAGAAGCCTCGCGCAACCTGCACTCGACCAACAATTTTCCCGAATTCACCGGCCGCATCTGCCCGGCGCCCTGCGAAGCCTCCTGCACGCTCAACATCGACGACAATCCCGTCACCATCAAGACCATCGAATGCGCGATCGTCGATCGCGCCTGGGACAATGGCTGGGTCAGGCCGGAGATTCCCGGGACCAGGACCGGCAAGAAGGTCGCGGTGATCGGTTCGGGACCGGCCGGGCTTGCCTGCGCCCAGCAGCTCGCACGCGCCGGCCATGACGTCCATGTCTACGAGAAATACGCCAGGGCCGGCGGGCTGCTTCGCTACGGCATTCCCGATTTCAAGATGGAGAAGCATGTCATCGACCGCCGCGTCGCCCAGATGGAGGCCGAGGGCGTGACGTTTCACTATGGCAGCCATGTCGGCGGCACGGCTCAAACGGCGGGCTCCATCGATGCGCGTGAGCTGGCCAGGCAGTATGACGCGCTGGCGCTGACCGGCGGGGCGGAAGCGCCGCGCGACCTGCCGATCCCCGGGCGCGACCTCGCCGGCATCCATTACGCGATGGATTTCCTGCCGCAGCAGAACCGCCGCGTCTCAGGCGAACCGCTCGGCCGCGCCGCCGACATCCTGGCCGGCGGCAAGCACGTGGTGGTGATCGGCGGTGGCGACACCGGTTCGGACTGCATCGGCACCTCGTTCCGGCAAGGCGCGCTGTCGGTGACGCAGCTCGAGATCATGCCGGCGCCGCCGGAACACGAGAACAAGGGCCTGACCTGGCCGAACTGGCCGCTGAAGATGCGGACCTCGTCGAGCCAGGCCGAAGGCGCACGGCGCGAATTCGCAGTCCTGACCCGGAATTTCTCCGGCAGCGACGGCCGGGTCGCCAAGCTGCATTGCATCCAGGTCGACGACAAGTTCAGTCCGGTCGCCGGCACCGAGTTCGAGCTCGACGCCCAGCTTGTGCTGCTGGCGATGGGCTTTGTGCACCCGGTGCATGAGGGCCTGCTGAAGACGCTCGGTGTCGATCTCGACCCGCGCGGCAACGTGCGCGCCAACACCCAGGACTACAAGACCTCGCAGCCGAACGTGTTCGCCGCCGGCGACATGCGCCGCGGCCAGTCGCTGGTGGTCTGGGCGATCCGCGAGGGCCGGCTATGCGCGCGCGCGATCGATCAGTTCCTGACGGGGACGACCAACCTGCCGCGGTGAGCCGCGTCGCCGTCAGTTCTGCACCCGCACTCCCGCCATCACCACCGTCGACGCCGAGCTCGCGCCGGCGATGTTGGAATCGAGGATGTCGCGGCGCAGCGTGCCCTTGATCCAGAGATTGCGGGTCAGCTTGTAGATCACGTCGCCCTCGATCGAGTACGTCGTGTCGGATCGTCCGTCGCCCTGATAGTCGAGCGTGCCAT
>DASUIA010000079.1:0-2228 GCA_036273255.1 Bradyrhizobium sp.
GGCCTATGGCAAGGATCCGGACTTCTTCGCGTTCTACCGTTCGATGTCAGCCTATGAACACGGCATGAAGGGAAGCGACACCCGCTTCCTGCTCAAGCCCGACTCCGATTTCTTCCGTTACTTCGGCAACCCCTCAGGGCATGCCGGGGCGGCGCCGGCGCCGGCGAAGCAGCCCTAGCGGGTTCGCCGACCTGACGGCCAGACGACCAGCGGCAGGGAGAAACGTCCCGCCGGCGAATGAAAAAAGTCGAACGGGAGGTTCCAGTCCGATGAGGTCCATAGCTTTCACCGACTTCCTCATCGGTGTGGGTATCCTGTTCGTCCTGGAAGGCCTGATGTTCGCCGCAAGTCCGGCATGGATGCGCAAGGCCATGAAAAGTGCGCTGGCAACGCCGGATCATATTCTGCGCGCCGTCGGCATCGGATCGGCCATCGCCGGCCTGATCCTGATCTGGGTGGTCCGCCGACCGATCTGATGCAGGCCTGGTACGGGATCGTGAGGCTTTATCGTCGGCTTTTTGCCGCATTGGATGGCGATTCATGGTTGCGACATTAGTGAGTTGGCACGCTTGCGCCGCGACCCCGTCCGGCGCAGTGTGGCAGGAACCTTCCCACACCGCTGGAGTAGAGCCGATATGACCGCTGTCACCACAGCCCTGAGCCATCGCCTGCGCCCGATACTGGCGGCGGTCTGTCTCGGCGCGGCGTCGATGTTGATCTCCGCGCCGGCCCTGGCGCGCGGACCCGAAGGCATCGCCGATGTCGCCGAGAAGGTGATCGACGCGGTGGTCAACATCTCGACCTCGCAGACGGTGGAGGCGAAGGGCGGCGATGGCCGCGGTGCGATCCCGCAGCTCCCACCGGGTTCGCCCTTCGAGGAGTTCTTCGAGGATTTCTTCAAGAATCGCAGGGGCGGCAAGGGCGGCGATCTCCAGCCGCACAAGACCAACTCGCTCGGAAGCGGTTTCATCATCGATCCCACAGGCATTGTCGTCACCAACAATCACGTCATCGCGGATGCCGACGAGATCAACGTCATCATGAATGACGGCACCAAGATCAAGGCGGAGATCGTCGGCATCGACAAGAAGACCGACCTCGCGGTGCTGAAGTTCAAGCCACCGAAGCCGCTGACTGCGGTGAAGTTCGGCGATTCCGACAAGCTGCGGCTCGGCGACTGGGTGATCGCGATCGGTAACCCCTTCAGTCTCGGCGGCACGGTGACGGCCGGCATCGTCTCGGCCAAGAACCGCGACATCTCGTCCGGTCCTTACGACAGCTACATCCAGACCGATGCCGCCATCAACCGCGGCAATTCCGGCGGTCCGCTGTTCAACCTCGACGGCGAGGTGATCGGCGTCAACACCCTGATCATCTCGCCCTCCGGCGGCTCGATCGGCATCGGATTTGCGGTGCCGTCCAAGACGGTCGCCGGCGTGGTCGACCAACTGCAGAAGTTCGGCGAGTTGCGCCGTGGCTGGCTCGGCGTCAGCATCCAGAACGTCACCGACGAGATTGCGGAAAGCCTCAATATCAAGCCCGCGCGCGGCGCGCTGGTCGGCAAGGTCGATCCCAACGGGCCGGCCAAGGCCGCCGGCATCGAGACCGGCGACGTGGTCGTAAAGTTCGACGGCAAGGACATCAAGGAGCCGAAGGACCTGTCGCGCATCGTTGCTGACACCGCGGTCGGCAAGGACGTGGACGTGGTTGTCATCCGTAAAGGCGCGGAGGAGACCCGCAAGGTCACGCTCGGCCGGCTTGAGGACAACGACAAGACGCAGCAGGCCGCACTGAAAAAGGACGAGCCGGCCGACAAGCCGGTGACGCAGAAGGCGCTCGGGCTTGATCTGGCGACATTGAGCAAGGATCTGCGCGGCCGCTACAAGATCAAGGACAGCGTCAAGGGCGTCCTCATCACCGGCGTCGACGGCGCTTCCGATGCTGCCGAGAAGCGGCTGTCCGCGGGCGACGTCATCGTCGAGGTGGCGCAGGAAGCGGTGGCAAGTGCGGCCGACATCAGAAAGCGCGTCGATCAGCTCAAGAAGGACGGCAAGAAGTCGGTGTTGCTGCTCGTTTCCAACGCCGATGGCGAGTTGCGCTTCGTGGCGCTGAGCGTGCAATAAAGTCGCGGGTTAATCCGTCGTCCGTGAAGAAGGCGGATTTCACGCTGGCTTGATCAGCACGCCGGAGGAGAGTGCAGTCAGCAGCAGGCGCAGCAAAAGGCTGAG
>DASUIA010000080.1:0-34544 GCA_036273255.1 Bradyrhizobium sp.
ACCTCCGCCGCAGTCGCAGGAGGTGTCGCGATTGCGTCCGTCGGTTCGGGTCTTGCCCGCGCCGCGCCGCTCAAGGAGGTGCGCTTCAGCGAAGCCGTCCACAATCTCGGTTACATCAATCTCTACGTCGGCATGCATTCCGGCATCTTCAAGAAAAACGGCCTCGACATGAAGGTGACCGCGGCCGGTGGCGACACTCAGACTTTCGCCGCCGTGCTCGGGGGATCGGCGGATTTTGCGATCGGGGATGCCACGATGGCGCAGATTTCGCGTGAGAACGGTGGCCCGGGTGTCGTGGTCGGCACCGTCGTGCAACGTGCGCATTATTTCGGCGTGTCAAAAACGCTGAAGCCGATCACCGACCCGAAACAATTCAAGGGCCTGAAGATCGTCACCTCGCCTGAGCCAAACACGAACTACAGCGTCGCAAAGCGGCTTCTGGAAAAGGCCGGCCTGAAGGTCGGCGTGGATGCGACGATTGTTCCGGTGAATCCGGGTACCGAGATCGCGGCCATGCTGGCGGGCCAAGCCGATATCGCGATCGCCTATCAGCCAAGCGTCGCCGCCGCCGAAGCGCAGGGCGCCAAAGTGGTGTTCGACTTTGCAAGCTATATCGGGCCGTTCTGCAATACCGGCATCATGGTGCTGCCCAGCACCATCAAGAAGGATCCGGAGATGGTGCAGGCGCTGGTAACCTCCTTCGAGGAGGCTTCCCGAAAGACCTACGCCGATCCGGCATTTGCAAAGCAGGTCGCCCGCCAGGAATTTCCCGACCTGCCCGGAGACGTCGTCGACAAGGCGATCGATGCCGAACTCAAATACAAGATACCTGCAGAGTCCGTCGTCACCAAACCGGATCAATGGAAAAATCTGATGGACATGCAGGTCTATCTCGGCAACGCCAAAGGCACGGTTCCGTTCGATCAGATCATCGACAACAGCTTTGCGGACAAGGCGGTTGCCAGCCTCAAATGAAGGGCGAAGCAAGCCATACCACCAGGGCTTCCATCGCCGGGCCGAATGCCGATCGCGTCATTCCGCTCGTCGTCGACCATGTTGCAAAAAGTTATGACGTCGATGACCGGGTTGTCCCGGTCATCGGCGATCTGAGCCTGACGCTGGACAACGGTCAGATCGTCAGCATTGTCGGACCGTCGGGTTGCGGCAAGACGACGCTGCTGAACACCCTGTGCGGATTGCTGGCGCCGGATGCCGGCCGGATCAGTTGGTACGGCCAGGCCATCACCGGTCAGCCGCAGAATGTTGGCTACATGCTGCAGAAGGATCTGCTGCTGCCCTGGCGAACCGCGCATGGCAATGTGATGCTTGGCCTTGAAATCCGCGGCATCGCGGCCAACGAGGCCCACGATCGCAGCCGTGCCATGCTCGACCGGCTGGGGCTTCACGGCTTCGCCGATCACTACCCTTCGACACTTTCGGGCGGCATGCGTCAGCGCGTGGCATTGGCTCGTACCCTGGTGAATGAACCGGCCGTGCTGCTGCTCGACGAGCCGTTTGCCTCACTGGATTTTCAGAACAAGCTCTTGATCGAAAGCGACACCGCAAAACTGGTCCGCGAGGGCGGCCGATCGCTTCTGCTCATCACCCACGATATCGAGGAAGCGGTATCGCTTGCGGATCGTGTCATCGTGCTTTCGAAACGGCCGACCCAGGTGAAGGCGATCTATGATATCGAACTCGGCATCGAACGGACCGACATGATGGCGGCGCGTGACAGCCGCGATTTCAGCAAATACGTCAGGCAGATCTGGGCCGACCTCGACGTCGTGTTGCAATGACCGCGGATGCAGAGAGCGGGATGAGCCGCGCCAACGACCTCGTTGCACGAACGCCCGTTCCGGCGGCTGTCCGGCGCCGGCAGAGGCTGCGCGCGGCGGCGATTGTGCTTGCTGCGCAAGCTGCGTTGCTGGCGCTGCTGCTCGGCTTTTGGGACTACATGACGGCGAGCAACAAGCAGGCAGCCTTCATGTTCGGGTCGCCCTCGGCGATTGCCGGCTTTCTGTACCAGATGATCAAGGACGGCAGCCTGTGGCGCGATAGCTATGTCACCGGCCTCGAAACCCTGCTCGGCTTTCTGGTCGGGAATCTCATCGGCACCATCATTGGCCTTTCGTTATGGTACTCGAGGTTCGTTTCCCGGGTAGTCGAGCCGTTCGTGATTGCGCTCGGCTCGATCCCGATCATCGCGCTGGCGCCGATCATCATCATCTGGTTCGGCACCGGATTGATTTCAAAAGTGGCGATGTCGACCCTGTCCGTGGTGATCGTTGCCCTGGTCACGTCGTACAAGGGCGCGGTCGGCGTCGATACCGACCAGATCAATCTGATGCGGACGCTGGGCGCATCAAAATTCCAGATCTTTCGCAAGCTCGTCGTACCGGCCTCGCTGATCGACATCTTTGCCGGGCTGAAGCTGACGGTAGGTTTTGCCCTGATCGGCGCAATCGTCGGCGAATTCATGTCGTCATCCGAGGGTCTGGGACACGCCATCTTCAAGGCCGGCTCGCTCTACATCATTCCCAAGGTCTTCGCCGCGTTGGTCGCAACCATCGTGCTGGCGCTGCTTCTGACCTCCGTGGTGGGCAGGATCGAGCGTCTTCTCATGCCGTGGCGCCGCATTCATTGAGATCAGGGGAAACTTCCAGTCAGGAGAAAAAAATGATCCAGCGTGTGAGCAAAGCGGGCAACATCAAATATGCGCTTTCGGGAGATGACGCCTTCATCGCCAGCGTCGAGGCCGGCGAGACCTTCGTGGTGGAATGCGCCATCAACGTCAACGACGGTACGATCCGCCATCTGGGACAGCAATTGGTCGAGAGCGACGTCACGCTTCCCTTCGTCAATGGCGCAACCGGCCCGATCGAGGTGCGGGGCGCGAAGGTCGGCGACGTGCTGAACGTCGAGATCCTCGAGATCGAACTCGACAAGCTTGGGTTTACGGCCCTGTGGCCGGGTATCGGAATGTTTCCCGATTGGGTGCGGCGGAAGGAGTTTGGCAGGCAGACGAGGGTCGTCGAGGTGAAGGGTGATTTCGTGCACTGGAACGAGCACCTGAAACTGCCGATACGGCCGATGATCGGAGTCATAGGCGTCGCGCCGGTGCACGGCGCCGTCCTCACCGTGGACAACGGTCCGCATGGCGGCAATCTTGACGTTCAGGAAATCACGACGGGCAATACCGTCCTGCTGCGGGTCAACAAGGCGGGAGCACATCTCTTTCTCGGCGATTGCCACGCGATTCAGGGCGACGGCGAATGCAATGGCATGGGTGCGATCGAAATTGCCACGACACTGACGGTAAAGGTCTCGCTGGGCAAGGCGCCACCCCGGCTGAATCACCCGCGCATCGAAACGCCGACCCATATCTGCACGCTGGGCTGCGCGCGGCCGCTCGAAGATGCGATGCGCATTGCCTTCGAGGAGATGGTTTATTGGCTGGAGGACGACTGGAAAATTCCGGCCCCGGAAGGCTACATGCTTCTGGGTCAAATTGCGGAAGCGCGGTGCACCCAGGTAGTCAATCCGAAATACACCTACATCTGCAAGGTCGATAAGAAGATTCTCTCGGGCTATTTTGGCTGACGAAGACTTCGCAATCGAGGAGACCACCGTTGCCGGCGTTCAGCAGGCGCTGCGGACCCATGTCAGGACCGGCCGCCAGATCGTCCAGGCTTATCTCGATCGGATTGCCGCATACGATCGCGATGGTCCAACGTTCAACTCGATTCTCACGCTGAATCCGAATGCGCTTGCGGAGGCAGACCGTCTCGACGCCGAACGAGCGGGTGGGGCGCCCGCCGGACCGCTGCACTGTGTTCCGCTGGTGCTCAAGGACAACTACAACACGGCCGATCTGCCGACCACGGGTGGCTCGGCGTCGCTTGCCGGAATGCAGCCACGGGCGGATGCCTTCGTCGTCGCCAGGCTGCGCAAGGCTGGCGCGATCATCCTCGGCAAATCCAACATGCACGAATTCGCGCTGTCGGGCACGACCGTCAGTTCACTCGGTGGACAGACGCTCAATCCTTATGATCTGACGCGAACGCCCGGCGGCTCGAGCGGCGGAACGGGGGCCGCGGTAGCCGCAAACCTGGCGCTCGCGGGCACCGGCAGCGACACGGTGAACTCGATCCGGTCGCCCGCTTCGGCCAATGCTCTGGTCGGCATTCGTCCGACCAGGGGCCTTTTGAGCCGTGCCGGCATCATGCCGGTTTCAGAAACCCAGGACGCGATCGGGCCGATCGCGCGCACGGTTGCGGACGCCGCGCGGCTGCTGGAGGTCATGGCTGGCTGCGATCCGAACGATCCAGCCACGGCATCGAGTTTCGGCAATATACCAACGAGCTATGCTCAATTCCTCAAACCGGATGGACTACGCGGCGCCCGCATGGGGCTCCTGAGGACACTGCTCGGGAGCGGTGCCATGCACCGGGAGGTGAACGGCGTGATCGCTGCCGCAATGGTTGCCTTGAAGAGCGCGGGAGCCGAATTGATCGAGCTTGACGTGCCTGCTCTGGATGCAGAGAGGATCAATGCCGACAATGACGTCCAGAAGTACGAGTTCAAGACGCGGTTGAACGCCTATCTCGCAGCCATCTCCAATGCGCCGGCAAGATCACTCGCCGAGGTCATCGCGTCCGGCAAGTTTCACAAGCCGTCGCTGGAGAAATTCCTGTCCAGCGCGGAAAGCTTCGCGAACGGCCTGGAGGAGCCGGACTACAGGGAACGGCTGCTTCGAAACCAGCGGACACGTCGGGCGCTGACTTCGATTTTCGCCGAACACAAACTCGATGCCCTGGTCTATCCGCTGCAGAAGCGGCTGGTGGTGCCGCTGACCGAACCCAATCAAGCCGACCGCAACGGCATTCTGGCTTCGGTTACCGGCTTTCCGGCCATCACCGTACCAGCAGGCTTCTCTCAGCCGACCGCGACAGCCCCGTTGGGCGTACCGGTCGGAATGGACATCCTGGGAAAGCCCTGGAGCGAGGGGCGTTTGATCGAGCTCGCGTATGGCTTCGAGCAGGAGGTTCAGGTTCGCAAGCCGCCAAGCAGCGCGCCCGCGTTGCCGCGACCATGACCATTCGTGCTCCCGTATAGGCCCACCGGATCCTCCGCCATGCCGCTCGTCGCAAGCTATCGTGTGGGCCTTCGTTTCGTCGCCCCGCGCGAGGCATGCCTGGTCGAAGCCCGCCGCACAAGCGGTTGCGGCTCGTCCTGCAAGCCATAGGTCGTAAATCCCCTCGCGGTCTCGGCGATCTCCGTTTCACTCAGAATGAAGCGTTGGTCGAGTGCAAGCGACAAATAATACTGGCGCGCGATCGTCTCGAGCTCGACCGCGAGCCACATGGCCTTGTCCAGATTGGCGCCAACCGCAATCATGCCGTGATTGGCGAGCAGGCAGCCGTTGCGTTGATCGAGCGCGGCAAGGGCGAATTCGGACAGCTCCCTGGTGCCGTAGCGCGCGTAGCCTGCGCAGCGGATGTCGTTTCCGCCGAACGCCGCGATCATGTAATGACACGCGGGAATGGATTTGCGCGCGATCGCCAGCACCGTGGCGTAGGTCGAGTGGGTGTGGACGATGCTGCCGACATCCGGCCGCGCGCGCATGATGTCGAGATGGAAGCGCCATTCGGTGGAAGGCCTCAACGGACCATCCCATCGACCATATTCGCCTTCGAGCGGCATGGAGGCGATCATCTCCGCCTTCATGGAATCGTAGGGAATGGCCGACGGTGTGATCAGCATTCTGCCGTCATGACGGGCGGAAATGTTGCCGGAGGTGCCCTGGTTGAGGTGGGACGCGTTCATCCATCGGCACTTGTCGATGATGGCCTCACGCAGTTTTCGTTCCTCTCGCTTCATGCCCTGATCCTTCTGGCTTTTCGATACCGGTCGACGGACACCACGGCCTCGACAGCGTGAACGGGTGCGGCGCTCAACTCTCGCCCGCGGCGAACTCCTCGATGAATCCGGCATCGGCCGCGAGGTCCAGCGCCGAATATCGCTTGCGGATTTCGCGGGCATGGATCACGGCCTCCCGATAGAAGTCGATGTCGAGCCCGAGTTCCCGCGCCGTGGTCGGCCCGCCCGCATCCGCGAGCGCCTTGTGCAGGACCTCGACCGGAACGACGAAGGCCTTCAGCTCGTTGCGCAGCTCGGGCCAGATCGCCTGAAGCTTGGCGTTGAACTTTTCCGCTGCCGGTTCGTCCAGCGACTTCTGCGCCATTTCGGCCAGGCAGATTTCGGTTACCTCGGTGCCGAAGCGCCGGCGCATATCGGCGACGTCGATCTTCGTGGCGAAAACCGTCGGAGGCGTATCGGCATCGAGAAGGCGTTTTTGCAACCGCGCCATGGTCAGGCTTGCGACGCCGACCTGTTGTCCGTGCAAAGTGCCGGGATGACGGTCGCCGGCGAAGCAGTCGATGTAGTGCGAAATCTGATGCTCGCCCATCGAGCCGTGATTGCTCATGCCGGTGAAGCTGACGCCAAAGCCGCAGAGGGTGAGCACGCGCTGCAGATAGCCGACCGCTTCGATGTTGCCCTTGGCGAGATCGGGGGCGCGCGCCATCAACTCTCTTTCGTCGGCGGTTTCAAGCTGGAACGGCAGCTCGGTATAGAAGGTATCGAGCATGCGATGCGAGAGCCACCAATCGAACTGCGCCACCGGGCGTACCAGGCAATCGCCGAAACCCGAGGCGACGAGGTAGGTCGGCACCGCCGCATTGACCTTCAGGTCGATGAATACGCCGAGCGGCGCATGGGCGGGCTTGGAGACCTTGAGTCCGTTCGCGAGCGTGATCGATGCCGTGGTCGAGGTGTAGCCGTTCATCGAGGGCGCGGTGCCGAACACGCAGTAACTGCGGCCGTCGGTCGCCGTCACGTATTTGCAGAGATCGTTGACCGTGCCCGAGCCGACCGCAACGAGCGCGTCGGCGTGCCGCGTCTTCTCGCGCAGCCCGTCGAGGTTCGCTTCATCGGCGTGCGGATGGTCGAGCACGATGGTATCGACGCCGGAAATGCCCGAATTGTGGGCCGCCTGCAGCGCCTTTGCAACGCGAAGCCCCATCACATCGCGCGTGTTCTCGTCGCAGACCACGGCGATCCGGCCCTTGATACCGAGCGATGTCACGAGCTCGGATTCGCGGCCCTCTAGCGTTTCCGCGATCACCACGCTTTTGTACGGCACCGTTCCCGGCTTGCCGGTTTCGGGATTGATCCATCGGCCGGCAACCATGTCGTCGATGAGCGCGGTCCAGCGTTTCATCTTTCGTCCTGCTTCCGAATGGCCAATGGCCCTTCGCGCTTCTTTTGCGGCGCGGCGTCGTTATATCGCGTTGCGACATTTGTCACTCAGATTTGACATTTCTTCATGAAGCTTGACAATTGTCAATCTGTAGTGTCGTTTATTACAGACGGCAGCGGAGAGCTGGCATGGTGCGCAGCCAGGAACGAAGCGGGGGCCAGTCCCGCATCAGGCGAAGCGAACTTCTGACGCCGCCGGAATTTGCCGGCGATCCGATCATTTGGGCGGCTTGGCTCTACTATGAGGAGCGCATGACGCAGGAAGAAGTGGCGGAGCAGTTGGGCGTATCGCGCGCATCCGTGGTGAACTTCCTGCAGGAGGCGCGCGACAGGAATATCGTGACCATCGCGGTTGCGTCCGGACATTTGCAGTCGGTGCGTATCGCCCGCATGGTCAGCGACCGCTTCGACCTTTCGAGCTGTGTAGTGGTGCCGGAGGATGGCGGCCGGCTGCCGATCTACGAGCGCGTGGGCCGTGCCGGCGCACGCCTGCTGGCGGAAATCCTCGAACCCGACGATGTGCTCGGCGTTTCCTGGGGCCGCACCGTGCTCTCTCTGTCGGCGGCGCTGGCCGAGGCGCGCATGCCCGGCGTCACGGTGGTGCAGATCGCCGGCAGCGCCATCGGAACGGCGGAATTCTCGCCGGAACTGTGCACGTCCAACATCGCCTATCGGATCGGCGCCCGCTGCGTCAACCTACACGCACCCGGCATCGTCTCACGGCCCGATGTGAAAAGGCTGTTCATGCAGGAAACCTCGTTGATCGAGCAATTCAAGCTGATCCGCTCGTGTACCAAGGTCCTGTTCGGCGTCACGGGTCTCGATTCCGCGAGCATGGCATTGCGTAGCGGCTACATGACGCCGGAGAATATGCGGCCCTATGTCAAAGGCGGCGCCATCGCGGTGATGTCGGGGCGGTTCCTCGACGCGGAAGGGCGTCCCGTGCTGGGGCCACTCGACGAACAGATGATCGGCCTGACGCTTCCGGAAATCGCGAAGATTCCCGAACGCATCTGCGTCGCGGCCGGTCCGGAAAAAATTCACGCCATCAATGCCATGCTGCGCGGTGGCTACGCCACGATCCTGATCACCGACGAGCCGACCGCCCAGGCGCTGGTCGCGGTGCAATGAACTTGCAGGAGCTTCGCCTATAGTGGCGGGTTTCTGCCTGAACCGGGCCGAAAAAGCCTGGACGATAACCGATTGCGGGAGGACAGACGGATGGACAAGCCGCTTGTCGTAATCACCGGTGCAAGCTCCGGTATCGGCGCCGCCACGGCGCGCACCTTTTCGAAGGCCGGCCATCCGCTGCTGCTGCTCGCGCGGCGCATCGATCGCATGGAGGCGCTCGACCTGCCGAACACGGTCTGCCGGCAGGTCGATGTTCGCGACCGCAAGGCGGTTGCCGACGCCGTCGCCGAGGGCGAGAAAAAATACGGTCCGACCGACTGCCTGTTCAACAATGCCGGCATCGCGCGACTTGCCGACGTCACGCGGCAGGATCCGTCGGAGTGGGATGAAACCATCGACATCAACATCAACGGCGTCATGAACGGCATCCACGCGGTCATGTCGGGCATGATTGCGCGCAAGCGCGGCACCATCGTCAATATGAGCTCGATCGCCGGCCGCAAGGTCTATCCGGACCACACTGTCTATTGTGGCACCAAATATTACGTCCATGGCATGTCGGACAGCCTTCGCGCCCATCTCGCGCCGCACGACGTGCGTGTGATCGTGATCTCGCCCGGCGTGATCGAGACGGAAGTGCTCGATCATGTAACCGACAAGAACACGCTCGCCAGCTACCGCGCCAACAAGGTCCGGATAGGCGGCGGAATTTCCGCGGATCACGTCGCCGACTCCATCCTTTTTGCCTATCAGATGCCGCAAAACGTGCTGATCCAGGAAATCTGCATCACGCCGACTCGTCAGGAGCATTGAGACGGCATGACGCAGGAGGTCGGAGCGAGGATAGGCGGGAGCGCCCTGGGCGAATGGCCGGCGCGGCGCTTCGCCCTGCCGCGCTTTCTGATGTCGGAACATCCCTTTCCCTGGCTGTTCCCGATGACCGCCATGCTGGTGATGTTCGGAGTCTACCCGCTGCTCTACGCGATCTGGCTTTCGCTGCACAAGCGCAATCCGATGATGCGGACCGAAACGCTCAATTTCACCTGGAACTGGGTCAAGCTGTTCGCCGACGAGCGCGTCTGGGGCGCCATCGGTCACACCTATCTCTATACCGGACTTGCCTGCAGCATCGAGCTTGTCCTCGGCATGCTGATCGCCCTGCTGCTCGATACCGACCGCAGGGGCTACGGTCTTTTGCGGGCGCTGATGACGCTGCCGTTGGTGGTTCCGCCGGCTGCGGCCGGCATGATGTTCCTCCTCATGCTGGACGGATCGTTTGGCGTGCTCAGCCGCGGACTCTATGCCGTCCATCTCTGGTCGCCGCAATTCCCGATCCTTGCGAGTGCGAGGAGCGCCCTGTTCGGCGTGCTGTTGACCGATGTCTGGCAGTGGACGCCGTTCATGGTGCTGATCATGCTGGCGGGACTGCGCGCGTTGCCGAAGGAGCCGTATGAAGCGGCGGCGATCGACGGGGCGACCGCCGTCCAGGCGTTCTTCAAGCTGACGCTGCCGATGATGTCGCGCATCGTCGCGCTCGCCGTGCTGATCCGCGGCGTCGATCTCTTTCGGATCTTCGACTACGTCAAGGTGATGACCGACAGCGGCCCCGGCACGGCCACGGAGACGCTGACCTCCTACGCGGGAATCATCTATTTCAAGGAAGCCAATTTTCCCTATGCCTCCGCCATCGCGTTGTTCACGCTGATCCTGGTCGTGGTGACGTCGACCCTGTTCATCAAGATCTTCAAGGTGAGGTTCTGATGCAGGGCACCTGGCTCACGCACCGGCTGCGCGACGTCACGGCGATCGTCATCGTCGCTCTGTTCATGTTTCCGCTGTTCTGGTGGGGGTTGACGTCGATCAAGCCGACCTCCGCGATCTTCAACAAGGATGAGGTCGTCTTCTTCAACTTCACGCCCACGGCGACCAACTACAAGGTGACGTTGCTCGGCCATTCGCGTTCGGAGGCCGCGACCGCCGCCGGCGATACATTCGGCGTCGGCGGTGCCAGCTCCTACGATTCCCGGGATACCATCCTCTATTCGACGCTGGTCGCCGTCGGCTCGACACTGCTGACCATCCTGCTCGGGGTGCCCGCCGCCTACGCCCTGTCGCGGATGCGATTCCGCGGCCAGCAGGGCTTCCTCAACTGGGTGCTGTCACAGCGCTTCATGCCGCCGATCGCGATCATCGTGCCGCTCGTCTTCATGTTTCACTATCTCCGCCTGCTCGACACGGTCTTTGGCCTCGTCCTGATCGACACGCTGATGAACATTCCGATCTGCGTGCTGCTGATGAAGTCGTTCTTCGACGACGTGGCGAGCGAGGTGGATGAAGCCGCGATGATCGACGGCGCGACCCGCTTCCAGATTTTCCGCCGGATCATCCTGCCTCTCGTCAAAGGCGGGGTCGCCGCGACGGCGGTGCTCTGCTTCATCTTTTCGTGGACCGAATTCGTGCTTTCGCTGTTCCTGACCACCTCGATCAGGACGCTGCCTGTGAAGATTTCGACTTTCGTCACTTCCACCGGCACCGAGTGGGGATTCATCGCGGCACTCGGCACCTCCGCGATGCTGCCGAGCTTCATCTTCATCTTGTTGGTGCAACGACAGTTGGTCCGGGGACTGACCCTTGGGTCACTTAAGGAGTAGGAAGAACGCAACGAACGGAAACGACCAGAATATCAACCGGAGGAAAGCCATGAGCTTCAAAGAGCACGACAAACGCACCTACATCATCGACTCCGCCAACGCCTTCACCGAACGCCGGATTTCAAAGCGCGAATTTCTGCGCCGCATGGGGCTGGCCGGGATCGGATTCTCGTCGTTCGGGCTCGGCATGCTCGGTGGACATCGCCGTGGCGTCCGCGGCTTCGGCATTGCCGAGCAGGCCTATGCCGATGGATTGCCGGACAGTCAGGCCAAATGGCTGAAGGAGGTCGGCAGCAAATACCGCGGCACCAAGATCCGTTACACTTCCGAAGCGACGCCGCCGACCGTCGTGCTCAACCAGATCAAGAAGGAATTCACCGACCCGACCGGCATCGAGGTCGAGATCGAGATCGTGCCGCTCGAACAGGTGCTGGCCAAGGCCATGCAGGATGTCCAGGGCCAGCTCGGCACTTACGACATCTATTACCTCGACCAGTCATGGGTCGCGGCGTTCGCGCAGGATTGCATCGATCCGATCCAGTACTACAAGGACAAGCCCGAACTTGCGATGCCGGACTTCGATTTTGAGGATTTCTGCAAGCCGCTGGTCGAAGGCGAGTCGCTGGTGGACGGCAAGTGGATGGGCATTCCCTTCGACATACCGATCTTCATCCTGATGTACCGCAAGGACCTTCTGGAGAAGCACGGGATCAAGGTGCCGAGCACCTATCCGGAGTTCACCGATGCCGTAAAGGCGATCACGGCGGCCGAAAAGTCCGCCGGCATCTACGGCACCGGGTTGCAGGCGAAATCCGGCCATTACTCGCTGGAGTGCGACTGGAGCCAGGCAGTCTGGGGCCATGGCGGCTCGATCTTCGGCAAGGACAAGAAATTCTCCGGCAACGACGAAAAGGCCATTGCCGGTCTGAAATGGTATCAGGAACTCCTGAAGAATGCGCCGCCGAACTCCACCGCCTCGAACTGGGACGGCCAGTTCGAGATGATGCATTCGGGACAGGTGGCGTTGGTACAGAGCTGGGACGAATTCTTCCCCGGTCTCGATGCCGACGACTCCAAGGTGCGCGGCCTCTGGGAGCCCGCCAGGCCGCTGACGCCGATCTCGTTGCGATCGCCCGCCGATTGCGGGTTCAATGAGAAACCGAATGCGGGGCACCAGGGTGGATCACCGATTGCGCTGTCGAAATACTCCAAGAACCGCGAGGCCGCCTGGATCTTCATGCAGTGGGGAACCTGCAAGGAGATCATGACCCGGTGCACGCTGGCGGGCGGATTTGCCCCCACGCGCAACTCCTGCTTCGAGGATCCGCGCGTCAAGGCGAAGGCAAAGGTAATGGCCGGCACCACCCGCCATCTCGATGTGGTAAAGTGGACCATCAACAACGTGATCGCCACCGAGCCGCATTTCCCGCTCTGGATCGGCTACTCGACCAACGAACTGCCGACCGAGCTCGGCAAACTGGTCACCGGCCAGGACTATGGCGGCGACGCCAAGAAATGTATGGATGCGGTCGCGAAGATCATCGACGCCAAGACCAAGGACGCCGGTCTTCTCTAGGACTGCTTCAGCCACGGGAACGGAGGCGCGCTTGCTCCTCCGTTCATTTCGAGTAGGTGAATGTCACGCGACCTGGTCATCGGAATCGACTGCTCGACGTCGGCAACCAAGGCGATCGCCTGGGATGCACGGGGCCGTTCGGTCGCGGAGGGCCGGGTCGCGATCGCCATGAGCAACCCGGCACCCGGCTATTTCGAACAGGATCCCGCGGAATGGTGGAGTTCGACCGCGGGCGCGCTCAGGCAAATAGCCGGCAAGATCGATCCCGGGCGCGTTGCCGCGATCGGCATCTCCAATCAACGCGAAACCTTCAGCTTCTTTACCGAAGACGGCAGGGCATTGCGCCCCGGAATGGTCTGGCTTGACGAGCGCGCCAGAGCTCAATTGCATCGCTTCGGCAGGACATTCGGCGCCGAACGCGTGCACGCGATTTCCGGCAAGCCACTGGATCTGGTGCCGCCGATCTATCGCATGATCTGGACCAGCGAGATCGAACCCGACGTGTTCGCCCGCGCCGAGCGCATTACCGAAGTGCACGGCTATCTCACCTTTCATCTCACCGGCAACTGGACCACCTCCACCGCGTCCGCGGACCCCACGGGCGCGCTCGACATGCTCAAGCGGGATTGGTCGGCTGAAATCCTGGACGCCATCGGCGTCAGACGGGCGCAGATGCCGGATCTGGCAGCACCCGGCATCCAGACCGGCACGCTCACCGCGAAAGCAGCCGAAGCGACGGGATTGCCCGCAGGACTCCCGGTCATTGCCGGCGGCGGCGACGGCCAGTGCGCCGGCACCGGCGCCGGCGTTTCTGCCGATCATCCCGATCGGGCCTATATCAACCTTGGCACGGCGCTGGTCTCGGGCAGCTATGGCAGCGAATATGCGCACCACCGCGCCTTCCGCACCGAGATCGCCATCGCGGACCGCGGTTACATCTTCGAGACCTGCCTGCGCTCCGGCACATTCCTGGTCGATTGGCTGGCCCGGGAATTATTCGCGAGCGGCGCCGCGAGCAAGGGCGATCTCCTGATTGCATTGGAGAAGGAGGCGGCGGCGAGCCCCATCGGCGCGAACGGCGTCGTCGTCGTGCCCTACTGGCAGGGCTGCATGACGCCCTATTGGGATAGCTCGGCTCGCGGCGTCATCGCCGGCCTTTCGGGCTCGACCAGGCGCGGCGACCTTTATCGCGCCTTCCTCGAAGGCGTCGCGCTCGAGCAGACGACCTGTTCCAACGACGTGGTGAAGGCAACAGGCGAACCGATCGATCATTTCGTGGCGATCGGCGGCGGCGCCGCGTCCGATCTTTGGGTTCAAATCCTCGCCGACGCCACCGGCCGTCCGATCCAACGTTCCGACACGGTGGAAGCCTCTTCTCTCGGCGCCGCGATCGCCGCGGCGAAAGGCGCCGGCTGGCACAGGACCATTGCCGAGGGGGTTGCTGCCATGGCAGGCAAGCCCGTTCGGACCTTCGAGCCCGACCCGAAGCGCGCCGCGCGCTATGCCGAGCTCAGGGCAATCCATGCCGAACTCTGGCCCCGGCTCGCCGATTGGAACGGGCGGCTCTCGAGCTTCGCGGAGCAGGCGTGATGCTGCCGATGGTGAGATTTCCCGACGAAGTTGCCCGCAAGCTGATTGCCGTGTTCACCGACATCGACGACACGTTGACCAGCGAAGGCCGGCTGCCGGCCGCTGCCTATGATGCGGTGGAGCGGCTGCACAATGCCGGGGTCGCGGTTGTGCCGATCACCGGCCGACCGGCGGGCTGGTGCGACATGGTCGCGCGTTTCTGGCCGGTCGCGGGCGTCGTCGGCGAGAACGGAGCGTTCTATTTTCGCTACGATCACCAGCAGAAAAAGATGTGGCGCTGGTTCGCCACCGATGATGCCGCACGGGCCGAGAATCGCCGCAAGCTGGACGCGTTGGGCAAGAACATCGTTGCGCAGGTGTCCGGCGCTGCGATCGCATCCGACCAGCTTTACCGTGAAGCGGATCTCGCCATCGACTTCTGCGAAGACGTGCCGCCCCTGCCGGAAGAAGCGATCGACCGCATCGTTGCGCTGTTTGAGAAGGCCGGTGCGAAAGCCAAGATCTCCTCCATTCACGTCAACGGCTGGTTCGGCAGCTACGACAAGCTCTCGACCACGCGCGTCTTTACCCGCGACGTGCTCGGCATCGATCTCGACGCGGCAAAGGAACGCTTCATATTCTGCGGCGATAGCCCGAATGACGCTCCGATGTTCGCTCTTCTGCCCTATGGCTGCGGCGTTGCGAACGTCGTCGACTTCGTTGGCCGCATGGCAGCCGAGCCTGCCTACGTCGCCGCCGGCCGCGGCAGCAAGGGATTCATCGAGATTGCCGATCGCATCCTGGCCGCGCGCAAAGGCGCCGGGATCACGGCGGCGCCCGCAGATGAGGATCAGGGCTAATGGCTTCCGTCACCGTGACCAACATCCGCAAGAGCTATGCGAATCTCGAGGTCATCCACGGCCTCGACCTGAAGATCGACGAGGGCAGCTTCGTGGTCCTGCTCGGCCCCTCCGGCTGCGGCAAGTCCACGCTGCTTCGCATGATCGCGGGCCTCGAGCCGATCACCTCGGGCGAGATCGCCATCGACGGCCGCGTCGTCAACGGGCTGCATCCGAAAGACCGGAACATCGCGATGGTCTTCCAGAACTATGCGCTGTACGCCCATATGAACGTGTTCGACAACATGGCGTTCTCGATGCAGCTCAAGAAGCAGCCGAAGTCCGAGATCGACAGCAAGGTCAAATGGGCGGCCAAGATCCTGAACCTCACGCCGTATCTCGACCGCTATCCGAGGCAATTGTCCGGCGGCCAGCGCCAGCGCGTGGCGATGGGCCGCGCCATCGTGCGCGATCCCGCCGTATTCCTGTTCGATGAGCCGCTCTCCAACCTGGATGCCAAGCTCAGGATACAGATGCGCACCGAGATCAAGGAACTGCATCAGCGTCTCTCCACGACGACCGTCTATGTCACGCACGACCAGATCGAGGCGATGACCATGGCCGATGTGATCGTGATCCTTCGCGACGGGTATATCGAGCAAATCGGCAAGCCGCTCGACGTCTATAACCACCCGACAAATCTGTTCGTCGCGGAATTCATCGGCGCGCCCGGCATCAATCTGCTGCGGGGCGAAGTCACCGCGGAAGACGACCGGCCAATGTTCCGCGTCAAGGACATCGCGCTGCCGCTGCCGCCCAGTGCGAAGATCGAGAGCGGCCGCCAGGTGGTCTACGGCATCCGTCCCGAACATTTGATGCTCGCGCAGAACGGCTCCGGGATCGAAGCCAGGATTGCCATCGTCGAGCCGACCGGGCCGGAAATACACCTTTATACGGATGTCGGCGGCAACGAAATCTGCGTGGTGGCGCGCGATCGGTTCGATTTCCAGCCGGGTGAGGAGATACGACTGATGCCGATGCTGGACCGTATCCATCTGTTTGATTCGGATAGCGGCAAGGCCATCCCGCATTGAACCTTGAGGCAGAAACGCCGTATTTCACCGGACTCATGGGGCCTACGCCAGCACTTCCCTTCGCTCGATCAGTTGCGCATCCATTTCGGCGCGTTTGTCATCCAGCAGGCCCTCGTCGGCGGCCTCGATCGCTGCAAATAGCTCGTGGGCATCGCTGAGACGCGTCACCGTCACGTAGTCGGCGCCGGCCGCGTAGAGATCGTCAACATCCGAAAGCAGATCGGCGGTGGAGACGATCTTTGCGGTCGGATTGAGCGAGCGTACATGACGCACCAGCCTTTCATTGCTGGCGCCCTTCAACAGCGAGTCGGGTACGCTCAGGACGACGATCTGAGCAGTTCCCACCCCGGCATGCAGCAACGTGTCGACATTGCTGATGTCGCCGTAGATCACGTGCAAGCCGCGATCGACCAGCGTTCGAAACACGTTGGGATTGAAATCGACTACGCTGATCTGGTCGAGCAGCAATGGATTCCTTCGCTCGATCTCGGTCAGCAATGCGCTGGCCGCGCGGAAAAATCCCAGGATCACGATCCGCCGGGTTTCGCCATGCCCCTCCCCGTGTTCCGCGTCGGTGGCATGGCCGTGATCCAGGTCGCGAATCCCGATCCGCTTCAACATGCCGATGGCAGCCCGCGTGATCGGGTCGCTGCGCATGATCACGAAGGTGCTCAGCACCGCCAGAATGACGAATGCGAACGACACCGCACTGGCGGTTTCGGTCTCGATATGCCCGCTGGCGATGCCGGTCTGAATCACCACCAGCGAAAACTCGCTGATCTGGGCCAGATTGATCGCCGGCAGCAGGCTGGCGCGCAGACCCTGCTTCATCAGGTAAAGCGGCACGGAGGTCGTGAGCAGCCGGCTGGCAACCGTGAAGGCGGCAATCGCCAGCGCAAGGCCGATCACCGAAAGGCCGGGGATCGGGATCGTCATGCCGAGCGCGACAAAGAACAGTGTGATGAAGAAATCGCGCAGCGTCGTGACCTTCGCGGTGACGTCCAGCGCATAGGGGAATGTCGATAGCGACACCCCGGCCACCAGCGATCCCATCTCGCGCGAAAGATGCAGGCGCTCGGCTATCTCGCCAATCAGGAAGCACCACGCCAGCGCGCCGAGCAGTATCAATTCGGGGCGGCGGGCGATCTGGTGAAACAGCCGTGGCAGGACGAAGCGGCTGATCGTCAGCGCCACGGCGACGAGCAGGCCAACGCGGCCGATCGACAACAGCACGACGCCGATCCGGAGACTTCCGAGACTCGGCTGCACCGCCAGGAACAGGATTGCAAAAATATCCTGCAGCACCAGCACGCCGAGCGTAATGCGTCCCGGCAGGGTGTCGAGTTCGCGCTTTTCGTACAGCACCTTCACGATGATGACGGTGCTGCTCAGGGCACAGGCAATGCAGAGATAGAGTGCGTCGAAGCGGCCGCCGCCGATCGAGAACCCCATCCCCGAGAAGAACAGGATGCCGAGCAGGCAGGCGCCCGCCAGTTGCCCACCCGCGGCAACCAGGATCACGCGGCCGGCGCGCACGATCTTCTTCAGATCGATTTCCAGGCCGATCATGAACAGCATGAAGATCAAGCCGAGCTCGGAGATGATGCTGATCGACTCCTGGGACTTGACCAAGCCGGTGCCGAATGGACCAATGAAGAACCCGGCGATAAGGTAGGCGAGGATCAGCGGCTGCCGGAAAAAATGGGCCAGAAGCCCGAGTGCCCATGCGAACAGGATGCAAAACGTGATGTCGCGAATGAGTTCATGCATGTCTCAAAACCGATTCGTGGGGACTGCGATCCCCAACCTAGGGGCATGACGGTGAAGATCAAACGAGCGATGTGTCACATCCGGATCGGGCGCCTCGTTGCCGCCGGCCTGGCCTGCCTTCTGACGATGCATGTGGCCACCGCCAACGCCCAGCCTGCTGCCGGGATCGAGCGAACCTTCTCCGATTCGCTGACCGCGATGCCATCGGAAAATCTCGGCGTGTCCGGCGCCTTCTATGTTCCGGTCTATTCGAGTGTCTCGATGAGCCAGGGCAAGCTACGGGCGGATTTCTCGGTCACGCTGAGCATCCACAACGCCTCGGAGACGCGGCCGCTGGTGCTTCGCCGCATCGCCTATTTCGACACCGGCGGAAAGCTGGTGGAAAGCTATCTCCGGGAGCCGGTGGCGCTGAAGCCATTTTCGACCATTGAAGTGTTCGTTCCCGTCACGGACGTCCGCGGCGGCACCGGCGCCAACTTCGTCGTGGATTGGGCAGCCAGCGGCGAGATTGCCGAACCGGTGGTCGAGGCGCTGATGTTCGGCGGGCTCGGCAGCGGACATTATGCATTCGTCAGCCAGGGCCGGCCAGTGAAGGTCGTCGGCAAGAACTAATTTTGCTTTTCGAGGTCGACGGACCTGTGCTTTGGCGTGCATGACGGACTCACGTCATGATGCCAACAGACGTCGTGGAGCTTGCGGGCCGGTTGTGGCGCAATAATCACACCTCAACTAAATCAGGCGGTTGATGCCATGCTTGTCCTGATCCAGCCACGGTTCCGCCCTCATTGCGGGCGGGATTTGGTTTGGGGGCGCAGGGTGGGGATGCAACATGTCATCCGTCGATTGTGCCGAGGGTTCGTACGGCGCCAACAAGACAAATTGTATTCCGGACGCGTTGTCGGTCTCGGGCATTCGCGTCCGCAACGTCATTCGACCGCTTGCCGTCGTTCTCGGGGCGGCGTTGCTGGCCGGCTGCGCGCAATCATCCGTTGTCAGCAGAAATTCCGAATTTGCCGGCCCCAGCCGACAGGCGTCGCTGCAACGCAGCCGAACGGCCTCATCCGTCACCAACGGGCGTGTTGCAGCCGCGAAGAAGCATACCCCGTTCGCCCGGCACAACGGCGCGGCGCCGACACAGATTGCTTCGCAGGGAATTGCCAGCTTCTACACGGCGGACCAAGAGACGGCGAGCGGCGAAAAGTTCGATACGAACGATCTGACCGCCGCGCATCCTACCTTGCCGTTTGGCACCCGGTTGCGGGTGACGAACGTCGCGACCGGGCGATCCGTGACAGTTCGGGTCAATGACCGCGGTCCATACGTTCCGGGACGAGTCGTCGATGTCTCACATTCCGCGGCCGATGCGCTGGGAATGGTTCGAAGCGGGATCGCGGAGGTCAAACTGGACGTCGTCCAATAGCGACCGGGCTTAGCGGACCCACGCCGTCAGACCGGGCACCGTCGATACGAAAGGCACCATCACGGCGCAGGCGAAGCCCAATACCAGTATGCCCGACGTTATTGCCAGGACCAGGTCGAAGGATCTTGGGCGCTCGCCGCCGCTGATCAAGTCGAAATGCCTGGAGCGGCTTTCATCCCGATAAACATGCAGATGCATGGCAACTCTCCCCGCGCTCGCCCCCTCAATCAATCCACCAGGCGCAATACTGTTCCATGGCCCTTCAAAGGATGTGTCGTCGGGCCGGGTTCATGCCGCCGCAGACCGGTCCCGATCGCCTGACCCGGATCTGCACGAACATCCCGCAAAGTCTTGGCCGCCAGCGGATTTTGGTGAAAATCCGATGGTGTGCCAGGTCTGGTTCGCGGTTTAGGATAGGCTGTCGTGATGCGGTTCTGGGGAGGTGGCTGTCATGCTGACAATGTCCCATGCGGTGGGAGCGAGCGCGCCGGCGGTGCGCGACATCACGCTGGGCGAACTGCTGCGGTCGGCGGCGCAGACGGCGCCCGACCGGATCGCGCTGATTGCCGGCGTCCCCGATCCGGCAAGCCGGAGGCAGTGGACCTATGCCGAGCTGTATGCGCAATCCCTGCGCACGGCGCGGGCGCTGCGGGCACGCTTCGAGCCGGGCGAACGGGTCGCGATCTGGGCCCACAACATACCCGAATGGATCATGACCGAGTTTGGCGCCGCGATGGCGGGCGTCATTCTGGTCACGGTCAATCCCGGTCTTCGGTCGGGCGAGGTCGAATATGTGCTGAAGCAGTCGCGCGCGGCAGGTGTCATGGTAGTGGCGGAATTCCGCGGCAATCCGATGCTGGCGACGGTTCAGGCGCTGCAATCCCGCCTGCCGGAGTTGCGGGAGATCATCTGCTTCGACCAATGGGAAGCGTTCCTGGCGTACGGCGACACGGCGAAGCCGGAACTGCCGACCATACGATCGGCCGACCCCGTGATGATCCAGTATACTTCAGGGACGACCGGCTTTCCCAAGGGAGCGCTGCTTCACCATCGTGGCCTGGTCAACAATGGCGCCCACACGGCGGATCGCGCCGGCATTGCCGAGGGCGCGGTGCAGCTCACCACCATGCCGCTGTTTCATACCGGCGGGTGTGTCTGCTGCGTGATCGGTGCGATGTCGCAGCGCGCCACCCAGGTTCTGGTGGAGGCCTTCGACCCCGGGCTCGTGATCGAGCTGATGCAACGCTATCGCTGCAATGCCATGCTCGGCGTGCCGACCATGCTGGTCGCGATGATGGAGCATCCGTCGTTCGCGTCAGCCGATCTTTCGTCGGTCAACGCGATCTATTCCGGCGGATCGACGGTGCCGGCGGCGATCGTAACCGCCCTCGAGCAGCAACTCGGCGCGCCCTTCACCATCGTGTACGGCCAGACCGAATGCTCGCCGGTTGCCTTGATGACCTGGGCTACCGACACCATCGCCGACAAGGCGGGGACGATCGGCACGCCGATGCCCAATGTCGAGGTCAAGATCGTCAATCCGGATACTGGACAGACGGTGCCGATCGGCGAGATCGGCGAAATTTGCACGCGCGGCTATCACATCATGGATGGATATTTCGAGAACGAGGCTGCCACCCGGGCGGCGATCGACCCTGAAGGATGGCTGCACACCGGCGATCTCGGCGCGATGGATGCACGGGGGTATTGCACGATCGAGGGACGGCTCAAGGACATGATCATTCGCGGCGGCGAGAACATCTATCCTCGCGAGCTCGAGGAAGTGCTGTTTCGCCATCCGGCAGTGGGAGACGTGGCCGTTGTCGGACTGCCGGATCCGAAATGGGGCGAGGTGGTCGCGGCGTTCATTCGGCCGCCGCCGGGCGCGACCGTCGACAAGGACGAACTGTTTGACTATTTGCGCGAGCATCTCGCTCCGCACAAGACCCCGCGGCACTGGTTCGTCGTCGACGCGATGCCGCTGACCGGATCGGGCAAGATCCAGAAGTTCAAGCTGCGCGAGCAATGGGCAAGGGGCGAGATGAAGGAGCTTTGAACGTCGGATCGGCACGCCCGCGGCGAGGCGTCCGCGCGCTCGGCAAGCTGCGCGGACCGCTGAAGTCCGACCGTAGCATGCTGGATCAGTTGCTGACGTTGTGACGCCGGCTGCTGCGGAGCGGCTGTTTCCCACCCGATCGGCGAAATCGGCGAAATATGCACCTGCGGTCATCATCATGCCTGATAAACGGACATCGGGAACTCAGCACGCACGTGCCTGGCTTCAAGAGTTCGATGTTTCCTTCGCCGCGTCATCCCCGCGCAGCCCGGAACAATTCAGGCAGCTCGGCGCTTTTCCCCCATCGGAGGAGCAGCGGTGCGTCGCATATTTCGTCCAGTAGGTTTCGTCCTGGTTGCGCTCTACTTCGCCGTGGACGCAGTGTTCTCCCATGTAACCAGGCCATTTGTAGAATGGATTGGCAAGCTACCGGCATTCAACGGAATCAGGGCCTGGATTGTTTCCCTCAACGCCTATTCCGCGCTCGCATTGTTTGCCGTCCCGGTGATGGTCCTTGAGCCCGTGAAACCGGTGGCGGCTTATTTGATGGCGACCGGTCATCTGGTGTCTGGATTGGGAAGCCTCGTCGGTGCGGAAATTCTCAAGCTGACCGTTGTGGAGCGGCTCTTCCAGCTCAACCGCCACAAGCTGCTGTCGATACCGGCCGTCGCATGGGGCTATGGGTACTGGAGGCGAATGGTGGATTGGGTCGAATCCTCGAAGGTCTGGCGAGCGATTGTCGCGCTCAAGGCAAGATTCGTCCAGACCCTTCGCGGGTTCCGCCAACGGAAAGCGCTGTCGAAAGTCGACGAGCCTCATCGCAATCATGGTTTGCGGCGCATCAACCGGGAAATCGATCCATGGCCTCACGCGGCACAGCGCGGCATGACGCCTCCGCTACCAAGCAAGGCGTTCGAGCCGAGACCGGCGAATGTCTCGCGTGGCGTCAGATAGCTGACGACCCTCGAAATTTTCCGCTTCCTCGAGCTTTGCCCGCAGTCGCTCCATCAACCCCGAGGTCTGATCTGCAGCTCCAGAAGGGCCATTCTTTGCAGCGTGACGGGATCGCGCTCGCCAAGCGCGGCGGTGCGCAGGATGCTCTCCGCGATCGATTTCACGTGCGCGGAACTGACCGGCTCCGGCAACGTGGCCACCGCCGCATCCATCGCGGTCTTCATGAGATCGATGGTCTCCGGCGGAAATGATGCGTTGGAAAAGTCATCCACGGCGCGCACCTCACCCTTCTGCTTGACCCGCTGTCCTGGCCGATGCGCCATACTTCACTTCGGCTTCCTCCAACCATCCAGCGAGCTAATTTCAGTCGGCGCGCTTTGTTCCCGTCATGATCGTGTTCGCCGCAGGCAGAAAGGCGGCGTTGGTTCATTCGTTCAAGTTGCGCAGGCGCCCGGGCCGCTGTCGCGCTGCCGCGCGACGGGTTAACCAACGGGAGCGGCAACGCCGCCGCATATGGTTAATGTAAGCCTCATGTAAGCTTGGCGCGTTATGTATCAGGGGTGTACGCCGCAATAAACATGGGCTTGGCATCGCTGATCGGGTTGACGCGCTTTCGCGTAGATCGACGCGGCAACCGCCCCGCCATGGGCTCGCAGCGCGCCATTGCCGGCTCGGATCGGACGATCGCGGCGACGCCGGCTTTGCCCCCGCATCAGCTCGCATGTTGACCACCTCAATAAAAGACGGCGGGATCGAAGACGTCGGGCTCGGTTTGAGCTGGGACGCGATGGCGCTTGAAGGTCAAATCGCTCGCCGCGCCGCGGTGTTGTCCCAGATGGGGATCGGACGCGGGTCCGTCGTTTCCATCGGACACGGCGGCACGGCGCGGTTTTTCGCCGACTTGTTCGCGATCTGGCGTGTCGGAGCAGCGGCAGCCTGTCTCGATCCATCCCTGACGCCCGGCGAGATTCGAACCGTCGTCGAATTTTCGAAATCGGTGGCTCTGCTCGTCGATGGATCGTCGTCCGTCGATCGCCTTGCAGTGCCGATTGTCGACCTGGGCCGCGAGCATCCGGGACGCCTCCGAGGCGATACTCCGCCACCCAGACCTGACGACACTGCGCTCCTGCTGTTCACCTCGGGAACGACCGGCACGCCCAAGGGCGTGGTTCTGAGTTTCGAGGCATTGCGGGCGCGCATCAACGCAAACATCGCCGTCATCGGCAAGGCTTCGCTGGCGCGATCGCTGGTGTCGCTGCCAACGCATTTCGGCCATGGGCTGATCGGGAATTCCCTGACACCCCTGATGGCGGGCGGCCACATCGTGCTTCATCCGCTGGGCATTCCCCTGGCCAATGATCTGAGCCGCATCATCGACCGGCAGGGTGTCACTTTCATGAGCTCCGTGCCGGCGTTTTGGCGCATGGCGCTCACCCGCAGCCCGCGCCGGCCGACCGGCGGTACGCTGGTTCGGGTTCATGTTGGATCGGCGCCTTTTTCCGCGGAATTGTGGTCGGAGGTGGCGGCCTGGTCGGGCGCCGAAGTAGTCAATTGCTACGGTTGCACCGAGACGGCCAACTGGATTGCCGGCGCGTCTTCGCGCGACGACGGCATCGCCGACGGCCTGCTCGGAAAGATGTGGGGCGGCGCTGCGGCGGTGATGGATGAAAGCGGCACGATCCACGATCGCGGCGCTGGAGAAATCATCATACGCTCGCCGAGCATGATGTCGGGCTACCTGGACCGGCCTGATCTGACTGCCGCCGCGCTTCATCAAGGATGGTATCGAACCGGTGACCGGGGATCGGTCGATGAGCACGGCCGCATCTGGCTTACCGGCCGCATCAAGGACGAAATCAACCGCGCCGGTTTCAAGGTGCAGCCGGCCGAGATTGACGCCATGCTCGAGCGCAATCCGGCCGTTGCCGAAGCCTGTGTTTTCGGCATCGCCGACGCGCTGGGCGGAGAGGCGGTCGCTGCAGCCATCCGGCTGAAGGCCGGCGCGACCGCGAGCCCCCACGGCCTTCAGGCGTGGTGTCTGGAGCGCGTGCGCAGGGAGGCTGTTCCCGAGCGCTGGTTCGTCGTTTCCGAAATTCCTCGCACGCCGCGCGGCAAGGTCAGCCGCAACGCGGTACGCCGCCTGCTGACCGAGAAACCGGTCGCCGAGGCGCCCAATTTCAATACTGCGGCACCCGCGCCTCGCGGTGAAGATCCGGCGAGCGCCGCCGCCGTCCCCACTGCCAGGAATGCGGTCGAACTCGCATGGACCGAGGTTCTCGGTCGCGACTCCTGCATCGCGGACCTTGCGCTGAGTGAGACCGGCGGTGATTCCCTCGACACCATGCGGATGTGGCTCCTGATTGAAAAGACCCTCGGCACGCGCCTGCTGATGGACGTGCTCGAATCCGATCCAACGCCGAGCCAACTCGCGGCCGCCATCGAGCGGCAACTCTGCGCGGTCGCCGTCAAACCCTCGCAGTCGGTCTTCCTGATGTTGCCGGCCGAAGGCGACTCCCCGACGCTGTCGCATTTCCGCTCGGTGCTGAAAGACCAGATCCGCTTCGTCCTGATCGAATATCCGAATTGGCCCGAGATGATCGATGCCGGCGCTGGTTTTGAAACCCTTGTCGACGCCGCCGTCGCGCAAATCTGCGAGCAAAGCCAGGAGAACGAGCGTTGCCTTCTGGCCGGTTACTCGTTCGGCGGTCTGGTTGCGGTGGAGACCGCGCGCCGCCTCGCCAAACGTGGCAGGCAGGTCGGCTTTCTCGGCCTCATCGACACGCGGGTCGAGCGGCCGGCGGACAGCCGCGACGAGCGTAGCGTGTCCTTGCCACTGAAGATGGTCGGAAAGCTGATCTCGGCGCTGATTCTGGCCTCTGCGTTCGGACCCTTGAAGCTATTGGGCCGATTGGCAACCTGGCTGCCGGCAAAGCGGGCCTTCACCATCGAGTTCATGCTGACCACCCGACTGCGAACGCGATCGCTGCACCGATTGCAACTGAAGCCGCTCGCGCTGCCGGTCACGTTGTATCTTTCATCCGAGCATCCGCCCACGTTGCTCGACAACGGCTGGAGCGCCTATTGCGAGCGACTTGCCGTGGTCCCGATCGGCGGCACTCACCATTCGATCTTGGAGCCGCCTCATCTCGACCGTCTGCGGACGGGGTTTCTCGAAGCGGTGGAAGCAGCCTAGAGCCTGTTCGGTTCTGATTGAATCAGAACCGGGCTCTTTGTTTTGACGCGTTTTCTTCACGCGAACCGGTACCCACTTCGCTCGAAAACGCTATAGTTCACCAGCCCGCCTGCGCCGCCTTCTGCGCTGAGCGCCTTGCTTCGGCCGGTTCGAACGTGCTGGCGTTCGGCACGAAGGGGTCGGCATGATAGCTGGCACCCGCGGTCCTTGCCATCCGTGCCACGCTCTCGGTCATGGCCGGCGCGCCTGCGGCATAGATGAGATCGTTCGGCGACAATTCCGGCAGATGATCGGTCGGCCGTCCGATGCGGATGGCGGGGGAGACGCGTTGCGGCTCCGACGTCGTCAGAATGATCGTGACATTGGGGAACAGCGCCAGGCGGCACAGCGCGCCATGCATGTAAAGCGACTGCAGCCTTCGCGCCGCGACGACAAATACGATTTCCCGCTGCGGCCGCTCCATGATCGCCGCGACCGCGACCGACCACATCGGCGCGAAGCCGGTGCCGCTGGCGACCAGAACCAGGCGGCCGGAATGCCTTGGCCGCAGAAAGGCGCTGCCCGACGGACCCGTCACCTTGACGCGGTGGCCGATGCCGATCTGCCGCCCCAGCGCCGGGGATACGCTGCCGCCGTAAAACCTGCGGACGTGAAAATGCAGCAGGCGGTCGTTGGAGCGGCCCTCGAGCGGATAGGTGGGACTGTAGAATCTCGCCGGGAAGTCGCGAAATTGCACCTTGCTATACTGACCCGGCAGGTAGCGAAGCGGTTTCGGCAGCTTCACCTCCACCCCGATGACGTCCGGCGCCAGCCGCACGATGCGGGTCACTTGAGCTGACATCGAGACATGCTCGGGAACGTCTTCGGTCGTGATCTTGAGATCGGAGACGATCCGCGCCTGGCAGGCATGGATCATGTCGTCGCCCGAGGCGTGGCCGCCGAACACCTTGCCTTCGACGAGACGAACACGACAGGTGCCGCAAATCCCGGAGCGGCAGTCGTGCGGAAGCTCGACCCCATTCATCAACGCCCAATCGAGCAGCAGCTCGCCACAATTGGCCAGGAATGGCTCGTTGTTCACCGTCACCTTGCAAATCTTCCGCATTATTCCACCTCGAGACGGATCGGCCGGACGTGCCTTGTATGTCTGATCTGGCTGTGATCGAACGCCGCCACCCGCATGAAGACGCCGGTCTGCAGCGGGACGTCATATCGGCTGTGGGTGTCCAGTCGACGCGCCACCTCGAGCGCCCAGTGCCCGGAGGCCCAGCGGGCAGCGCATCGAATGTCCGCCCGATCGCCAGAGAAGTCCCCGTCAATGATGACGCCGGGAATGACCGTGCCTGCCGGGATGCCGCGATCCCGGTCGACCGAATAGGGCGCGGATTCCGCTGCCGTCATGAACCAACGCGCGCCCTCGCTCTCGCCGAGATCCGGATCGAGCGCAATTTCTCCCAAGGCGGTGGCCGTGGCTGTGAGGTCGGTGGGCAGCCGCAGCGGTCTGATCAGGCCTCCAGCCGACCCGGCGTCCGCGACAAAATTGTCGGTGTAGTTCGCGCGCCCCGGATCCGGGGCAAATCCGCCCCGGTATGGCGTGAGATTTGCCGTCTGGGCCGGCGTTGGACCGACCGGCGGGCCGAAATGGGCATCATCCATCCAGCCCGTCGGGCCGCCGCTCGTGGCCTTCCATTCCCACACATCGGCGTAGCCACCGTCCGTCGTGAAATGCAGCCCGCGGCCGGTCATGGTGGCAGGCGCGCCGGCAATCGGATGGAGGCCGGGATGAAACGTCCGGTCGCCGGCAAGGGTCGCGTTCGACGTGGTCAACAGCACCGAAAACTTGTCCTCATTGAATTCGTGTTCGTCCCCGGCCTCAAAGCCCCTGTGCAGCAGGTGCCAGCCGTCGCTCTGCTTGATCAGCGGCAGTTGCTTCAGCGAACGCGTCGGATCTTCCCAGGTGAAGAGGAAATACGCCCAGGTGCCATCGTGCACCGCGCGAATCTCGACCCGTGTTTCTCCCTTGCCGTCAAAATTGTCTCCGGCATTGGTGGTGACCGAGAACGGTTCGATGCTTCGCCAGACCCGATCGGAGGTGTCGCCGTCGAGCACCGGCGCGTCGGCTGCAGCGATGCGGTGAATCGTCAGGCTGTCGACGTCCAGCCAATCGGAGGCGACGACGACCGAGGCGCAGGTGATGGCCATCGCTGCGGCAACCACGAACGGATTGGACTGGAGGGTCGGGTTGCGCGGATGCGCGGTGCGGCGCGGCGTTGCCCTTCGGGCGTACGAACCTGCATGGTGACGCGATTCGGCTCGACCAAATGACACCGGGCCGGACGGCTGCGCCGGCTGCAACGACGCCTGCGAGGAGGCCGCACTGTCGCTTTCGCCCTCCGGTGCCAACCTTTCGGACTGTTCGACCAGCAGCGTCAGAAGTTCGACGGCGTCGAGTTTCGCGGGCGGGGCCGGCAAGCCCTGCGGCCTGAAGATCCGGAGCAATTGCGACGAGCCGCCGAGTCGGTAATGCATCAGGACGTGCAGACCTGTGAAGGCCAGCAGCAGCCACGTCGCATACCAGTGCACCATCACGGCGGTGTGGCCGGCCCAAATGCCGAAATAGAGCGCGCCGCCGCTGGCAATCAGCGCCAGCATGGCGGCGAAGAATCCCCAGGTCAGGATCAGGCTGATGGCGCCCAACCGCGCCTGTCGCCGGCCCAGAAGGCCGCGCAGACGACTTTTGTCCAGCGCGACACGACGGGTCAGGCCGGATCGGATCAGATAAACGGTATAGGCGAGCGACACGGTGACCAGCACGATGGCCGCCTGCATGTGTGATACCCAGACGCTGGCATCTGGCAGCACGGCATCGAGCAGATTGAGCCAGCCCTGGCCCGGCATTTCGGTTGCGATACGCAGCCCACTGAACAGGGCAACGCCGATCGCGGCGACCAGGACCCAGTGCAGGATGATGGTGCCGTAATCCGTTTTACGACGCCTCATCGGCAGATCCCCGAGTGAGGATGGCCGCAGCCGGCATCATCGACCGGACGACGGAGTCGAATGCGGATGGTGTCGGCGGTGTGCGAGCGCGCGCGGAATTTCTTGGCTTTATTACGCAAACTTAGCTTCCCCCAGGGATGCCGACCCGCCGAAGTCGGTAAAGCGTCCTCTCTTTCTGTGAACGACTTGCTCAGCCCGCGGATGGTTCAACCCGCACTGGCTGGATCAAGCGATCCATTCGACCGCCTCCGGCCGCCGCAACTGACACGGGGCGCCGGAGGCTCGTCGTACCCTGCTATCCCCACAGATGCTGAAGATGGTGCGACATTTCGGTCCACGCGATTTGGTGCGCGTCCAATGCCGGGTTGCCGCCTGAATGGCTGGCATCCGCCGCTGGATTTCCGGCATTCGCCCCTGCATTTGCCGCCGCCGCGCTGTTGTCGGTGGCTGCCGCGGCCGCATTTTGCGCGACCGGCGTGGCAGCAGCCGTCGCGACAGCCGGTGCCGCACCGCCGCTTGGCTGTCCCGCAGCACCCGCCAACAGGTCCGTCAACAACGTTGCGGTGCCATTATTTTGTACGCCGGCGGCCTGGGCCACCGCCGAGAGGTCGGCAAAGACCGCTGAAAGGCTGTTTTGGCCGCCTCCCTGGAGAAGAGCGATCAGGTCAGTCACGAGGTGATTTCCGCCATCTCCCGCAGCAGGCCCGCCAGTATCGGCTGGTCCGGCAGGAGCCGCCCCGCCAGTATCGGTCGGTCCGGACGAAGCTGTTGCAGGAGCATGGCCTCCACAATCAGTTGGTCCAGCAGGAGTTCCAGGATTCCCGGCAGGTGTTCCGGGATTCGGTGTCACGGCCGTCGCCTGCGCCGCCGCCACGACACCCGCATAGCTTCCGCCGTCCGCCATCACGTTATTGCTCCCGACGTCGGCGGAGTTCGCTGCGAGCTGGTCAACCGCAGCGTTGACTTCGCCGGCGTTGTGGGTCTGCAAACCATCGATCAGCGCGCTCGCCGCCGTGCCGGACGTGCCGTCCGATCGAAATTCGTTCCAGAATCGCGCCGACCACAGACCGCCTTGAGACTGATCGAAGGCGTTCGAACTATTCGCGTAGGTCTGTATCTGCTGGACCAGTCCAGCAACGTCACCGGTGAAGCCGTTGTTCTCGATCGTGGTCGCCATCTGCCCGAGATGGTTGCTGTCCTGGATCCATTGCGTAATAAAGGTGGTTTGGTCTGCGTTGTCATGGAACGGCGCGGCGGGGGTGTTCAGGTCAGGGAGAGGCGTCGGGTTAAACAGCGCCTGCACGCCCGGGTCGCCTTGAGCGATGTCAATGATGTCCCGATGGATGTCATTGATCGAACGCCCGACATACTGCCCGAGATCCGTTCCCAATGTAAGCGTGCCCGCTGGAGCGCTCGAATTCTCGACAGATGCAATCTCTTCATTGAGCTGATTGATGATGACGTGCGTGTGCAGATCGGAGAGGTTGTTGATCGTGGGGTCCGCCGCGCTCAACATCTGCTGTACGCCGATGAGGTCCGAGACGATCAAGTTGACCTGGTCCGGGCCGACGCCGCCGATCTCACGGGTCGTTGCGTCGTTGAATAGATCAGTAGCTGTTAGCGCCATTTCTGTTTCCCCTTCGTGATGAGCATCAATTGAAAACCCCCGTGCGTGCTGCCCCGACTGCAAGATGAAGAGTTGTTTACGTTCATGGCGTCTTTCAGCCGACAGCAAGACCAATGCGTACGGAAGCAAGGTGATAGACGGACGAATTTATGACGCCGGCTTGGTGGAAGGCCGCTCGCAGGCCAGCCAGCAAGATCCTCATCGATGACGACAGTCCAGGATTGTAGGACACTGAGAGGCCGAGGATTTTACGAAGCCAGAGGCAACGACGTCAGGGCAGGACTCGTCGCGTCGCTCTCCCGACGGAAATTGTTAGTCGTCCCAATCTTGCCGGAAAATGGTCGGTATCGGCTGTCAAGAAAGCCTGGTCGATCGCGAGATCGGCCCATTGGGGAGACGCAAACGTAATGGGAGTTGCTCAGGGTCGTCCGCGAACCATTTCGTTCGCCGGACGATGGAATCCATTGCTTGCCGCGGAAGCGGATGATCCCGTGGCGCTGGGGTTGCGCGAGAGCGCCCGGCGCATGATCGGCATCGCGGCATTCAGCGGCGTCATCAACATCCTGATGCTGTCGGGCTCACTCTATATGTTGCAGGTGTATGATCGGGTGATCCCGAGCCGCAACCTCGCGACCTTGTTCGGCCTGTCGCTGATCGTGCTGTTTGCCTATCTGGTGCAGGGTTATTTCGACGCCTTGCGCACGCGCATGCTGTGCCGGGTCGCGACCCTGTTCGACGTCGGGCTGCAGGAATCGATCCATACCGCGCTCGCCACGCTGCCGCTTCGCGGCGTCAAACCCGTGCTGATGCAACAGCCGCTACGCGATCTCGACCAGGTTCGCGCCTTCATGTCGAGTATGGGGCCGACGGCTTTCCTCGACATGCCATGGATACCGATCTTTCTGATTGCCCTGTTTCTGTTTCATCCCGCCATCGGAATGACGGCGCTGCTCGGCACCATTGCAATCATTGCGATGACGCTGCTGACCGAACGCATGTCGCGCGGCGCGGCCAGGGCCGCAATGGATTCCAGCGCCCAGCGGCAGGTGCTGGCCGATGTGACACAGCGCAATGCCGAGATCATCCGGGCGCTCGGCATGATGGATCGGCTCACCGCTCGCTGGTCGCAGGCCAACGAGCGCTATCTGCGCGAGAATATCCAGGCCACCGACGTCTACGCCAATCTCGGTTCGGGTGCGAAGGTGTTGCGCTATGTTCTGCAGTCGGGAATGCTGGGCATCGGCGCCTATCTGGTGGTCGCCGACCGGGCCTCGGGCGGCATCATGATCGCATCGTCGATCATGATGGGACGCGCGCTGGCACCTGTTGAAGTTGCGCTCGGAACCTGGAAGCAGCTTGTCGCCGCGCGCCAGGGCATCGCGCGGCTGCGCGAAATCTGCAAGGTGACGGCGAAGCCCCCGGCGCCGCCGGTGGTGTTGCCGCGTCCGCACCGCGAGCTTTCGGTACAGGAGATCGCGGTCGCCGCTCCGGGAACGGACAGGCCGATTGTGTCGAACGTCTCGTTTTCGCTCAAGGCCGGCATGGGGCTCGCTCTGCTGGGCGCCAGCGCGTCGGGCAAGACCTCGCTGTCGAAGGCGCTGGTCGGAATCTGGTCCGCCAAGCATGGCGTGATACGGCTCGACGGCGCCGCGATCGACCAATGGAGCAACGAGGATCTGGGGCGCCATATCGGCTATCTGCCGCAGGAAGTCGGCCTGTTCGACGGTACCGTTGCGGAGAACATCTGCCGGTTCGATGACGGGGCGACCTCGGACGCCATTCTGAAAGCCGCGCAGATCGCGGGCGTCCATGAGATCATCCTGCGGCTGCCGGAAGGATATTCGACACGAATCGGTCAGGGAGGCATGTCGCTGTCGGCCGGCCAGCGCCAGCGAATAGGCCTCGCGCGCGCCGTGTTCGGCGATCCGTTCCTGGTGGTGCTCGACGAGCCGAATGCCAATCTGGATGCCGATGGCGAGAATGCCCTGGGCCGCGCAATCCTGGCGCTGCGCCGGCAGCAATGCGTCGTGATCGTGATATCGCATCGGCCGAGCGCCCTTGCGGCCCTGGACATGGCGATGGTGCTTTATGAAGGCAAGGCGATCGCATTCGGTTCACGCGAGCAGATCTTCGAGCGCATTCACCGGCCGCCGGGCCAGCCCGCTTCGGCCACCCAACCTGTCGCGATGCCATCAGCGAAAGCGGTTCATCGCGCCGCTGTCGCCGAACGGGTGTAGCCATGAGGCGCCAATCGGACACACTTGATCTCGACGGGGACGAGCGCAGCGCGATCGAGGGTCCCGGCAGCGGCGAACTGGGACCGCAGGGTGCCGCCCTGATTCTGGAGTTGCAGCGTCTTCGGCATGCGTTCGAAGGCGAGGACTGGAACGAGCCGCGTCCGCCGCAGCCGGGTCGTGCGCCGCCCCGCGATCCGCGACCGGGTCGGCGTCCGGGCAAGCCCAGGCGAAAGAAAAAGGGCAAGATGGGACGCGTCATCGACGTCTGCCTCGAACAATTCGGCCTGAAGACGTCCGCTCCGCAGACGTCCGCTCCGCCTGCGCGCATCAGCGAAGGGCCGGCTGAGCCGGCCGCGTCGCCGGGGCGCCGAGCGAACCGGACCATTGTGCCCGACACTACCGTGTTGATGTCTCCCACCAAGGCCGGGCCGGAAATCCCGCGGCCGGATCATATGCATCAGCCCATGCTGATCGAGAGCCCTCGATTGGCACCTTCCGGCTCGGCGAAGGCGGGAGCGGGAGAACTGATCGAACGGTGCCGTAGCGGTCTGATCGCGGGTGTCACCTTCATCGTCAACAGCAAGGATACGGCGCTGCAGAGCGATGCTTCGGATGACAGCCTGAAGTCGCGGGCAGGGCGCTCGTTCGAGCACGAATTGCGAACCGGGCTTCGGATTCTCATCCTTGTGGCGCTGCTGGCCGGCGGCTGGCTGGTGTTCATGCCGCTGGCGGGTGCGGTCGCGGTACCCGGCAATCTCGTCGTTCGATCCAACGTCAAGGCCATCCAGCATCCAACCGGCGGCGTGATCGCGGAGATCAAGGTCCATAACGGCATGCGGGTTGCGGCCGGCGATTTGCTGGTGCGGCTCGACGCGACCCAGACCCAGGCCAACCTCCAGATGGTGAGCAAGCAGCTCGATGAGTTGCGCGCCCGGATCGCGCGCCTGGTGGCCGAACGCGATGGTCTCGATCGACCCCATATTCCATCCGAATTGAAGGCCCGCTCAACCGAGGATGCGGTCCGAGCGCTGCTGGCGTCGGAAGATTCGCTGTTCAAGGCGCGCTTGAACGCACGCACCAGCCAGAAGGATCTGCTGCAGGGCCGGGTCGCCCAACTCACCGAGGAGATTTCCGGGCTCGAAGCCCAGGTCGCATCCAAGGCCAAGCAGCTCGAACTGATCGGCGGAGAAATGACCGGAATTCAGGACCTCTACGACAAACGGCTGGTGCCGCTGACACGGCTCACCACGCTGCAGCGCGAGACCGCGCGGATCGAGGGCGAGCGCGGGCAATTGACGTCGGCGATTGCCGAGACGAAATCGAAGATTGGCGAGGCCCAGCTTCAGATTGTCCGCCTCGATCAGGATTTTCGCACCGATGTCGTCAAGGAACTTGGCGAGACACAGGGCAAGGAAGCCGAGCTGGCCGAACGCGCCGTCGCTGCGCGGGATCAGCTCGACCGGATCGAAATCCGCGCGCCAACGTCGGGAGTGATCAATCAACTGTCGGTCCACACCATCGGCGGCGTGATCCGTGCCGGCGATACCATCATGGAAATCGTTCCGGATACCGACGACTTGCAGATCGAGGCGCGGCTGCAGCCGAACGACATCGACCAGGTGCGGACGGGTCAGAAGGCGTTCGTGCGCTTCTCGGCCTTCAACCAGCGTCTCACTCCGCAGCTCATCGGTGCGGTGTCCTATGTGTCAGCCGATACCAGCCACGATCAGCAGACCAATGCGCCGTATTTCACGGTCAGGATCGCGCTCGCCGAGGACGAACTGCGCCGCCTGGGCGGCCTGCAACTGGTTCCCGGCATGCCCGCGGAAGTGTTCATGCAGACCGGCAACCGCACCATGATGAGCTATTTGCTGAAGCCGATCACCGATCAGCTCCACCGCGCCTTCATCGAGCGATGAGCCGGCACGGCGCGGCCAAGCGGCCGACTTATACCAACGGCCACAATCTCTGACTCGTCATGCCCGCACTTGTTGCGGGCATCCACGTCTTCGAATCGCGCCACGTCAAAGGCGTGGATGGCCGGGACGAGCCCACAGGTGTCCGGCACGGTTTATGCTTCATGCCGCGTTCTCCAAAGTGACGC
>DASUIA010000081.1:0-13613 GCA_036273255.1 Bradyrhizobium sp.
CGGCGGCCTCAGGGGCGCCGAGATCGATTTTCCCAAGGTGACGGTGAGCGGCACCCATGTCGCGCTGATGGCGGCGACGCTTGCCCGCGGCACCACCGTGATCACCAATGCCGCCCGCGAGCCGGAAATTGCCGATGTCGCCGCCTGCCTGAACAAGATGGGGGCGCGGGTCTCCGGCGCCGGAACGACCCGCATCGTCGTCGAAGGCGTGAGCGAGCTCAACGGCGCGCGCCACACCGTACTGCCCGATCGGATCGAGACCGGCACCTATGCGATGGCCGTCGCGATGACCGGGGGCGAGTTGCAGTTGGCCGGCGCCCGTCCCGAGCTGCTGCAATCGGCGCTCGACGTGCTGACGCTGGCCGGCGCCGACATCTCCGTCAACGACGAGGGTATTCGTGTCGCCCGCAACGGTGCCGGGATCAGGCCGGTGACGGTCTCGACCGCGCCGTTTCCGGGCTTTCCGACCGATCTGCAGGCCCAGCTCATGGCGCTGATGGCCGGCGCCAGCGGCGCGTCGCGGATCACCGAGACGATCTTCGAAAACCGCTTCATGCATGTGCAGGAACTGGCGCGGTTCGGCGCGCGTATTCAGCTCGACGGCGAAACCGCCACCATCGACGGCATTTCGAGACTGCGCGGCGCGCCGGTGATGGCGACCGACCTGCGTGCGTCGGTGTCGCTGGTGATCGCGGGCCTCGCCGCCGAAGGCGAGACCATGGTCAACCGCGTTTATCATCTCGATCGCGGGTTCGAGCGGCTCGAGGAAAAACTGTCGGCCTGCGGCGCTTCGATCGAGCGCATCAGCGATTGAACGCCCGGAGTGCCGCGTGACCGCTCATCTCAAACTGGTTGCCCTCGATGCCGATGACCTCGCCGTCATTTCCGCGCATGTGCAGGATGCCCGGGTGCAGACTTCCGACATCATCTGGCGGCAGGGCGAGAAGCGGCTGGTGGTCGGCATGAACCGGCTGGACTGGGGGCAGACGCCGTCGGGCGAAACCAGCCCGCGCCGCCTGGTGTCGGCGCTGCGCTTCGACCGCGTGCTGTCCTGCAAGTCGCGCGACATCGACCTGGACGCGCCGCAGACCCTGGAGATGGTCGGAATCGAATTTCATCCCGGTGAAGCGCCGGGCGGCAGCGCGGTCTTGATCTTCAACCCGGGCGGGGCGCTCCGGCTCGACGTCGAATGCCTCGAATGCGAACTTGCCGACCTCGGGCCCGAAGATCTCGGAACCTCCGATCTCGGCGAGGATGCCGAACCGTCCGGCCTGGACGTTTGAGCGATGGCTACGCGGTTGCCGTGCACCGCCTTTGACTTAATACGCAAGCGGAAGGGTTGACGGCGATTTGGCGCCGCGCCATTGAGCAAGGGGCGTTCGATCAAGCCCGCCGGAAACCGCCATGCCTGTCCGACTAGACCGAAGAAGCCCCGACTTCGCCGCACGATTCGCGGGCTTTCTCGCCGCCAAGCGCGAGGTCTCCGCCGATATCGAGGCCGCCGCCCGCGCCATCGTCGATGACGTCGCCGCCCGCGGCGACGCGGCCCTGATCGAGGCGACCCGCAAATTCGACCGGCTGGATCTCGAGCCCGCCGGCCTGCGCGTCAGCGCGGCCGAAATCGACGCCGCCGTGAAGGCCTGCGACGCCGAAACGCGCGATGCGCTCGTCTTTGCCCGCGACCGGATCGAGAGTTTCCATCGCCGACAATTGCCGCACGACGAGCGCTTTACCGACCCGCTCGGGGTCGAACTGGGCTGGCGCTGGAGCGCCATCGACGCCGTCGGGCTCTATGTGCCCGGCGGCACCGCGGCCTACCCGTCCTCGGTGCTGATGAATGCCGTCCCGGCGAAAGTCGCCGGCGTGGCCCGCGTCGTGATGGTGGTGCCCGCGCCCGACGGCAGGCTCAATCCGCTGGTGCTGGCGGCGGCGCAGCTTGGCGGCGTCTCCGAAATCTACCGGGTCGGCGGCGCGCAGGCGGTGGCGGCGCTGGCCTACGGCACCGCGACCATCGCGCCGGTGGCCAAGATCGTCGGTCCCGGCAACGCCTATGTCGCTGCCGCCAAGCGGCTGGTATTCGGCAAGGTCGGCATCGACATGATCGCGGGCCCCTCCGAGGTGCTGGTGATCGCCGACCGCAGCGGCAATGCCGGCTGGATCGCCGCTGATCTTCTCGCGCAGGCCGAGCACGATGCGAGCGCGCAATCGATCCTGATCACCGATGATGCCGCGTTGGCCGACGAGGTCGCGCGCGCGGTCGAATCGCAGTTGAAGACGCTGCCGCGCGCGCCGATCGCGCGGGCGTCGTGGAATGATTTTGGCGCGATCATCCAGGTCGAAAACCTCGATCAGGCGATCGTGCTGGCGAACGCGATCGCCGCCGAACATCTCGAAATCATGACCGCGGATCCCGAGGCGCTCGCGGCGCAGATCAGCAATGCCGGGGCGATCTTCCTCGGCCCGCACACCCCTGAGGCGATCGGCGACTATGTCGGCGGCTCCAACCACGTGCTGCCGACCGCGCGCTCGGCGCGGTTCTCTTCCGGACTCGGCGTGCTCGATTTCATGAAGCGGACCTCGCTTTTGAAATGCGGGCCGCAGCAGTTGCGCGAACTGGGGCCGGCGGCGATCACGCTGGGCAAGGCCGAGGGCCTCGATGCCCATGCCCGCTCGGTCGGATTGCGTCTCAATTTGCCATGACCAGGTCACCCGCAGCAGACGATTCGCTCAATCACATCGTCGCGGTGACGCTGGACGAGGAATCGATCGGGCGTTCCGGTCCCGACATCGAGCATGAGCGCGCGATCGCCATCTACGATCTGATCGAGAAGAACCTGTTCGCGCCGGAGGGCGCCGGCGGGGGGCCGTTCACCCTGCATATCGGCATCACCGGCAACCGGCTGATGTTCGATATCCGCCGCGAGGACGGCACGCCGGTGGTGGCGCACCTGTTGTCGCTGACGCCGTTCCGGCGGATCGTGAAGGACTATTTCATGATCTGCGACAGCTATTACCAGGCGATCCGCACCGCGACGCCGGACAAGATCGAGGCCATCGACATGGGTCGCCGCGGCATCCATGACGAGGGCTCGCGCACGCTGCAGGAGCGGCTGAAGGGCAAGGTGCGGGTCGATTTCGAAACTGCGCGCCGGCTGTTCACGCTGATCTGCGTGCTGCACTGGAAGGGGGAGGGGGCATGATCCGCGGGCATCGTCGTTCGGATCCGGTCATGCGCAGCCCGACAGCAGCCTGACGCATGGCGGCGGCTCCGCGCGTGCGCAACCCGCAGGCCGTGCTGTTTGCATGCGGCCTCAACAGCGTGCGTTCGCCGATGGCGGAAAGCCTGCTGCGGCAGATGTTCCCGCAGTCGATGTATGTCAAATCCGCCGGAGTCCGCAAGGGCGAACTCGATCCGTTCGCGGTCGCGGTGATGGCCGAACTGGGGCAGGACATCGCCGGCCACAAGCCGATCACGTTCGAGGAACTCGACGACTGGGAAGGGCTCAATTTCGATCTCATCATCACGCTCGCGCCCGAGGCGCACCACAAGGCGCTCGAATTGACGCGCACGCTCGCCGCCGACGTCGAATACTGGCCGACGTTCGATCCGACCCGGACCGAAGGCAACCGCGAGCAGAAGCTGGAAGCCTATCGCGAGGTCCTGGATGGGCTGTTGCTGCGTATCCGCAAGCGCTTTGCAAAGGTCGCGGCGCCGAGCGGGTGATCGCCGGGAACGCGGCCGGAACCCCGCGCTCGTCGATGCGAAGGCGCAAGGAAGACGACGGTGGTTGTCGAAAGGAGTCCCTTCCGATAGGTTCCGCGCGCCATCCCCGAATCCTCCGACCCGTATCCGCATGCTAGGCCGTCCCAAATTCGTTCTCGCCTCCGGTTCGCCGCGGCGGCTCAGTCTGCTCAACCAGGCCGGCATCGAGCCCGATGCGCTGCGGCCGGCCGATGTCGACGAAACGCCGAAGCGGGGCGAATTGCCGCGCGCCTGCGCCAACCGGCTGGCCCGCGCCAAGGCTGACGCCGCGCTCAAATCGGTGCAGCTCGATGACGAATTGCGCGGCGCCTTCATCCTGGCCGCCGACACCGTGGTCGCGGTCGGCCGCCGCATCCTGCCCAAGGCGAATCTGGTCGACGAAGCCTCGCAATGTCTGCGGCTGCTGTCGGGGCGCAACCACCGGGTCTACACCGCGATCTGCCTGGTGACGCCGAAGGAGGCGTTTCGCCAGCGCCTGATCGAGAGCCGGGTGCGTTTCAAGCGCCTCACCGAGGACGACATCCAGGCCTATATCGGCTCCGGCGAATGGCGCGGCAAGGCCGGCGGCTATGCCGTGCAGGGCATCGCCGGAGCGTTCGTGGTCAAGATGGTCGGCTCCTACACCAATGTCGTCGGCCTGCCGCTCTATGAGACGACGGCGCTACTCGGCGGCGAAGGCTTTCCGATCCGCTTCGGGTGGTTGAATGCCAGCTAAGCCACGCAAGCAGCGCGGCTCCGGCAGGACGAAGCCGTGCCCGATCTGCGGCAAGCCGGCCTCCGAGGCCTCACGGCCGTTTTGTTCCGAGCGCTGCCGTGATGTCGACCTGAACCGCTGGCTGTCGAATTCCTACGCCATTCCCGCCGACAAGGACGATGACGAAAACGCCGATTGAGCGCCATTTCGCGCGTTTTTCGAGGTGAGGAGCAGGATCCGGCCGGTCATTGTCCATGCCGGCCGCGCCACGCGTAGCCGCAGGCGAAGCGTGGTGGACAGGGCAGGCCCGCCTGACTATAAACCGGCGCTCCCGGCCCGCGCCGGCAGTGCCCAGGTAGCTCAGTTGGTAGAGCATGCGACTGAAAATCGCAGTGTCGGTGGTTCGATCCCGCCCCTGGGCACCATTTTCCCACCATTCAGAATAAAACTACGAACATTTCGCGAATGCCTATACCCTCAGATCGCTGACGCCCAATTCAGTCCATAGCCAATGGAAGCTATGATTTGCCATGGCGCCATTGTTGTCCCCTGCTCTTGCCGTGTGGTTTTCTATCAATTTCAGCCATTCCACGACTTTGATGCGTCCTCTCGCTGTTTTGGCGGCAGCGCGCGGTGACTTACCTGCGAGCATGGGGATTGGCTGATCGAGCAGGTCGCGATAGTGGCGATCCAGTGTGTCATGGATGATGGCGCAAGCCTGATCCTCGGGGATTTCTTGCTGTGGTGGCGTTCCGGCGTTCCGTGACGCCATCAGTTGCTCAACGGTTTCCGTTTCGACAACGGGCTGGCCGACCAGGCTCCCGAGCGTTTTCGATAACAGCGCGCGCCCAAGGTCGGAACGTGCCCGCGAATTGACGGTGAGGATCAGGGTCTCGTCATCCAATTCCACACCGCCCAGCACGAGCGAACCATCGTCGAGCCATGTTTCGAAGGTCAGCGATTCCGGAGTTCCCTTTTGAACGCCGGATGGCTTTCCCGGACCGACCCAATTCCAGAAGGTCGCATTTTCCTGGCGAAGCTCCGGACAGAGCGCCAGCGAAGTCCGGATGTCATCGCCTGTTGTACCTGCTTCCAAGGGATAGCGCACCGTGCAGATGAGGAGCTCATCGCCTTCGGCGTTACGCACGTTGGAGATGACTGCAGAATCAGTTCGATCGATCTGCTCAATAAGCCAGGTGTTTGTAATCATCGGACTTAGCGCATGTAGCGGCTCAATCTGCGTCAGATCGACAATCGGCGCATCGCCGAGGGCCTGTCCAAGCTGATCGGCAAGATCTTGCCTTTCCTTCTCGTTGAGCCCTTCGAACTTGCGCCAGGCCTCGATGACCTCCTTCGACGCGGCGTGTTCGTACGGTAACACCGCGCCGCTGATCAGCGTTTGTGTTCCGACCCTGACAACGCGTGCGGCAATCCGGTCCCATTGTTTGAGCGAGCGGGTCGCCGCCCGCTCGCTGATCAGGATCGATTCGCCGCCCCGCAAAAGATCACGAGCCCGGAACGACGTATCCCGCACAATATCGCTCACTTCATAGAGGCTCACGACCGACCCGCGCAGCGCGGCCATGTAGGATCGAACCGAGGCGCTTTCCTTCCATCCACGTCGTTTCAGATAGTCGTCGACGATGTTGCTGCCATCGCTGAATTCACGGGTCAGAAGATCCTCGAACGCACAGGCCCAGACAGTACTCATGAAAAAGCCCTCTCCGAGTGTCGAGACGAGGTCCTCGACTTCGAGGCCGACTTCGTCGCAGGCGGGTAGCATGTGGCTGTCAAGAATTTCCGGGAATCGATCTCGCCACGGATCGCGCGTGAGCCACTTCATCAATCCTTGGAGCAAATGCTTGTTTGCCATGGTCCTGCTCGCATCAAGGGATCATCGATCGCCGCATTGAGCGTTGATCGAGTCGCAGTCTATCAAACGCCTGCCATCGGTTCGATGCCGCTTCACCATCGCCTGGAGCGCAATCAACCGGTTTCTCATACGTCGTGTTGGCAGGGTCAAATCGAGTTGACAGCGAGGAATCAGCCGCGGCCTCGAAAATTGATAATCATTTCAATAATATCAGTGGTTCTATCCTGTGAACGCGATTGACAGCGTCTGTACAGTGCTGTACGGTTCTGCCCTGTCAAAGGACGTGCACCATGCAACGCAAGGGCGCGGAAGAAGCTCGCAATCGGCTACCCGATCTTCTTGAAGCGGCCGAGAAAGGCCGATCAACGATCATTACCCGACACGGCCGTCCGGTCGCGGCATTGGTACCGATCGAAGCATATGGCGCCGCCGTTCGGCAGCAGCCACTGGTGCCCGTCGCAGGATCGGGTCGCGGGCTATGGGGGAAGAACAGTACCCGCACGCTTCGAAGGCTGCGAGACGAATGGAGCCGCTAGAACTAGGAGATCTGCCGGAGGACGCGCTGATTCTGATTGATTCGGCGCCGGTCATCTACTTCCTCGAGGGGCACAGCAAATTCGGGCCACGTTTCAGGCCGCTGTTCGAAGCCCATGCGACCGGACATTTGCGGTTTGCCATAACGACGATCACGATCGCGGAAGTGCTGCTAGGTCCACTGCAGTCGGGCGATGACGCACTCGTGCAGCGCTACCGGGCCATCCTCGAATCATGGCAAGTCATCGCACTTGATGTCGAGATCGCAGAAAGTGCAGCGAGACTGCGGGCTTCACTGCGCCTAAAGCTGGCGGACGCCGTTCAAGCGGCAAGTGCGCTGGCGATCAACGCCGCCGCCTTGGTGACGCATGACAGCGATTTTTCACGCGTGCGCTCGCTGCGTGTAATCTGTTGAGGGGCGGGCTGCCGGGGACCACCGGAGCGATGAGCCGGAAAAACCGAACTCCATTTGCCGATCGTGTTGCCGGGGCTGCGAGGCCGGTGCTTGCCGCCCAGGATCATGTGAGCCCCATCGACGTACTGGTCGGGATCGGCTGGCTTGACGCCAGCGCGATGGAACGCTGGCGAACTACAGCCAAAGGAAGGAACGCGGGCACCAGGGGGCCACTCGGTTCAAGCGCCAGTCGTCAGAGGGGCAAGGGCACAAATTGGTCGCAATGGAACAAGGGTCCTTGCAAGCTGAAACTCGGAAACCGGATGTAGCCTTCGCCGAAAAGCGGTGCGCCGAGGAACCATTGCCGCGCCAATCGCGTTTTTCCCTCCTAGCAAGGGAGAAGCGCAATGTACACCGAAGGCAGAGCCCGCAACCTCATCGCCAGCGATAAAGAGTCGGGGAAGGCCGTCTATGGCGCCGCTAACAAGAAAATCGGTTCGATCGAGAACGTCATGATTGACAAGACAAGCGGAGAAATTGCCTACGCCGTGCTGAGCTTCGGCGGCTTTCTGGGCATCGGCAAGGAGCATTACCCGGTGCCTTGGAAGGTGCTCAGATATGACACCGATCTCGGCGCGTACCGTTCCGAAATAAACGAGAACCGACTGAAAGGCGCGCCAAAGCAGGGCACCGAGACCATCTTTGACTGGAACGCCCGATATGCAGAGCTCGACGACTATTACAACGATGAAGTGATACGGCCGGGTTGAATATCGGCGTTTCCCGAGTTCCCACATGTTGAAAAGCAATCTCAGGAGGAACGATGCAAAAGCGAGAAAACGGACAGGTAGTTGAGACTGCAATCGAAGCGCGAGGTGCAGAGCGCGGGCCGACGGTACGTAATGTCCTGGTCGCGGGGATTGGACTGGTCGTGGCTGCCTTCGTGGTTGTCTATTTCGTATACTTTGCAGCCTGAGCGACTCGGCGAGGAACTGCGGCGCCAAAACTGACGGGCCACGCGGCTGCCTTTCCCGTGGCCTCGCGCGGCTCCGATCAGCCCCGTCTACCCCGGTACACGCGATTTGCATCGCTCTCATACCGCCTCGTAGGACGCAATCCTCGAGCGGCGAGGGTCGCGGCGCTCAAGGCATTTGCGGCGGAAGCACATCTCGCCGTCCAACGTTGCGTCGCTGCGCCCTCGATGCTCATTTGCATTACCCGCGTCTGTTGGTTCCGACCGCCAGGTCGGTTTGCTGGCAAGTTTCTCAAGCAAGCCAATTCTCCACCTTCAGACCGCGGATACGTCTGAATTCGTTTGTATTGGCGGTCACGATCGTCGCGCCGATCGCACGGGCGTGCGCGGCGATTAGCAGATCGTTGCCGCCGACTGGTTTTCCGGCGCCTTCCAGTTCTGAGCGGATTCCGCCATATTCGGCACCCGCGGGGACGTCAAACGGCAGCACCTTGATCTCGCCGAGCAGGTCTTCGACTGCTTTGAGCAGTCGCTTCGAGCCGCTCTTTGCGCAGCCATAGCGCAACTCGGCCGCCACGATGATACTGGTGCAGATGTTGTTCTCGCCCATCTTGGCGATCCGCTTCGCAGCTCTGCCCTGTGGGTTCCTGATCAGGTCGGAAACGATGTTCGTGTCCAGCATGTAGCAGGTCAAAACACGTTGTCCCGCGCCGGTACGGGATCGACGATCTCAGGAAAATCCTCTTCCAGCGGCTTCATCGCTTTGAGCAGGGCGACCAGTCCGCGCTTGCGCACCGGCTCGATCACCAGACGATCGCCGTCGCGGTGCATGAGCGCTTCGTCGCCCGGCAGTTCGAACTCCACAGGAATACGGACCGCCTGGTTGCGGCCGTTGCGGAATAGTCTGACGTGCCTCTGCTCAGGCATGGGCTACCTCCAAGCATATGCCGAAAACATATGCCACTGCGCGCCGGGTTGCAAGAGGTTCAAGGACGAGCACCATGCAACGCAAAGGCGCGGAAGACGTTGGAATTCGGAGGTCTGACGCACGACAATGATTTCTCACGCGTGCGTTCGCTGCGTATAATCTGCCGAGGGGCGGACTGCCGGGCCACGGGGTTCATGGAGCGATGAGCCGGAAAAACCGAACTCCATTTGCCGATCGTGTTGCCGCGGCTGCGGGGGCGGCGCTTGCCGCCGGGGATCATGTGAGCCCCATCGACGTACTGGTCAGGATCGGCTGGCTTGACGTCGGCGCGCTGGAACGCTGGCGGCGAGGCCAGATCGATTGCCTCGAGGGCGCGATGCAGGTCGACCCATCGCGTATTCTCGAAGCGCTGCGGCTGCTCCAATCCTGGGCCACCGGCAATGGCTTGTCCGCAAGCCCGACGGATTACGTCGCGCGTACGGTGCAACGCCAGACGCTGCGTTTCAGCCGAAGCGCTGACCCAGCGATCGAGGCGCTGTGGCGGACCCATTGGGTTTCGCAAGAACTCTCGGAGAAGAAACGCGAACGCCTGGCGGAGAAGGCAAGCCGCGCCCCGGATCTGGTGGTGGTCGAGCCATTGAACCACGAATGGACATGCCACCGATGTGGCGGCACCGGTGGCCTATTGATGATGGAAGATCCGGGCCCGGCATGCCTGCGCTGCGTTGGCCTCGATGATCTCGAGTTCTTGCCGGCGGGCGACGCGCTGCTGTCGCGGCGGGCGAAGGCGAAAAGCACGAAATGTGCCGTTGTCGTGCGCTTCAGCCGGAGCCGTCGTCGCTACGAGCGACAAGGTCTGCTGGTCGAGCCGCAGGCCGTGGCGGATGTGCAGCGCGGCCTTGTCGCGCGGCGAGGCGAGTAACGCGGCCGAGATGAGCTTCTGCTTCGGTCAGACCCAGTTCTCGGCTCGGATTCCCGGCATCCGGCCGAACTCGCGCATATTATTGGTTACGACGATCAGCCCCTCGCTGCGGGCATGACCGCCAATCTGCATGTCGTGCGGGCCGCAGGGGACTCCCGCACGTTCCAGTTCCGCGCGAACCTGCCCGTAATGCGCGGCCGCCTTAGCCTCGAAACCCAACACTTCGAGGCGCGCCGAGAAATGCTTAATGGCGATCAGGTTGTCGACACGGCGAGCCGATTTCTCCGCGCCGTAGTGCAACTCGCCGAGCGTAATACTGGAGATACAGAGTTGCTCGGCCAGCGCGTTGAATTTCTCCAGCAGGTTCGGCGGATAGTTCTTCATCACATAGATGCAGATGTTGGTATCGAGCATGTAGGTCAGCATCAGAGCGGCTCGCGCTCCTCGGCCCGCGGCTGCTCACGCTCGGCCATGAAGTCGTCACTTGCGCGCGGACCATTCTGAAACAAATCGTCCCACCGCTTGCCTTGCGGTACGATCAAACGGCTGCGGCCAATCTTCAGTATATCGACCTGATGGACGCCCGCCGGGAAGGCGACCGCCTTGGGCAGCCGCACGGCCTGGCTGCGATTGCTGGTGAATACCGTGGAGCTTGTCATGACTTTCCTCTAGGATATCCCTGTGGGATATACATACATGATCCATCGGATTTTGCAAGGGGACGAGGCCGGCTTGCGTTCGTCTGGGCGGAAAAGCCTGCGCCTTTTGTGCCGCGGAAGCGACTGCTTTCAGTCACCGGGCGGTCCGCGCCTGCCGTCCCTCGATCGGATAGGCCGGGTCGTTGAACCCGGGCGTCGAGGGATGGCCGCTTGCCACCAGGCGGTCGATCAGGGCTTCGTCCTCGGCGGTGAAGCGGTAGTCGAGCGCGCGCAGGTAATCGTCCCATTGCGCTTCGGTGCGGGGACCGGCGATCACGGCGCTGACCAGCGAAGAGTTCAACACCCATGAGACGGCGAACTGCCCGGCGGTCACGCCCCTCTGCTCGGCATGCTGCTTTATCTCCTGCGCCAATTGCAGCGATTCCGGACGCCATTCGGTCTGCATCATGCGGGTATCGTTGCGTCCGGCGCGGGTGCCCTTGTCGGGCGGCGCGTCGGGAAGGTATTTGCCGGTCAGCACGCCGCGAGCCAGCGGGCTGTACGGCACGATGCCGAGTCCGTAATAGTTGCAGGCCGGGAAATGCTCGACCTCGGGCATGCGGTTCATGGCATTGTAATAGGGCTGGCTGACCACCGGCCGGTCGATGCCGAGGCGATCGCAGATGTTGCAGATCTCGGCCACCCGCCAGGCGCGGTAGTTGGAAACGCCGAAATAGCGCACCTTGCCGCTCTGGATCAATTCGCCCATCGCGCGGACAGTCTCCTGCAGCGGCGTCGAATGGTCTTCCTTGTGCAGATAGTAGATGTCGATGCAGTCGGTGCCGAGCCGCTTCAGGCTTTCCTCGGCGGCCTGCAACACCCAGCGCCGTGACAGCCCGCCGCGATTGGGATCGATGCCCATCTGGTTGGCGAGCTTGGTCGCCAATATCCAGCCTTGCCGGTTGTTGGAGATCGCGCGTCCCACCACCTGCTCGGAGTTGCCGCCATTATAGGCGTCCGCGGTGTCGATGAAATTGATGCCGGCCTCGTGCGCCCTGGCAACGATCCGCATCGAGGTCGCCTCATCGGCCGGACCGCCGAACATCATGGTGCCGAGGCAGATCGGCGAAATCTTCAGGCCGCTACGGCCGAGGGATCGGTACTGCATGCTCCACCTCGCGATCAGAGAGTTACTCAGGATTCATTCTTCAATATCCTGAATACACCGCTGGCCATGATGATGCACCGGTTGCCGGCGGTCACTTCCGTGGTCGTGAAAATGAGACTGCGGGTGGTGCGGACGACGCGGGGCCTCGCGAGCAGGATGTCGCCGATCTTTCCGCTGTCGACAAAATGCACGTCGAGCTGAATCGTCGCCAGCGTCGGCCGGCCCGACACGTATCGCGCCGTCATGCCGCAGGCGCGGTCGGCGAAGGTCATCAGCAGTCCGCCCTGCACCAGGCCGCGGCGGTTGTGGTGCTTGTGCTGCGCGACCAGCGCATATTCGTGCTCGCCGTCCACCACCCGCTCCCACAGCGGCCCGACCAGGCTGAGGAATCCCGTGGTGTCGAGCTGGGTCCAGCCGGAGGATTTGAGCTTCTCCGCGGCCTTGTCGGTCATCTCGGGTGTTTCCGGTGCGGGTCGGGAATTTTGAGGAGCGCCGGTCATTTCATCATTCGGCGGGCTGTTGTAGTCAAGCGGGATGACCCGACCCTTCGATGATACCACGAGGCGGAATATCGCAGCGCGCTGCGCGGCCTTTGCGCGGTTGCCGGCGCGCGAGCCCGCTTCCGCGCTGAAGCGCGCCGCCGTCGCCATCACGCTGGTTGCAGCCAGCGAGCCGAGCCGCGGAACCGCGCTGTTGCTGACCCGGCGTGCCGCCGGCCTGCGCTCCCACCGCGGCCAATGGGCGCTGCCGGGCGGACGCTGCGATGCGGGCGAAACGCCGGCGACGGCCGCGCTGCGCGAGCTTGGCGAAGAACTCGGCCTTTCGCCCGGACCCGAGCAGGTGCTGGGATCGCTCGACGAATATCCGACCCGGTCCGGCTACCTGATCACCCCGGTCGTGGTGTGGGCGGCCGAAAGCGCCGCGATCTCGCCCAATCCCGACGAGGTCGCCTCGGTGCATCGCATCGCGCTCGACGAGATCGAACGGGCGGACGTATTCGACTTCACCGCCATTCCGGAAAGCAGCCGCCGGGTGGTCCGTTTCCGCCACGCCCGCCGGTTCATCCACGCCCCGACGGCGGCGCTGATCTATCAGTTCGCCGAGGTGCTCGCCGGTCGCGACACCCGGGTTGCGGAACTGGAGCAGCCGGTGTTCGCGTGGAAGTAGCGGTCGCAAGGAAATCCCCGTGCCGTTTCGGGGCTGACTTGCGCGAAACGCTTGCTACAACGGGCCATGCGCCGCCCTGCGATTCGCCCGAAATCCGGATATCTCGCGCTCGCGCTGCTGCTGATGGGTCCGCAGGCGCCCGTTGCGGCGGCCGGGTTGTCCGCGGCGTCTGCCGGCGCGACGGCGCAGGCGGTCTCGCCGCCGGCAATTGCCGAATATCGTCGCAAGCTCAAACAATATCTCGAGGCACGCGCGGCCTTCGAGCAGGAAGCCGGTGCGTACTGGAATGCGATCGCCGAGAAGCGGCGCGGCCGCAGCGCCAAGCGGCGCGAGCACCAGGTCATCGTTCTCGACGATTACGTGCTGACGCAGCCGCCGGTCTATGAGGGGCCGAAGCGTCCGGTCAACCCGTCGCCGACCGAGGTGCCTGAGCCGCCCCGTCGCGAGCGCAAATATATTCCCGTCGTCGCCGACCTCCTGAAAGCCGCCGCCGAGCAGTTTCAGTTCACGCCGCAGCGGCCGGCCAGCGAGGCCGAGTTCAAGCGCGCCTATGCCCGCT
>DASUIA010000082.1:0-5604 GCA_036273255.1 Bradyrhizobium sp.
CGCGTAGATGTCGTCGACCTCGTAGGCGAGGTGGCCGAAATAGCGGTCCTCGCCGTATTTCTCCTCCTCCCAATTGTAGGTGAGTTCGACCAGCGGCGCGCCGCGTCCCTTCGACTGCTTCAGCAGGCCCTCATCCTCGGCCGCGCACAGGAACACCAGCGTGAATTTCGCCTTGTCATTGTCGACGCGGCGGACCTCCTTCAATCCCAGCGCATCCTGATAGAATTTCAGCGCGGCATCGAGATTGCGAACGCGCAGCATGGTGTGGAGATAACGCATGGCTTCTGGCTCCCTGACGGCATCTGCAGATTTGATGTGGGTTGGGTGGATCGGGGCCATTTAAATAGCAGCAAAGCACCCGGAAGGGCAGGGCCCGGCGCGCGCGGTGCCGCGCATCAGCACTCGACGAGTTTCTTCAGGGTGGCGCGAAAGCTCAGGCTTCGGGTGCCGGCGAGAGTGGTTCCGAATACTTCGGCCCGGTCATTGGCGAACGTCCCGGAAAATCCGCTGGTGACTTCCTGCCCGCCCAACAGCGGTCGCGCGAAGGGATCCGCAAAGGGGGAGTGCTGGTTGGTGCGAAGATGGCCCTTCCAGGTGCCGTTGCCGACGGCATAGGAACCGGACGACCAGAAGTACGGGCCGCCACCGATCATCGTGCCGTCCCTGAGGATGAGTACGCCGCTGTCGCGGCCCCTGACGCCGTCGAGCATGTACACGTGAACCGAATAAAGCCCGTTTTTCATCGAACGATGCCGCCATTCCCGCGGACGCTGGGCATTCAATAGCAGCATAATGCTGCACGCGGCAGTGCCTGTTGCGGCTGGGCATGGCGCGGTATCGCAATCGGCCCGACGGGCTTCAGGATCGGGCGGTTACGTGAAATACCAACAAATTGTCAAAAGAGTAGAATATAATTGTAATGTCAATAGCTTGTTCATTGAGGCTTCATCTTCGATGGTAGTCTCGAGGCTCACGGCGGCGTATCTGCGTCGAGTGATGCTTGGTGGTTCCGATCGAACGATACTGGCTTGAAACGGCGGAGGGAACTTTGGGAAAACGATGAGGTTTCCGCGCGTTAACCTGGAAATTCTGCCTTGCGGCGTCGAGGTTCCCTGCAACCATCGAAAAACATCCGCGTTATCCCTGCAGTTCTCAAGAGGAGATGCGCATGATGAAGACACTGGCTATCCTGGCGACGGTTGCAACGGTCGGCACTACCGCCATCGCCGCACCGGCGCAGGCACGAGGGATCGGGCCGGGCCTCGCCTTCGGTCTCGCCGCCGGTGCGCTGGCCGCGGGCGCGGCAGGCGCTTACGGGCCGTATTATGGCTATGGTTATGGCTATGGCCCCGGGTACGGCTACTACGGTCCCCGCTACTATGCTCCGGCCTATGGTCCCTACGCTTACTATGGCGGCTATTACCCGCACCATCGGTACTACCACCACCGCCACTGGCGCCACTACTGACATCGTTGGTCGTTCAGGAAGCCCGGAGCCCGCGGTTCCGGGCTTTTTCTTGCGCGGGCCTGCTTCCCGGTGCACCCGCTTGAACCCGAGTCAGCAGGATTTGCCCTCGGTTTCGTTGCGGGCATTTTCCAGCGTGGTTGCAAAATATTGCTCGCGCTCGCGTCTGAATTTTTCCTGGGTCGCCTTGAAGCTGGCGACCCGTGCGGCGATTTCCTTTCGCTCGCGTGCAAGATTTTCTTCCTGTTTGGTCATCGCCATCCCTTTTTGATTCTTGCCAAGGGTTGATTGGGGATCGCGAATGGGGCGTGAATGCGGTGATGCCGTCGGTGGCGGTGCTTCGCGGTGGATAAGCTTCGCAACATGCTTGTGACTTGCGCGCCTTGCCATTAGCCAAAAGAAAAAGGGAGGTGCGCATGGCAAAGATCGATCTGGATTCATTGAACATCGAACAGCTCGCCGCGTTGCGTGACGACGTGACTGAAAAATTGCTCGAAAAGGTCGCCGCGAGGCAGGTCGAACTCGAGGCGGAGCTGGAAAGGCTGTCGCATTACGGCAAAGCCGTGCGAAAGTCACCCGCCGTTGGGCCGACGGCGAAGACCAGGAAATCCGTCGAGAAGAAGGTCGAGAAAAACAACGACGCGAACAGCGGCGAGATCAAGGAAGTCGTCGCCGAGGCCGCGTGACGATGGCGCCGGAAGCGGCGCCATCGCAGCGGGCAAGTGGGCGTGCTATAGTCGATGCGGCCCGCCTCGCAGATTGTCCTCCCGTGATCGCATCGGATCTCCGCACCGGCCTTGAACAGCTCGGCGACATGATCGCCGCGGCGACCGCGATCGTGCCTTTCACCGGTGCCGGCATATCGACCGAATGCGGCATTCCGGATTTCCGATCTCCGGGCGGATTGTGGACCCGCAACCGCCCGATCCCGTTCGATGAATTCGTCGCGAGCGCCGATGCGCGCGAAGAGTCATGGCACCGGCGCTTTGCAATGGAACCGACTTTCGCCGCCGCGCGCCCCGGACGCGGTCACCGCGCGCTCGCCTCGCTGTACCGCGCCGGCAAGATTCCCGCGATCGTCACCCAAAACATCGACAATCTGCATCAGGTGTCGGGTTTCGCGGCGGAACATGTGATCGAGCTACACGGCAACACCACCTATGCCCGCTGCATCGGCTGTGGAAAGTCCTACGACCTTGGCTGGGTCAAGCGGCGCTTCGATACGACCGGCGCCGCGCCCGACTGCACCGTCTGCGACGAGCCGGTCAAGACCGCTACCATCTCGTTCGGGCAGGCGATGCCCGAAGACGCCATGCGCCGGGCCGCCGAACTCGCCCAGCAGTGCGACCTTTTCCTGGCAATCGGTTCGTCGCTGGTGGTCTGGCCGGCCGCAGGGTTCCCACTGATGGCCAAAAACAGCGGCGCGAGGCTGGTCATCATCAACAAAGAGGCCACCGACCAGGACGACATGGCCGATCTGGTGATCCGCCACGACATCGGGGAGGCGCTGGGGCCGTTCATCGGCAATTGATGTGCGGTTGATTCGCGGCCGCGCAAGGCTGTTCATAGCTTTCGGTGGATTCGTTTTTTTTCTATGCGCGGCAAGCGGGAGTGTTATCTTTTGATTCGTGAGATTCGCGTGGCGTCATCGTGAATTAGTCGTGGACAGGGCGCTTGTGCTGGGTTCGTCGCAATAATGACGGGCCGTCAATAAGGTTTGGAGTCCGGGGTCATGGGGTCGGACGGGTTTGAGTCCAAGAAGTTCGGGGGCCCGCCGTTGGGCGGCGCGGGGCCGAACCGTCCTGGGCAGGACAGGCTGGGATCGAGCGAGTTTTCCGGTGAGGCCGGGCGCGACCCCGCGATTGACGCGCTCAATGGCCTCGGCGAGGCCGGCGCAACCCTCGTCGAAATCGCCGGCGTCATCAAATGGTTCGATGCATCAAAGGGCTACGGCTTTATCGTGCCCGACAATGGCTGGCCCGACGTGTTGCTGCATGTCACGGTGCTGCGGCGCGACGGCTATCAGACCGCCTATGAAGGCGCGCGCCTGGTCTGCGAATGCGTGCAACGGGCGAAGGGCTATCAGGCATTCCGAATCCTTTCGATGGACGAGTCGACCGCGATCCATCCGGCGCAGATGCTGCCGCCGCGGACCCATGTCAGCGTCACCCCGACCAGCGGTCTGGAGCGGGCGCAGGTGAAGTGGTTCAATCGGCTGCGCGGATTCGGCTTCCTGACCTGCGGGGAGGGGACGCCGGATATCTTCGTCCATATGGAGACCCTGCGCCGCTACGGGATGACCGAGTTGCGCCCCGGTCAGTACGTGCTGGTGCGCTATGGACCCGGTTCCAAGGGAATGATGGCCGCCGAGATCCAGCCGGAGTCCGGCGCGCCCGGCCTGTCGTCCCACTAGCTACGCCTTTCGATATCACCAAACTGTTAGGCTGACCGCGGGGGGTCGGCGTCGTGTCGGCCGGTGTGAGGTCTGGCATTTGCCATCATCGTCGGGCTAGGGTCGGGCCGAAATCCTTCACGGCTTGGGTGAGCGCCGGTCCATGAATTCTGATCGACATGTTGCGCGGATGCGGCGATGGATCGCGTCGATGGTGCTGGCTGTATGTTTCGCCTGGATCGGCGTGGTCGCGCAGGCCGCGACCATCCAGCCGCTGGAGATCGTCACCAAATCCGGTGTGCATATGTTTGCGGTGGAAATGGCAACGACCGAGGAGGAGAAGACCACCGGCCTGATGTACCGCAAGGAACTGGCGGACGGAAAGGGCATGCTGTTCGACTTCTCGCCGGAACAGGAGGTGTCAATGTGGATGAAGAACACCTACATCCCGCTCGACATGATCTTCATCCGCGCCGACGGCCGTATTCTGCGGATCGCCGAGAACACCGAGCCACTGTCGACCAGGATCATCCCCTCGAACGGGCTCGCCAAGGGGGTGCTCGAGGTGATCGCCGGCACCGCGCAAAAATATGGCATCAAGCCCGGCGACCGCGTGGCACATCCGCTCTTCAACGGCCACTGACGGCACGACCCGCGCCTTGCTGGGCGGGGTCCAAGCGTGTATCGACATGGTCTCCCAGCTCATCGGGGTATAGCGCAGCCTGGTAGCGCGGCAGTTTTGGGTACTGCAGGTCGTTGGTTCGAATCCAGCTGCCCCGACCAATGCTCAAAGGTCCGTTCCCGATACGGCCATTGCTCCCATCAGGCGATCTGCGCGCAGGCCGGCTGCCCGGCCGTCGGTTCGCCGAAGCCGTCGGACTTGCTGCCATCGCTGTGGCCGCGGGCGGCGGTGCGACGGCGCGGAATTCGATGCCGTGCAGCGCAATGGTCGGCAACAGGCGGTCGCGCCAAATTCGGCCGCGCGTCATAGATCGCAAATTGCGCTGGCGCGAGTCCGGGATAGTCCGGCGGGCTCGGATGAAAATTGTAGGCGCCATAACCGAGCCGCGCGTCCATAGCCAAGCTGGTGCTATCGCGGGGGCGCCGGCTGGGCTAGACTGATGAGACGGCATCATTGGGGATGAGGGTTGAAAACATGGGGGCGACAATGAAATGCAGGCTTCTAGCGACGGCGATCCTGGTGCTGGCCGTTTCGGCGCCCTCATTCGCGGCCGACATGTATGTCCGGCACCATCACCATCACGCCCGCGGCGATGACAACATTTATCTTCACAATTACGGACCGCCCGATTTTTATCCAGGCACCAACGTTCCGCCCGACCGTGTCGTCTACCCCGTGACGGGTCAGCCCTATGGCATCTATGATGGGTTCGATCGCTATTGCGGCCAGTCGACGGCGAACTATCGGGGACAGGACGGACGACGCCACCCCTGCAACTAGACTAGCCGCCTCTCTCGAGGCCTCGTGGTTCGAGCCGCGCGAAGCGATGCGTCTCGAAGGATGAAGCCAAGGACGAAATAGCTGCTACGGATCGATCATCGCGTGGGTTCGATGACGTCGCAGTTGGTGCGCCCCGACATCACGCAGTCCTGCAGCTTGCTGGCTGCGGTGAGTTCATGAGCCAGCCACAAGCCCGCCACCAGCAGGACCGCCGCGATGGCAAGGCCTGCGATCGTGGGGATCCGGCTGCCGCCATGGTCCTGATCAGGCTCATCCATGGTCAGT
>DASUIA010000083.1:0-47905 GCA_036273255.1 Bradyrhizobium sp.
ACAGACCGCACATCAAGAGGGGCAACCCTCGATAGTAGGTGATGTGGAGGGGCTTGATTTCCTGGAGGGAAAGCTCGAGCGGCTCGAGCAGGCTCACCAGCGGGGTGTCAGGCACGTTCAGTTGGTCCACTACACCCCAAACGACATCGGAGACTTCCAGACTGGCACCGTCACTCACAAGGGCCTTACTTCGTTCGGCGCCGAGGCTATCCGCGCTTGCCACCGGCTGGGATTTGTCTGCGACGTCGCGCACGCGACCGAGGACACGGTCAAGCAGGCCGTCAAAGTCGCGACGAAGCCCCTGCTTCTGTCGCACACCGCACTTTCAGGGTCTCCAGCGATGGGTCCGACGCGGCTCACGGCACGGCAGATCAGCCGCGACCACGCGCTCGCGGTTGCCGAGACGGGCGGCGCGGTAGGCATCTGGCATTTCTTCCCCAACCTCGAAAAATATGTCGACGGCCTAAAGGAAATGGTTGATGTCGTTGGTATTGAGCACGTTTGCGTCGGCACGGACCAGCAGGTTGCCCCGGGCACCCTGCAGGACTACTCACAGTGGGTGCACCTGGTTGGGGCGCTGCTGCGTGGCGGCTTCACGCCGGATGAGGCCGGAAAGATCGCGGGCGGCAATTACATGCGCATCTTTCGCGCAGCGGTCGGTTGACCGGAAGCCGCAATGGCTCGGCAGTGCAAGGAAGATAACCAACACAAGGTCGAACGCCTGGTAGCAAGGTACAACGCTGGCAAGGTGGAACAGTCTGCCCGCCCAAGGACGAGATATTGTCCGGCGCCAGATTTTCGTGAGCGACGCGCTCAAAAGGCCGCTTCCGCTTTCGGGGTATAGAGGAGATGCCGGACCTGCCAGTAGCCTTCCCCAGTGGCGTTGGACATTGGTCCTAGCCCGGTAAGAGCCTGCCATGCTTTGATGGAGGGAGGGTCGATTTTCCGATTGCGGGGCCTTATGATGATCGAGCGCGTGGAACGGCGGCTGGCGGCAGTGCTTGCGGCGGATGTCGCTGGCTATAGCCGCCTCATGGGTGCCGATGAGGAAGGCACGTTGGGCCGGCTAAAGGCTGTCAGAAAGGCCCTGGTCGACCCCACTATCGCCGCCTATCGCGGCCGCATCGTCAAGACTACTGGAGACGGCATGCTGGTTGAGTTCGCCAGCGCGGTTGACGCGACGCGCTGCGCAATCGAGGTCCAGCGCGGCATCGCCGCGCAAAACGCCGACGTCCCGCAAGATGTCAGGATTGAGTTTCGTGTTGGCATTCACGTCGGCGACATTATCGTCGACGAGGACGATATATTCGGAGACGGCGTCAATATTGCCGCTCGGCTCGAGGGCATCGCAGAGCCCGGCGGAGTTTGTATGTCGGACGATACCTATCGGCAAGTTCGAGGCAAGGTCGAGATCGCCTGTGATGATCTTGGGCTACAGACCCTCAAGAACATTGCCGAGCCAATGCGCGCTTGGCGGGTTCAGCTTGATTGTCATAGCATTGCAAAAGCGCAATTGGGTTCGCCTGCAGGCCAAGCTCCGGCTCTCGCGCTCCCCAGCAAACCGTCAATCGCGGTGCTGCCCTTCCAGAACATGAGCGGTGATCCCGAGCAGGAGTACTTTGCGGACGGAATGGTGGAAGACATCATCACAGCACTCTCTCGATTTAAGTCGCTGTTCGTGATCGCTCGCAATTCCTCGTTCACCTACAAGGGTAAGGCGGTCGACATCAAGCAGGTTGGACGGGAACTTGGCGTTCGTTATGTGCTCCAAGGCAGCGTGCGGAAATCGACTGGAAGAGTGCGCATAACCGGTCAGTTGATCGAGAGCGCGACCGGGGCTCACATCTGGGCTGATCGGTTTGACGGCAAACTAGAGGACGTGTTCGAGCTTCAAGACCGAATAACGACGAGCGTCGTGGGCGGGTTGATGACGCATGTGCAGCGAGCTGAGATTGAACGGGCTAATCGAAAATCGACCTCAAACCTAGACGCCTATGACTGCTACTGGCGGGGTCTCGCGCAACACGTGAAGTACACAAAGTCTGGTACCGACGCAGCGCTGGCCTACTTCCGCAGTGCCATAGAATTGGATGAGACTTTCGCTTCGGCTTATGCAGTGGCTGGAGTGGTCTACGCTGTCCGAAAACAGAACCTGTGGATGGCAAATGTCGCGCAGGAGACTGCTGAGGCTATCCGTTTTGCACGGTATGGCATGGAACTGGACCAAATGGACGAAGCAGTATTGTGCAGGAGCGGTTTTGTTCTTGCATATTTCGCTGGTGAGCTGGATTTGGGCGCAGCATGTACTAGGCGAGCTCTCGCAATAAACCCCAATTTTGACCATGGTTGGCAAAATAGCGCTTGGGTACAGATCTACTTGGGCAACCATCAGACTGCGCTTGAGCACATTCGCCAATACGAGCGCCTGAGCCCTCGCGACCCGAGCTTGACGCAATCGAAACTGCAATCGGCGCACGTTCATTTGTTTCAAGGACACTACGAGGAAGCGGCGCATCTGGCGGAACAAATCTCTAGCGAGCGTCCGACGTTTGCAGCAGGCTGGCGGGTTTTGGCGGTGAGCAAAGCATTGGGGGGTGATGTTGCGTCGGCGCACGTAGCGACAAAGAGGGCACTTGAGATTAATCCGTCTCAAACAGCATCCGCTTTAGCTTCGTTGATGCCCTTACGCCGCTCGGTCGACGTTGAGCGCCTGAAAGAGGGTTATCTTCGAGCGGGCTTTCCTGCCTAGGCCGACACCACTGGGGCAATAGAGGCAAACATGTCATACCCCCTCTGGTGTAGTAGAAGACATCATTACTGCGCTGTCGAATTTCAATTCGCTCTTCGTGATAGCCCGCAACTCGAGCTTCACGTATAAGGGAAAGACGGTTGAAGGCAAATCGGGCATATTTTGCCGCCGAGGGTCGCCATGTGTGGAACGGCGTCCGCGCCACTTTGTCTTTCGCTTTGCCAATGTACAGGTCTACCTTCCGACTAAGCGCCTTAAGTCGATAGGAACCGTGAATGGTCTGGCCACTGCTCGGGCGCCGTTTTCGTCGGTCTCAAGGGCGATCTTCTGAGCGAGCATGACATCGCCTGCAACTAGATGGCCCGTTGGTAAAAAGCATATACCGGCCATAGGGTGGCCGGCCCAGTCCAACTCGATCACGTTTGTGGTGACACCGTAATGAATGCGATATCGCTTTCCGGTATGGCAGCCGACGACGTCAAAATAGCTCTTTTCGCTGAATTGCCGGCGCTGCTCGGGCGATAGCCAGTGTCTCAGGAGCCGCTGACCGCGAATGTAAGGGCCGCCTTGGCGCAAAAATAGCTTGTACAACGCGCGCACGGCTCGCCGCCGCGGTCGTTCGTTTTCAGAAGATCGAAACGACAGCTTCATTGACGGAGTTCATCATCCGCCAACAAGCCGAGGGAAGAACAAGGTCTCCCCGGCGGTCGGATCGAACGAATTGAGCCGCGCTACTTCACCGGAGCCGGTACGAACCGCGGCAGTAAAACCAAGGCCGGTCAACTTCTTAAAGCGTTCCTCCGCCTTTGCGAGCGCCTGCTCGTCGCTTGCGTCGAAGGAATGCCGGGTGTCGCCAGTGTGATCCATCACAATGTGTGTTGCCATGTAGACCTCCCAAACAGACATTCACTAATTAGAATTTTCCGTATCGGTTCCAAAGTGAACAGGTAAAACGGCTTTCCCGCCGAAGAAAACGCCTAGGTGCCTGTAGCAAGGTGGAACGGTCTGCCTGCTCAGCGACGAGATATTGTCCGCCAAAACTTTCCGAATGGCAAACGGCATGACCAGGCTTGTTGCTCGCTCGACACGGTGGCGATAGACCCTCTACGAACATGGGCGGGATTGCGCGAATAGGTGAGGCCGGCGCTTACACACACCCATAATCACTGGTACCGTTGGCGTTCCAAGGAGTGGCGGTAGGGATGCGGCGGCGGCAGTTTATCGGGCTAATGGGAACGGCTGCACTGAGCACCGCGCAATCGGGATATGCCCAGACCAATAGTGCCCTGCCGCTGGTCGGAGTTTTGTCTCCGTCTAGGCAGGATTTTTCAAAGGATAGGATCGCCGCGCTCCGCAAAGGCCTCCAGGAAGCGGGTTTCATCGAAGGGGCGAACTATTCCCTTGCCACGCGGTTTGCCGAAGGCGATTTGGATCGCCTGCCGCAGCTAGTGAGGGAATTGGGCGTGCTCAAACCACGCGTGATCGTCGTAATAGGCTTTGGGATTGCCGCGGTTCGTCGCTCTCTTCCGGACCTGCCGTTAGTTTTCACCGCCATTGCTGCCGACCCTGTCGCGTTAGGCCTAGCCCAAAGCTATGTGCACCCGGGCGGGATGGTCACCGGAAACGTGTTGAACGCGATTGGTGGCGAGGAAGCCCTCACCGAAAAGCGCATGGGTCTCTTCAAGGAGCTTGTCCCAACTCTGACGCGGCTGGGCGTAGTCAGCACCGCAAAAAATCCAGTGGCCATCGCCGAGCTGGATGCGCTGCAAAAAGTGGCTGGTCATCTCGGCTTTGAGGTTGTGCACTATAATATCCAGACACCAGACGATCTGGAAAATGCCTTTGCATCGGGCCTTCGCGACGACGTGAGCGCATTCTACCTATCGGGCGAGCCGCTGCTGATCAGTAATATGTCGAGGGTAATGTCGTTCGTTGCCGCCTCGGGAAAGCCGACCGTTGGCGTTTACCCGGAATGGGGACGTGCTGGCCTTCTGATGTCCTATTCTAGTGATGTCGTGGACGGCGTTCGCCATGCGGGCACCTATGTCGCGAAAATTCTTAGCGGCACCAAGCCCGGCGATCTACCGATTGAGCAGGCGAGCAAGTTTACGTTCGTGATCAATCTCAAGACTGCGAAAACGCTCGGCATAGCCGTGCCCCCGACATTGCTGTCGCTCGCCGACGAGGTGATCGAGTGAGACGGCGGGAATTTTTGGCCGGAGTGTTGGCCGCCACGACGCCGGTAGTACTGCGAGCGGCTGAACCGGATACGGTCTATCGTCTGGCCGTTTGCAGCCAGTTCGGAATGGACAGCTTCTCAAACTCTTTTTGGAGGCGCCTGTTCAATCGGCTGCGCCAAGTCGGTTACACGGAAGGCAAAAACCTCATCGTGGATCGATACGCCACCCAAGGGCGGTCTGAACGCTACGCAGAGATCGCGCGTAATATGGTGCAGGCAAAGCCTGACGTGATTGCGCTTGGCTTTGATCATCAGTTCATCGCGCAGGTTGCGAAGGAGACGTCCACAATTCCGATTGTTGCCGCGATGGGCGATCCCGTCGCCGCTGGACTTGTACAGAACATGGCAAGACCGGAACGTAACATCACCGGCGTCGCCCTGGATGCCGGGATCGAGATGCAGGGGAAGCACCTCGACATTCTGCGGCAGGCCGACCCTTTGGTGTCGCGCGTTGCATATCTCTCCAATCGCGTAGAATGGGAAGGGGCTTGGGGCCATGCAGCGTTAGCTGCCGGCCGCCAATTGGGAGTTTCTATCATTGGTATACCGATGGAGCGTTCGGCGGGAGAACCTGAATACAGGGAAGCCTTTGAGACGATGGCCCGGCAATCAGCCGACGGGCTCATGTTCAACGGGTTTTCTCCCAATTTCGATAACCGAGAACTCATAGCTGAACTCGCACTAAAATATCGGCTACCCTCGATTTGTTGGTGGCCAGAACTTGTCGAAAAAGGACCCGCATTTCTGGCCTATGCGCCAGACTATGACTTCTACCTCCTTCACTGGGCGGATGAAGTCGCCCAAATCCTAAAGGGCGCTGCCCCATCAGACATTCCTATTCCTCAGCCAACGAAGCTCATACTCGCCATCAGCCTGAAAGCAGCGAAGGTGCTCGGTCTCACTGTGCCTTCGACGTTTCTAGTTAGCGCGGACGAGGTGATCGAATGAGGCGGCGGGAGTTCATCACGCTTCTGAGCGGAGCGGCGGCGGCGTGGCCGTTTGCAGCGCTTGCCCAGACTGCAAAGGTTTATCGTGTAGGGACGCTTACTCCGGGCCCCCCGGTCTCTTCTACGGGGGATCGTGGTGAGGTTCTCTTCGACGGGCTGGCGAAGCGTGGCTACGTGCTTGGACAAAACCTAATCCACGAGGCACGTGGGGCGTCGGGCAAGCTTGAGCTGGTGCCGGAGCTAATGCAAGAGCTGAAGGCCGCCGGAGTGGATGTTGTGGTTACCATCAGCTACCCCGCCGCTGCCGCGGCAAAGGCATCGGGCGTCCCAACTGTGCTGGCGTCCGGCTCCGGCGATCCGGTCAAGACCGGGCTGGTCGAAAGTCTCGCGCGGCCGGGCGGCAACGTGACCGGAATAGCCGATGACGCATCGACTCTTTCCACCAAGCGCCTCTCGTTGTTGACGGCCTTGTTGCCCAAACTTCACCGCGTTGCGATGCTTTGGAACAAGGATGATCTCGGTATGTCTATGCGTTACGAGGCTTCAGCGAACGCTGCGCAGGGGGTTGGAATTATCGTACAGCCGCTTGGCGTTCGGGAGCCCGACGACTTCAATGAAGCTTTCGAAGCAATGACGCGCGATCCGCCCGACGCCATCCTGATGGTTTCGGACTCGCTGACCCTACTCAACCGCAAGCGCGTGATCGACTATGCGGCCGCACATCGTCTGCCGGCGATCTATGAGGCAGACTCCATCGTTCGCGACGGCGGCTTAATGTCCTATGGAGCCGATTCACGCGAATCCTTCGATCGTGCCGCAGCGATGGTCGATCGCATCCTCAAGGGTACGAAACCCGCAGAACTTCCGGTTGAACAGCCAACGCGCTACCAATTCGTCATCAATTTAAAGACTGCGAAATCAATAGGACTCGAAATTCCAGCGACGCTGACGGCGCTCGCCGACGAAGTGATTGAATAGGGCGGTTGTTTGCTGCGGTGCATGAGTCCGGAGATGTGAAGGTTTGCGGATGCTGGCCCCCTGATGGTGGCGCGGCACACGCCGGGGGCCGGCGTCCGCAAACCTCCAAGGGAGGAAACCGCGGGAAGTGTGGCAAGGATGCGCGTCAGACGCTATGGGGATTTCGGCGTCGGCGGTCTGTCGCCGAGTTCTGTTGAACGCTTGTGTGGGAAGCGATCAAGGGTATGACGGAACCCGGTTGGCCGGTCGCGATCGGCAGAACCGGCGTCGCCAGCGCGAGATCGAACCACGCGACGGTTATCGCGGGCGGTGCGAGGTCGAGCCTGATCATTGCCGGTCGAGATTCGGCGAAGCAGAGATGCAGCCCGATAATTTTGCCGCGCGCCGACCTTGATCATGATGTGTCGATCCTGATCGCGGCGGTGGATGCCGCGGGCCGGTAGCGCGGCGCGGCGCCGCGCTGGAATCTTTCGATGATGATCATGCGACCGCCGCAGCACGGACACGGATGCGCGAGCGGCTTGGATTCGGCGGCCTCAGCGCAGTTGGCATCCCCGACCGCGGGCTGCGCCGCCGGCACGTCGAGTAACCGGCGGGCTCGGGCGATGTTATCGGCGCGCGTGCCGCTGGCGAGCAGTCCGTAGTGGCGGATGCGGTGGAAGCCGTGCGGCAGGACGTGGATGAGGAAACGGCGGATGAACTCGCCGGTGGCCAGCGTCATGACCTTCTGACGTTCGCGACCGTCGGCACGATAGTCTTTCCATCGGAAGGTGACACCGGTGCGGTCGCAGGCGATCAGCCGGCTGTTGGCAATGGCGACGCGGTGGGTATAGCGCGACAGATAGGCCAGCACGGCCTGGGGTCCGCCGAACGGGCGCTTGGCATAGACCACCCATTCGGTTCGGCGTAGCGGTGCCAGATACGCTGCGAACGCCTGAGCGTCGGCGAGAGCGGCGTGGTCGCCGAAGAACTTCAGGCGGCTGGCCTGGTGGGCCGCGAGCAGCCTCTCCAGGAACAGCCGTCGGAATAGGCGCGAGAGCACGCGCACCGGCAGGAAGAAACCGCGTCGGCAGGCTACCCGGCGCTCGCCGTCGAGCGAGATGCCGCCGCCTGGCACGATCATATGGACATGCGGATGATGGGTGAGCGCCGAACCCCAGGTATGGAGAACCGAGGTGATACCGATGCGGGCGCCGAGGTGTTTGGGATCGGCGGCGATCGTGGTCAGCGTCTCGGCCGAGGCCTTGAACAGCAGATCGTAGATGACGGTCTTGTTCTGGTAGGCGATGTCGGCGATGGCCGCCGGCAGCGTGAACACGACATGGAAGTACGGCACCGGCAGCAGATCGGCCTCGCGCGCCGCCAGCCATTCCTTCGCTGCGGCACCTTGGCACTTCGGGCAGTGGCGATTGCGGCAACTATTGTACGAGATCTGGCTGTGGGCGCACTCTTCACAGCGCGCGACATGGCCGCCGAGTGCCGCGGTGCGGCAGTTCTCGATCGCCGACATCACCTTGAGTTGGCCGAGGCTCACATGGCCGGCATTGGCCCGGCGCCATGCCGGACCGTGGCCGCGGAAGATGTCCGCGACCTCCAGCGATGAACGCGACACGCGCCGCGCTTCAGGCGGGCGGTTCGGCCTGGGTCGGGGGGATACGATCGAGCGGGCTCATGACCTGCTGGATCGTCTTGGTGGCGACGCGCGCGTAGAGCGCCGTGGTGTCGAGCTTGGCATGACCGAGCAGAACCTGGATCACCCTGATATCGATGTTCTGTTCCAACAGGTGGGTGGCGAAGCTGTGCCGCAACGTATGCATGGATACCGGCTTGCTGATCGCGGCCATGCTGGCTGCGGCATGGCAGGCGCGATTGAGTTGGCGCGTCGTCATCGGCTGTATGAGTAAGCCTTGCGGCGTTTTCGGGCGGGTACCGCGCTCATATGCAACGATACCACCGGCTATTTTAATTGTCCACGAGAGCCTGCTTTCCCAGTTGCCCGGCAGGTTCTGCGCGCCCTTCTCGATCGAACCGTCTTCGGACAGGCGATGCCGATGAACGGCGCCAGCCGCAGCCCTTCGGTATCGGCCGCGGCAATCAGGTCCTTCAGCATCTTGACCAGCCGCTTCACCGCGCCTTCCCGTGTCGGCTCGTCGTCGGCATGGCGCCACAGCTCACTCTTCCAGACCGACGCCTTTGACAGATCGGACGCCTTCTTCCAGCGGGTCTCGACCACGCCGCAACGGATATTGGTGCCGCCGATGTCGACCGCGAGAATGCTGTCATGGGCCTCGAAAATCCACGATGGTGCGAGATGCAGGCAACCGATCAGGCCGGCGTCATCGGGGTCAAAACGGATCGGCACCAGGTCGATCTTCAGACCTTCGGCCTTGAGCAGGATATCGGTGCGGGCGATCGCGAGTTCGCCGACCCGGCTCTGCCGGAAGCCGCCGCCGACCACGATGCGCTCGGTATCGGCCCAGGCCTTGGACTTGAGAAATCGCTGCGTCACATGGCTCAGTTCCTGCGCGAATTCCTCGATCGCGCCATGCACCAGTGCCGCCGCCATGATTGTCGTCGCCGGCCAGCGCCTCGTCGAGCGCGCTCTTGGCAATGGCCTCGGCAGCCTTGTCGCCGAGCGGGTCCTCGCCGCTCTTCTTGAGCGGCTTGCGCAGCGCGTCCAGGATCTTGCGAAAGGCGCCCTTGCTGGCGCGATCCCCGAGAAAGCCCTCGTCGTCCTTCAGTTCGATATTGAAGCTGTCCACGTCCACTGGGGGCAGACGGGATCCGCCATGCCGAGCGATGCCGGTGGTGACGGTGTCTTCGGTCATTATGTGCCCTTGCCCGATCGAAAAGTCCGCAGGACAACGGATGGGGAACCCATTGGTTTCCTGGCGACACAAACAGCCGGGACCGGTCCAAAATGCCCCGAAAGCCATGGATTTCGGCCGATTCCGCCCGGCCTCGCCTTGACTTGGCGCTGCCGCCGGCTATAAGTCCGGCCGACCCGGCGCGGGATTTTCTCGCGCTGTTTGTTTTTGCGCGGGTTTTCGGGGTCGCTCCCGGTCGCGCGGAAATCGAATCCATTACGACTGAAGAAAAAGCCAGCCCGGACCTGTCCGAGGCCGGGATCGAACACGAAGGAATTAAACGATGTTCGCAGTCATCAAGACCGGCGGCCGGCAATACCGCGTCGTACCGGATGATGTGCTCGAGATAGGCAAGATCGCCGGCGATGTCGGGACGATCGTGCAGCTTGGCGAGGTGCTGCTGGTGGGCGGCGAGTCTCCGGTGCTGGGCACGCCGACGGTCGCAGGCGCCTCGGTTGCCGCCGAGGTGCTGCAGCACAAGCGCGGTCCCAAGGTCATCTCGTTCAAGAAGCGCCGCCGCAAGAACTCGCGCCGCAAGCGCGGGTACCGCGACGAGATCACGGTGCTGCGGATCACCGAGATCCTGACCAACGACAACAAGCCGAGCATCGGCCCGCGGCCAAAGCGTGAGAAGCCGGTGGTAAGCGCGCCGAGCGAGGGCGACGACGAGGCACCGAAGGCCGCAAAGAAGAAGGCGCCCGCCAAGAAGACCGCAAAAGCGCCGGCCAAGGCGCGCGCCAAACCTGCGAAGGCCGCAAAGAAGGCGCCGGCCAGGAAGACCGCCGCGAAGCGCGGCCGCGACAAAAAGTGACCGTGACAAGATTAAATTCAAGCGCGATATAAAGTGAAACAATTCCGTCAAGGAATTGATCTAGAGATCAGGTAGAAGCTGGAGACGGGCCATGGCTCACAAAAAGGCAGGCGGTTCATCGCGCAACGGACGCGATTCGGCGGGCAAGCGCCTCGGGATCAAGGCCTATGGTGGCGAGCATGTGATTCCCGGCAACATCATTGCTCGCCAGCGCGGCACCACCTGGCATCCCGGCCTTAATGTCGGCATGGGCACCGACCATACTCTGTTCGCCAAGATCGAAGGCCATGTCGAGTTTCGTGCAAAAGCAAAGGGCCGCACCTTCGTATCGGTGATTCCGATGACGGACGTCGCGGCCGAGTAAACGGTGGACATGATGAGTCCGCCGGTCCTGTTGAACCGGCGGAGCTCCTGAGGCTCCAAAGGGGAGACGGGAAACCGGCCTCCCCTTTTCCTATTGCGCTACAGGAGCCCGACATGTTGCAGGATATCCCGACCCCGACACTGCGTGAGGCGAGAGGCTGCGTCCTCGAGACCGAACGGCTGATGCTGCGCAGGCCGACGCTCGCGGACGTAAAAGCCATTACCGCTCTCGCCAACGATCGCCGCATCGCGGAAAACACAAGGCGAATTCCGCATCCCTATCTGCACGACCACGCCGTCGAATTCGTCCACGCGACAACGAACAGCCAGCGCGAGACCGCGTTCCTGATCGAGCACAACTTTGCGCCGATCGGGATGGTCGGCGTCGACTGGCGCGATGAGGAGACGCCCGAACTCGGCTACTGGCTCGGCGTCGAGTATTGGGGCCGCGGTTTTGCCACCGAGGCCGCCCGCGCGGTGATCGATTTCACCTTCGAGGAGTTCGACGTCGAGCACCTCGCCTCCGGCGCGCGTGTCGCCAATCCGGCCTCGCGCAACATCCTGGAGAAATGCGGCTTCCAATGGAGCGGCGTCGAGTTGCATCGCTTCGAGGCGCTGGGCTCGTCGACGCCGGTCGATTGCTTCCGGTTGTCGCGGGGCGTCTGGTCGTCGCTGAAGAATTGGAACAGCTCGACTCGGCATCCCCGATGAATCGTCGCCCCCGCTTTCGAAAGCGGGGGCGAATAGCGCCGGCATCTGCCAATCTGTCGGATCACACCGGCGGATTGACGACCGTCTCCGTCCGCCCGAGATCGCGCTCGCGCAGGAAGATATAGAGTCCGGTGCCGATGATGATGGCGGCGCCGACGATCGTTGCCGGCGACGGCACATCGCCGAAGACGGCGTAACCGAACATCACCGCCCAGACGATCATCGAATATTGGTAGGGCACCACGACGCTGGCCGGCGCGAGCTTCAGCGAACGGTTGACGCACAACAGCGCGCTCACCGAAAGGCAGCCGGCTGTCGCGAACAGGCCGAGACTGCCAAGCCCCGGCGTGACCCAGCCGATCGGTGAAAGCAGCGCGCCGAGCACGAAGGTGCCGCCGAACTGCGCCGATGCCAGCACGATATCCGGCGTTGCCCGCAGCGAACGTGTGATCAGCATCAACACCGCGAACGACAGGCTGCCGCCAAGCGCAATCAATGCCGGCCAGCTCACCGTCTGCGATGAGGGCCGCAGCGCAATCAGAACGCCGCAGAAGCCGACCAGCACGGCGCTCCAGCGCCGCCAGCCGACCTGCTCATGCAGCACGATCGCCGACAGCGCCGTGACGAAGATCGGACAGGCCAGGTAATAGGTGATGACATCGGCGAGCGGAAGATAGACGGTGGCGAGAAAGAATGCCGCGACCTCCAGCGTCGAAAGCACGACCCGGAGCAATTGCAGCAACGGCCGCTCCAGCCGGAAGAAGTCCGCGCGGTGCCGCCACACCATCGGCGAAAGCACGACGAGCGCCGCGCAGGCGCGCAGCCACAGCAATTGGCCGACCGAATAGGTCGCGACCATGAACTTGCCCAGCGCATCGCCGAACGAGAACATGAAGACCGACAGCAGCATCAGGGCGATGCCGGCCAGCCGCGCCGAGCGCGCGTCCTGATAGGCCGACAGTCTCGCGAACAAATCCATTCCCGGAGAAATCCATATCCCGAGGGGCGTGCCTCGCGTGCGTCTTGAAGTCGGGACGTCGCGGGAGCGCCTCCTCACCATGGGGCGGTGGTTGCGTCAATCCGGAATGATGGCGCCATGGAATCAATTGCTGCAACACCGGCGCTGCGATACGGATAGCGCACCTTGCGCAGGAAACTCCGTTATGACCGAGTTCGATCCCGCCGGACACCGCATGGTGCCGCAACAACGCTGGTTCGAGGATTTTTCGCTCGGCGAACGCTTCGTGATCCCGAGCCGCACCATGACGCCGGCGGTGTTCGCCGCGTTCCAGGCCGCGAGCGGCGACACCCACCCGGTGCATTACGACATCGAATATTGCCGCGCCCGCGGCATGCCGGATCTTCTGGCGCACGGATTCCAGACGCTGATCCATACCGCGCCGGGAGCCGGCTTGTTTCCCTTTCTGGTCGAGGAATCGCTCGTCGGATTTCTCGAGCAATCGAGCCGGTTCATCAAGCCGGTGTTTGCCGGCGACACCATCTATCCCGCGCTCGAAGTGTCCGAGTTGACGCCGGGGCGCAGCACCGGCGTGGTCGCGCTGCGCAGCACGGTGTTTAACCAGCGCCGCGAGCTGATACTGGAGGGTTTGCAGAAATTCCTGATCCGGCGCCGGCGCGATGCCGCAAAAGGGCCTGAAAATCAGTAACTTCCAGCAGGGGCGGCGCATCAAAAGGTTGCCCCGCCGGCACCTCTGCCCTACCTATGTCCGATGAAATTTCTCGACGAGGCAAAGGTCTATATCCGCTCCGGCGACGGCGGCAACGGCTGCGTGGCATTCCGGCGCGAGAAGTATATCGAGTTCGGTGGACCGAGCGGCGGCAATGGCGGCCGCGGCGGCGACGTCGTCATCGAGGCGGTCGACGGCTTGAACACGCTGATCGACTACCGCTACCAGCAGCATTTCAAGGCCCAGAAGGGCACCAACGGCATGGGCAAGGACCGCCACGGCGCCAATGGCAAGCCGATCGTGCTCAAGGTACCGGTCGGCACCCAGGTGTTCGACGAGGATCGCGAAACCCTGATCCACGATTTCACCGGCCTCGGCGAAAAATTCGTGCTTGCCGAAGGCGGCAATGGCGGGTTCGGCAACGCCCATTTCAAGTCATCGACCAACCGCGCGCCGCGCAACGCCAATCCGGGCGCGCCCGGCGAGGAACGCTGGGTCTGGCTGCGGCTGAAACTGATTGCGGATGCCGGTCTGGTCGGCCTGCCCAATGCCGGCAAGTCGACGTTGCTCGCCAGGGTCAGTGCGGCGAAACCCAAGATCGCCGATTATCCCTTCACCACGCTGCATCCGCAGCTCGGCGTCGTTGACGTCGATGGCCGTGAATTCGTGCTGGCAGACATTCCCGGCCTGATCGAAGGTGCCCATGAAGGGGCCGGCCTCGGCGATCGCTTTCTCGGCCATGTCGAACGCTGCCGCGTGCTGCTGCATCTGGTCGACGCCACCAGCGAGCACGCCGGCAAGGCCTACAAGACGGTGCGGACCGAGCTCGAGGCCTATGCGGAACAGCTCGCCGAGAAGATCGAGATCGTGGCGCTGAACAAGATCGACGCGGTGACCCCCGACGAGTTGAAGAAACAACGCGACCGGTTGAAGCGAGCGGCCAGAAAGACCCCGCTACTGATGTCGGGCGCGACCGGCGAGGGCGTGAAGGAAACCTTGCGGGCACTTGCCGAGGTGATCGGCGAAGCGCCAGTCTCCAGCAAGGCGAAGGGCGTCGCGCAGGCGGAGCCCTGGACGGCCTGACCCGCAGACGATCGGCCGAGCAACCAGCGGTCGGGTCGTCGGCAGGGGCGGCTGTCCGCTTGCGCCGGCGGTCGCCCTGCTGCAAGACTTCGCCGCCTGAAACCCGAAGGAGGAAGAGCATGATCGGCTACGTCACGGTGGGCACCAACGACCTCAAAAAGGCCGGCGACTTCTACGACAAGATCTGCGGCGAACTGGGCATGGGCCGCTTCATGGCCAACGATCGCATCATTGCCTGGGGCGGCCCCGGCGGAGGCGCGGGATTTGGTGTCGCGATTCCCCATGACGGCAAGCCGATGTCGGTCGGCAACGGCGTGATGGCGGCGTTCGGCGCCAAGGACAAGGCCCAGGTCGATCGGGTTCACAAGCTCGCGCTCGCGCTCGGCGGCCGTTGCGAGGGCCCTCCGGGACAGCGCAGCGAGAAGTTCTACGCCGCCTATTTCAGGGATCCCGAAGGCAACAAGCTCAACGCCTTCGTGATGGGCTGAGTCAAGGTCGTCTCGCTGAACGCCCGCCGTCATTGCAAGGAGCACTTGCGACGACGTAAATCCAGTGTGTTCTGCCGTGGTCTGGATTGCTTCGCTTCGCACAGCAATGACGTTGGACAATCCGGATCTGATCCGTCACCAGGCAAACCTACAGGCTGATCCATTCCTGCCATGTCCCGCCCCGAGCTGAAAAATTTCCGCCGCATCGTGGTCAAGGTGGGCTCGTCGCTGCTGATCGATTCCGCTGTTGGCGAAGTACGGGGGCAATGGCTCGCGGCGCTCGCCGCCGATCTTGCCAGGCTGCACGGTGAGGGACGCGAACTGCTGATCGTGTCGTCCGGCGCCATCGCGCTCGGACGCAGCCGCCTCAAGCTGCCGCGCCGTACGCTGAAGCTCGAGGAAAGCCAGGCCGCTGCCGCGGTCGGGCAGATTGCGCTGGCGCGAATCTGGTCCGAGGTGCTGGGCCATCACGGCATCGGCGCCGGACAGATCCTGGTCACCCTGCAGGACACCGAGGAGCGCCGCCGCTATCTCAATGCACGCTCGACCATCGCCAAGCTATTGGAATGGCGCGCGGTGCCCGTGATCAACGAGAACGACACCGTCGCTACCAACGAGATCCGCTACGGCGACAATGATCGCCTCGCAGCACGCGTCGCCACCATGGCGAGCGCTGACCTCCTGATCCTGCTGTCGGACATCGACGGGCTTTACGATGCCCCGCCGAGCGGCAATCCGCGGGCGCGGCTAGTTCCGATCGTCGGGGCCGTCACGGCGGAGATCGAGGCGATGGCGGGAGCCGCGGAATCCGAATTGTCTCGCGGCGGCATGCGCACCAAGATCGAGGCGGCCAAGATCGCGACCACGGCCGGCACCCACATGCTGATCGCCTCGGGCAACATCGAGCATCCATTGCGGGCGATCGCCGATGGCGGCCGCTGCACCTGGTTTCTGACGCCGGCCAATCCGGTTACGGCGCGCAAGCGGTGGATCGCGGGGTCGCTCGAACCGAAGGGCACGCTGACCATCGACGCCGGCGCGGTGAAGGCACTGCGTGCCGGCAAAAGCCTGCTGCCAGCGGGCGTGATCCGGGTCGACGGGCAATTCGCCCGCGGCGATGCCGTGGTGGTGCGCGGCCCCGACACCCACGAGATCGGCCGCGGTCTCGTCGCCTATGACGCCGAGGACGCCGACAAGATCAAGGGCCGCTCCTCGCCGGACGTGATGGCCATCCTCGGCATCGAGGGACGGGCCGAAATGATCCACCGCGATGACCTCGTGGTCGGTCCCAGAGGCGCCTACTCCGCGAGCTAGGCCAATGGCCGACTGGCCCAAACCGGCAGCCATGCCGGGCCGGCGTCTCGCGCGGCGTCGATTTCCGTGCTAGAGCCTGTCCGGTTCTGATTGAATTAGAACCGGGCTCCAGCTTTTTGTTTTGACGCGTTTTCTTCACACGAACCGGTACCCACTTCGCTCGAAAACGCTATACGGCATGGCCTTGACGGAACATGGGACCGAGATGACCGCGCCGCTGAAAGCCATCGACGGAAACGCCGATCTGCCGGCTTTGATGACCGGCCTCGCCGCCCGCGCCCGTGCCGCCGCGCGGGTGCTGGCGTTGGCTGCGCCCGAGCAGAAGAACCGCGCGCTGGACGCCATCGAGCGGGCGATCCGCGCCCGGGCATCCGCGATCCTCGCGGCCAATGCCGAGGACGTTGCGGAGGCGCGCGCCAACGGTGCCAGTTCAGCCTTCGTCGACCGGCTGACGCTGACCCCGGCACGCATCGAGGCGATGGCCGATGGCGTCGCCACCGTGCGCGGGATCACGGATCCCGTCGGCGCCGTCACCGAAAGCTGGCAGCGTCCCAACGGCATGACCATCGAACGTGTGCGTGTGCCGCTTGGCGTCGTCGCCGTGATCTTCGAAAGCCGCCCCAACGTCGCGGCCGATGCCGGCGTGCTGTGCCTGAAATCCGGCAATGCGGTGATCCTGCGCGGCGGCTCGGACAGTTTCCGGTCCTGCCGGGCGATCCATAGCTGCCTCGAGCAGGGATTGCGCGAGGCTCGCCTGCCCGAGGCAGCGATCACGCTGGTGCCGACCCGCGACCGCGCCGCGGTCGGGCTGCTGCTCGGCGGATTGAATGGCGGCATCGATGTGATCGTGCCGCGCGGCGGCAAGAGCCTGGTCGCGCGGGTCGAAGCCGAGGCGCGCGTGCCGGTGTTCGCACATCTCGAAGGCGTCAACCACGTCTATGTCGACCACGCCGCCAATCTGGAAATGGCGAAGTCGATCGTGCTGAACGCCAAGATGAGACGGCCCGGCGTCTGCGGTGCCGCCGAGACCCTGCTGATCGACCGCGCCGGCGCGGCGACCAGCCTCAAGCCGCTGGTCGAGATGCTGATCGACGCCGGCTGCGAAGTCCGCGGCGACGAGGTCGTGCAAGCCGCCGATCCCAGGGTGAAGCCTGCCTCCGAGCAGGACTGGAACACCGAATATGAGGACGCGATCATCGCAGCCAAGGTGGTCGATGGCGTCGACGCCGCGATCGCACATATTCACGACCATGGCTCGCACCACACCGATGCGATCGTGACCCAGGACGAGGCTATCGCGCGCAAGTTTCTCGACGAGGTCGATTCGGCGATCGTGCTGCATAACGCCTCGACCCAGTTCGCCGACGGCGGAGAATTCGGCTTCGGCGCCGAGATCGGCATTGCCACCGGCAAATTCCACGCCCGCGGGCCGGTCGGCGCCGAGCAGTTGACGAGCTTCAAATACCGCGTCCATGGCACCGGGCAGACGCGGCCGTGAAGCCAGGCGCGTTTCCAGGCGCAGACGCCGGCTGGTGTGACCGAAACCCGTCAGCGGCGCCGTCCTCGCGCCCGCGGTGGCACAGTTGACATCGGTCCTGGCGACGCCACGGCCGGTCTGCCGGGCCATCCCACCTTACAGCACCGGCATGCGGATCGGCCTGCTCGGCGGTTCCTTCAATCCACCGCATCTCGCGCATCGTGCCATCAGCCTGTTTGCGATCAAGCGGCTGAAGCTCGACCGGGTGTGGTGGCTGGTGACGCCGGGCAATCCGCTCAAGGACCGCGGTGCGCTGCACGACATCGAGGCGCGTGCCGAGGCCGCGCGGCAAATGGCCGACGATCCGCGCATCGATGTGAGCTGTCTCGAAGCTGTCATTGGAACGAGATATACCGTCGACACCATCACCTATCTGCGCCGCCGCGTTCACGGCGCGCGCCTGGTCTGGATCATGGGCGCCGACAATCTCGCACAATTTCATCGCTGGCAGGACTGGCGGCGGATCGCCTCCCAGGTGCCGATGGCGGTGGTCGACCGTCCGCCACAGAGCTTTCGCGCCATGACCGCGCCGGCGGCGCAGGCCCTCGCGCGCTATCGGCTGCCCGAACTTCAGGCCGCGCAACTGGCGAACCAGCGCGCCCCGGCCTGGGTCTTTCTCACCGGGCTGAAGTTGAAACTATCGTCGACCGGCCTGCGGAACCCCGACGGTAGCTGGAAGAGCGAGAAGTGAGGGTGGGCTTACTGGAATATTGAAACCTTTAACCCCACATGCGTAGTATGGTTGGCGGGCGCCGAGATTCGGCGGTCGCTATACAGTGAAAGGAATGGTCCCTGGCCACATCTGTATTGTCCAAGTCTGTTTTACCCAAGTCTGCCTCGTCCAGGACGCGTAAAACATCGACAAAGGCTCAGGCCTTGAAGGCGCAGCCCGCCGACGAGACCTTGAACTTGATCCTCTCCCGCCTCGACGACATGAAGGCGGAAGAAACGGTCACCATCGACCTTCGCGGCAAATCCGCATTCTCCGATTACATGATCGTCACCTCGGGGCGGGCCAACCGGCACGTCGGCGCGATCGCGGAAAATCTCGCCAAGGGTCTCAAGGAAACCGGAATCAAGAGCGTCCACATCGAGGGCTTGCCCAATTGCGACTGGGTGCTGATCGATTCCGGCGACGTGATCGTGCACGTGTTCAGGCCGGAGGTACGCGAATTCTACAATCTCGAAAGATTGTGGACGCAGAATCCGGCGGCGGCGAAGGCGATCTAGCTTCGCTGCCGGTGCGAATCGGCTGGAGCGCATGCTAGCGTGCGCTGATGCGCCTTGTCGTCGTTTCAATCGGCCGGCTGAAGCAGGGTCCGGAGCGGGTACTGGCCGAACGCTATCGCGAGCGCTTCAACGACATCGGCCGCAAGCTCGGCTTCCGCGGCCTTGAAATTCATGAAATTCCCGAGAGCCGTGCGCGCGACCCCGCAACCCGCATGGCCGAAGAAGCCGCCGCAATCCTGGCGGCGATCCCCGAGAGATCCGCGGTGGTGGCGCTCGATCAGCGCGGCGACCAGATCGACAGCGCCGCGTTTGCCCGGCATCTGGGCCGTTTTCGGGACGAGCAGGTTGCCAGCACGACTTTTCTTATCGGCGGCGCGGACGGACTTTCGCCCGATTTGCGGCGTAACGCCAAGCTCAGCCTTGCGTTCGGCTCTGCGACCTGGCCGCATCAGCTAGTCCGCGTCATGCTTCTGGAACAGGTCTACCGGGCCGCGACCATTTTGGCAGGGCATCCCTATCACCGCGCATGAGCCACTCTGGCAACAACAACGCAGGCACTGATTCGGACGAGATGCAGCCAGATCGGGACATTCAATCGTACCCTGGCGCCGCCCGCCGCGGCCAGCTTGCTTCCATGCGGATACCGCTGTCGATCGTGCTGTTGTCCGCCGGCTTTGCCGGCATGGGCCCGTTGCCCGCCATCGCGCAGGCTGTGAGCGAGGCGCCGCAGGCGACCGCCCCCTCGCCCGACGCCATCAAGCAGCGCGAGCAGGAACTTGAAGCCACTCGCGCGCAGCAACAGAACGCGACGGAATTGCAGGAAAAGCTCAAGGCGGACATCGCAGCGATCGGACAGGACCGCAGCAAGCTCAACCAGCAACTCATCGACATTGCCGCCCAGGTGCGCGGCGTCGAGACCAAGATCAGCGATGCCGAAGCGCGGCTGCGCCCGCTCGACAGCCGGGAACAGCAGATCCGCCATTCGCTCGATTCGCGCCGCTCCGAGATCGTCGAGGTGCTGGCCGCTCTGCAACGCGCGGGACGCCGCACGCCGCCGGCGCTGCTGGTTAGCCCGGAGGACGCGCTGCAATCGCTTCGTACCGCCATGCTGCTCGGGGCCGTGGTGCCCGAACTGCGCGCACGCGCCGAACAACTGGCGCACGATCTCGGCGAACTGGTCGCCTTGCGCAAGAGCATCGCTTCCGAGCGCGACCAGCTTGCGGTCGACCGCGACAAGCTCAAGGACGATCAAACCCGGCTTGCAGCCCTGGTCGACGAACGGCAGCGCCAGCAGAACTCGATCGAAAAGGACATGGAGGCGGAAAACGCCCGCGCCATCACGCTGTCCCGGCAGGTCGACAGCCTGCAGGGCCTGATCGCCAAGATGGAACAGGATTCCAAGGCCGCCGCGAAGGCGGCGGCAACCGCCAGCCTGGAGGGATCCCCGGCCGCCATCAACGGCAAGCCCAACCTCGAGGCACTCAAGGACCCCACCCGGATGAGTCCGGCCATTGCATTTGCTTCGGCCAAGGGCTTATTTGCAATGCCGGTTAATGGCGTCAAGATTCGCGATTTCGGCGGCTCCGATGGCGCCGGTGGCGTGGAAAAAGGCATTTCCTTGGCGACCAGGGCCGGAGCGCAGGTCACAACACCGTGTGATGGTTGGGTTGTTTACGCCGGTCCGTTTCGCAGCTACGGACAACTCTTGATCCTCAATGCCGGGGGCGGGTATCATGTCCTGATCGCCGGGATGGAGCGCATTTCGGTTAATATCGGCCAGTTTGTACTTACGGGGGAGCCGGTCGCGACCATGGGGACGACGTCCCGCGTGGCATCCATTCTCGCCGCCAACGCGAATCGGCCCGTACTCTATATTGAGTTCCGTAAGGACGGCACTCCAATCGACCCAGGTCCATGGTGGGCCGCAAATGAAGGCGAAAAGGTTCGCGGATGATGCGCAAGACTTCCCTCGTTCTCCTGAGCGTCGCCACCGGCGCGGCATTGACGTTGTTCGTGACCCAGCCCCGTTCCATGTTGATGGGGTCGAGCGCGCGTGCCGCGACATCGGACACTTACCGCCAGCTCAATCTGTTCGGCGACGTGTTCGAGCGGGTCCGCAGCGACTATGTCGAGAAACCCGACGACAGCAAGCTGATCGAATCCGCCATCAGCGGCATGCTGTCCGGCCTCGATCCGCATTCGAGCTACATGGATGCCAAGAGCTTCCGCGACATGCAGGTGCAGACCCGCGGTGAATTCGGCGGTCTCGGCATCGAAGTCACGATGGAAGACGGCCTGATCAAGGTCGTCTCGCCGATCGACGACACGCCGGCGTCCAAGGCCGGCATCATGGCCAACGACATCATCACCAATCTCGACGACGAAGCCGTGCAGGGTCTCACCCTCAATCAGGCGGTCGAGAAAATGCGCGGACCGGTCCACACCAAGATCAAGCTGAAGATCATTCGCAAGGGCCAGGACAATCCGATCGACGTCACCCTGGTAAGGGACAATATCCGTGTCCGTTCGGTGCGCGCGCATGTCGAAGCGGACGATATCGGCTATATCCGCATCACCACCTTCAACGAGCAGACCACCGAAGGCCTCAAGAAGGAAATCGTCAATCTGCAGAACCAGATTGGCGACAAGCTGAAAGGCTTCATCGTCGATCTGCGCAACAATCCCGGCGGATTGCTGGAAGAAGCGGTGACGGTATCCGACACCTTCCTCGAGCGCGGCGAGATCGTCTCGACGCGCGGCCGCAATCCCGAGGAGACCCAACGCCGCACCGCCCATCCGGGCGACCTGACCAAGGGCAAGCCGCTGATCGTCCTGATCAATGGCGGCTCCGCCTCGGCCTCGGAAATCGTCGCCGGCGCGCTGCAGGACCACAAGCGGGCGACGCTGGTCGGAACGCGCTCATTCGGCAAGGGCTCGGTGCAGACCATCATTCCGCTCGGCTCGGGCAACGGCGCGTTGCGGCTCACCACGGCGCGCTACTTCACGCCGTCGGGCAAATCGATCCAGGCCAAGGGCATCGTTCCCGACATCGAGGTGCTGCAGGATGTGCCCGATGAGCTGAAGGCCCGCACCGACACCAAGGGCGAAGCCTCGCTGCGCGGCCATCTCAAGTCCGAAGGCGACGAGAAGACCGGCTCGCAATCCTACGTGCCGCCGGATGCCAAGGACGACAAGGCCCTGAAGATGGCCGACGACCTGCTCCATGGCATCAAGGCCAATCCGGCCCCTGCGGCGAATGGTGACAAGGCTGCCGTGGACAAGCCCGGCGGCAACAAGGCCGCGAACTGACCGGGTCCACCTGAATGTTTTGGCGAAAGGGCGGCCTTCGGGTCGCCCTTTTTGCTGACGCGCAGCGCGGATTGAAGGCCTGCTTTTGCCGAAGCGGCCGGCGCCGAGACTGCCGCGCGCCGGCTCCGCCGTGGTATCGTCCTCGCGATTGATTCGGGGAGATCCATGGCAGAGACGGCCGACGATCTGAGTGCTCCGCTCGGACAGCAGGCGGTTCCTCGGAAGCGCTGGTTTCGGCTGCCGTTTACGCCCATCCAGGCGCTGGCGGTGGTGCTCGGCCTGATTCTGGTGGCGTTCGTCAGCTTCGCCATTTTCAACGATAACCCGCTCGGGGGCGAACCGGTGGCCAGCGTCGCGCTGCCGCAGGCAACGTCCGGCGAAAAAGCCGCCGCAACGCCCTCACCTTCGGATGCCACCGCGCCGGCGGTGAAGTCGGCAGCGCAGCCGGCGCCGGCGGGAAATCAAAAGACCATCACCATCATCGACGGCTCGAGCGGCGCGCGGCAGGACGTGGTGCTGTCCGGCGACAGCGCGGACAAGGCCGCCGCGGACCCTTCACCCGCGCCACTGATGGCCGGAATCGATCAGCGCCTGCTGGAAAAATCGCGCTACGGCATGATCCCGGTGGTCGCCCCCGACGGGCTGAAGCCCTTTACCGCCTACGCGGGCGAGGCCGATCGCGCCAGGGCCGCGAAAATGCCGGTGGTCGCCATTGTCATTGGTGGCCTTGGTGTCGGCGCCGCCAAGACCACCGAGGCGATCATGAAACTGCCGCCGGCGGTCACGCTGGCCTTTACGCCCTACGGCTCGGATCCCGCCAGACTGGCCGGCCAGGCCCGCGCGCAGCGACATGAAATCCTGCTGCAGGTTCCAATGGAGCCGTTCGACTACCCCGACAACGATCCAGGCCCGAAGACTCTGCTCACGACGCTTGGCGCCGAGCAGAATATCGACCGGCTGTACTGGAATCTCAGCCGGTTCCAGGGCTATGCCGGGATCGCCAACTTCATGGGCAGCCGTTTTGTCGTCGCCGACGCCGTGATGCAGCCGATCATTCGCGAGGCCGCCAAACGCGGGCTCGGTTATCTCGACGACGGCTCGGCACCCCGCAGCGTCGCCCCGGCGCTGGCAGCCGCCCAGGCGATGCCGTTCGCCAAGGCGGACCTCACCATCGACGCGGTGCCAACCGCGACGGAAATCGATCGGGCACTGGCAACCCTCGAGGAACTGGCCAAACAACGCGGCATCGCAATCGGCATCGCCACGGCGCTGCCGATTTCGATCGAGCGCCTCGGCATCTGGGTCAAGACACTGGAGAGCCACGGCATCATGCTCGTGCCATTGACAACCGCGATGCTGAAATCAAAATCAGGCTAAGGCTTGCGGATCTGCCGGTCCTGCCGGCCGGATCGGTCCGACGACACCAGATTTTGATCGCAAGGAACCTCGACGGAATGGCACGCTACGAGGACCTGCCTTACCGGACCTGCGTCGGCATGATGCTGATCAACACGGCTGGGCTCGTCTTCATCGGCCGTCGCGCCGGCGGTATCGAACATGTCGACGAGTCCCACGTCTGGCAGATGCCGCAAGGCGGCGTCGACCCCGGGGAGGACACCTGGGCGGCGGCGAAGCGCGAACTTTATGAGGAAACCAGTGTCCGCTCGGTCGAGAAACTCGGCGAGGTCGCGGACTGGCTGATCTACGACATCCCGCGCACCGTCGCCGGCCGCGCCTGGAAGGGCCGCTACCGCGGCCAGCGGCAGAAGTGGTACGCGGTTCGCTTTACCGGCCAGGACGGCGAGATCAACGTCGCCAACCCCGGCGGCGGCCACAAGGCGGAGTTTGTGAACTGGCGCTGGGAGCCGATGAAGAATCTTCCCGAGTTGATCGTTCCGTTCAAGCGGCCGGTCTACGAACGCGTGGTGAATGAATTTTCCCGGCTCGCGGGCGGCTGATTTTGTCATGACGGCGGACAAGCCCTATCGTCCCAATGTCGGGGTGGCCCTGTTCAATGCGGCTGGCCGGGTCCTGATCGGGCGGCGCTTCAAGGACGATGGGCCGGAAATCATTCTGCCGGGGCTCGAATGGCAGATGCCGCAAGGCGGTATCGACGCGGCGGAAAATCCGCGCGATGCGATGATGCGGGAATTGTGGGAGGAGACCGGCGCGGCCAGCGCCGATTACCTCGGCGAAACCGACTGGATGACTTACGAATTTCCAGCGTTCCATGGCCCGCTTTCGCACCGGCTGGCGAAGTTCCGCGGTCAGCGCCAGAAATGGTTTGCGCTACGCTTCACCGGGCATGACGACGAGATCGACCCGCTGACACCCCGCAACGGCCAACCGGCGGAATTCGACCAATGGCGCTGGGAACGGCTCGACCGCGTCGCCGATCTGGTGGTGCCGTTTCGCCGCGAGGTATATCGGACGGTCGCGCGAAGCTTCGCGAAATTCATGCGATGAATCGTATCCGCAGCACCCGCGCGGCCTCATGGTTCGAGACGCGCGAAGACGCGCTCCTCACCATGAGGGACGGAGACCTCATCCTTGAGGAGCTGCGCGAAGCGATGCGTCTCGAAGGATGAAGCCCCAACCATCCGTCTTTGCGAGGGGAGACGGCCACCGGCTTTAATGCATCGCCGTCGTGTTGAGCTGGTGCTGGATGCTCCTGAAGTGGTCGAGGCGCTCGACCGCGCGATCGAGTTCCGAGCCCTCTTTCTGGGCAAGCTTGGCTTCCATGTCGGAAATCTTGTCGGCGAATTTGGCCCGGTCGAGTTCCTGGATCGAGGTCGCCACGTCCGCGAGCACCGTGAGGCCCTTGTCGGATACCTCCGCGAGGCCGCCCAGCACGATGATCTTCTGCTGCGTGCCGTCCGACGTCACCGTCAGGATGCCCGGCCGGATCGCGGCCACCACCGGCGCGTGGCCGGCGAGCACGCCGAAATCGCCCTCGGCGCCGGGGACGTCAACCTGATCGACCTCGCCGGAGAACGCGAGCTTTTCGGGCGAGACGAGATCGAAGTGGAATTTGGCCATGGAATACCTGCGAGTGGCGAATGGCGAGTGGCGAATAGCGAGTGGCGAAGATAAGGCCGAACAGCCCTCGGCTATTCGCTACTCCCCATTCGCCATTCGCCCGTTTAGGCCGCTTCGGCCGCGAGCTTCTTGCCCTTTTCGACCGCCTCTTCGATGGTGCCGACCATGTAGAAGGCCTGCTCGGGAAGGTTATCGTGCTTGCCTTCGCAGATCGCGCGGAAGCCCTTGATGGTGTCGGCGAGATCGACGAACTTGCCGGGCGAACCGGTGAACACCTCGGCGACGAAGAATGGCTGTGACAGGAAGCGCTCGATCTTGCGGGCGCGGGCGACCGTGATCTTGTCCTCTTCGTTCAGTTCGTCCATGCCGAGAATGGCAATGATGTCCTGCAGCGATTTGTATTTCTGCAGGATCTGCTGAACCATGCGCGCCGTCTGATAATGTTCATCGCCGACGATCAGCGGCGAAAGCATGCGCGACGTTGAATCCAGCGGGTTGACCGCCGGATAGATGCCCTTCTCCGAAATGGCACGGTCGAGGTTGGTCGTTGCATCGAGATGGGCGAAGGTCGTCGCAGGCGCCGGATCGGTATAGTCGTCCGCGGGAACGTAGATCGCCTGGATCGACGTGATCGAGCCCTTGGTGGTGGTGGTGATCCGCTCCTGCATTGCGCCCATGTCAGTCGCAAGCGTCGGCTGGTAGCCCACCGCCGAAGGAATACGCCCCAGCAGGGCCGACACTTCCGAACCAGCCTGGGTGAAGCGGAAGATGTTGTCGACGAAGAACAGCACGTCCTGGCCCTGGTCGCGGAAATGCTCGGCCACGGTGAGACCGGTGAGACCGACGCGGGCGCGGGCGCCGGGCGGCTCGTTCATCTGGCCGTAGACCAGCGCGCATTTGGAGCCCTCGCCGCCGCCCTTCTTGTTGACGCCGGACTCGATGAACTCATGATAGAGATCGTTGCCTTCGCGGGTGCGCTCGCCGACGCCGGCGAACACCGAGTAGCCGCCATGCGCCTTGGCGACGTTGTTGATCAGTTCCTGAATCAGCACGGTCTTGCCGACGCCGGCGCCACCGAACAGCCCGATCTTGCCGCCCTTGGCATAGGGCGCGAGCAGGTCGACGACCTTGATGCCGGTGACGAGAATTTCCGATTCCGTGGACTGGTCGGTGTAGGCCGGTGCCGGCTGATGGATGGCGCGGTTGCCCTCCGATTTGATCGGCCCGGCTTCATCGACCGGCTCGCCGATCACGTTCATGATGCGGCCAAGCGTGCCCGTGCCGACCGGCACCATGATCGGACTGCCGGTGTCGCTGACTTCCTGGCCGCGAACCAGGCCTTCGGCCGTATCCATCGCGATGGTGCGTACCGTCGATTCGCCGAGATGCTGCGCGACCTCGAGCACCAGGCGACTGCTGCCGTTCTGCGTCTCGAGAGCGTTCAGAATGGCCGGAAGGTGACCTTCGAACTGCACGTCGACGACCGCGCCGATGACTTGCGTGATGCGTCCGGTCTGGTTGGCGGGTGTAGCCATGAAAGTTCTCTCCTTCGAATTCTGGCTCAAACGACCGTCAGATCGCCTCGGCGCCGGAGATGATTTCAATCAACTCCTTGGTGATCATGGCCTGACGGGTTCGGTTGTAGATCAGGGTCTGCTTGCGAATCATGTCGCCGGCGTTGCGGGTGGCGTTGTCCATCGCGCTCATCTGCGCGCCATAGAACGAAGCGTTGTTTTCCAGCAAGGCGCGGAAGATCTGCACTGCGAGATTGCGCGGCAACAGCCCGGTCAGAATCTCGTCTTCTTCCGGCTCGTACTCGTAGGCCGTGGTCGGGCCGGCCGCGTTCGCGGGCCGCGCCTCGACCACCAGCGGAATGACCTGCTGCGCGGTCGGGATCTGCGCGATCACCGACTTGAAGCGCGAATAGAACAGCGTGCAGACGTCGAATTCGCCGGCCTCGAAACGAGCAATCACCTTCTTCGCGATATCCTCCGCGTTGGCGAAGCCGAGCTGACGGACCGAACGCAACTCGACATTCTCGACGATCTGCTTCTCGAAGGTCCGGCGGAGCTGCTCAAATCCCTTGCGGCCGACACAGAAGAACTTGACCTCCTTGCCCTGGTTCATCAGCGCCAGCGCGCGCTCGCGGGCAAGGCGCACGATCGAGGAATTGAACGCCCCCGACAGGCCGCGTTCGCCGGTGCAGACCAGCAGCAGATGCACCTGGTCCCGGCCGGTGCCGGCCAGCAGCACCGGCGCGCCGGGCGTGCCCGCAGCCGCGGTCGCGATGTTGGAGATCACCGCGTCCATTTTTTCGGCGTAGGGGCGCGCTGCCTCGGCGGCGTTCTGGGCCCGGCGCAGCTTCGACGCGGCCACCATCTGCATGGCCTTGGTGATCTTCTGCGTCGCCTTGGTCGAGGCGATCCGGACCCGCATGTCTTTAAGTGAAGGCATTCTTCGTTCACCCCGGCGATCCGACCTTCGGTCCGACCGCAAACCTCTCCTTCGTCATGCCCGGCCTCGTGCCCGGCATCCACGTCTTGAATTTCACCCGCGCTCAGAGACGTGGATGGCCGGTCCAGACCCGGCCATGACGGCACTCAAGTAAACGTCTTGGCGTAACCCTCGACCACCGACTTCAGCTTGGCGGCGGTGTCATCGGAAAGATCGCGGCTGTCGCGGATGGTGTTGAGAATGTCGACGTTCTTGCCGCGCAGCAGCGACAGCAGCCCATCCTCGAAGGCGCGCACCCTGGCGACCGGAAGCGCGTCGAGATAGCCGTTGACGCCAGCGTAGATCACCACGACCTGCTCTTCCATCTTCAGCGGCGAGAACTGCGGCTGCTTCAGCAGTTCGGTCAGCCGCGAGCCGCGGTTGAGCAGGCGCTGGGTCGAGGCGTCGAGGTCGGAGCCGAATTGCGCGAACGCGGCCATTTCGCGGTACTGCGCCAGCTCGCCCTTGATCTTGCCGGCGACCTTCTTCATCGCCTTGGTCTGCGCCGACGATCCGACGCGCGACACCGACAGGCCGACGTTCACCGCCGGGCGAATGCCCTGGAAGAACAAATCGGTTTCGAGGAAGATCTGGCCGTCGGTGATCGAGATCACGTTGGTCGGAATATAGGCCGAGACGTCATTGGCCTGGGTTTCGATCACCGGCAGCGCCGTCAGCGACCCCGAGCCATGCTCGTCATTGAGTTTCGCCGCGCGCTCGAGCAGGCGCGAATGCAGATAGAACACGTCGCCGGGATAGGCCTCGCGGCCCGGCGGGCGGCGCAGCAGCAGCGACATCTGGCGATAGGCCACCGCCTGTTTCGACAGATCGTCATAGATGATAACCGCGTGCATGCCGTTGTCGCGGAAATATTCGCCCATGGTGCAGCCGGTGAACGGCGCGATGTACTGCATCGGCGCCGGATCGGATGCGGTCGCGGCGACCACGATCGAGTATTCCAGCGCGCCCTGCTCCTCCAGCACCTTGACGAATTGCGCGACCGTCGAACGCTTCTGCCCGATCGCGACATAGACGCAATAAAGCTTGATCTTCTCGTCCGGCTGGGCGTTGAGCGGCTTCTGGTTCAGGATGGTGTCGAGCGCGATCGCGGTCTTGCCGGTCTGGCGGTCGCCGATGATCAGCTCACGCTGGCCGCGGCCGACCGGGATCAGCGCATCGATGGCCTTGAGCCCGGTCGCCATCGGCTCGTTGACCGATTTGCGTGGAATGATGCCCGGTGCCTTGACGTCGACGCGCTTGCGTTCCGACGACTGGATCGGCCCCTTGCCGTCGATCGGATTGCCCAGCGCGTCAACGACGCGGCCGAGCAGACCCTTGCCCACCGGGGTATCGACGATGGCGCCGGTGCGCTTGACGGTCTGGCCTTCCTTGATCTCGCGATCGGCGCCGAAGATCACGATGCCGACATTGTCGGTCTCGAGGTTCAGCGCCATGCCGCGTGTGCCATTCTCGAACTCGACCATCTCGCCGGCCTGGACGTTGTCGAGACCATAGACGCGGGCGATACCGTCGCCGACCGACAACACCTGTCCGACTTCGGTAACCTCGGCCTCCTGGCCGAAATTCTTGATCTGGTCCTTGAGGATCGCGGAAATTTCCGCGGCGCGAATGTCCATCAGCCTGCCTCTTTCATCGCGTGCTTGATCGAATTGAGTTTGGTGCGAAGCGAACTGTCCACCATGCGGCTGCCAAGCTTGACCACGAGGCCACCGATGATCGAGGGATCGACATTCAGGTTGAGCGCGACGTCCTTGCCCGTCACTGATTTCAGTGCAGCCTTGAGCACGTCGATATTTCTTTCGCTGAGCCGTTCGGCGACGGTGACGTCGGCCGTGGCCTCGCCCTTGAAGTTCGCCACCAGCGCACCGAAGGCGCGGATGGCGTCGCTGACGGCAAATAGCCGGCGGTTGGCGGCGAGAACCTTCAGGAAATTGGCGGCGGTGCCTGAAATGCCGGCCTGGTCGAGCACGGCGGCAAGTGCCTTCAACTGCGCCTCCGCCGAAAACACCGGACTTCGCACCAGCCGCTGCAAATCGGCACTGTCCGCCAGCATCGCGGCGAACCGATCGAGATCGGCCCGCACGGCGTCGACCGATTTTTCGTCGCGCGCCAGTTCAAACAAGGCCGTTGCGTAACGACCGGACACTCCCGAAACCGTCGGATCTTCAGCAGCCACAGCGCGCTCTTCAATAGCTATCGAACTCGCAAGGGAAAAACCGTCGCCACAATGCGGCGCCTAGCGATCCAAGCCCTTGGAATTCAAGCGGGACTTCGATTTTCGACCGGTACGGCTGGTACCGGGACCGTTAAAATCGCGGCTTTGCTAACATAGCGAGAGCGCAGGTGCAACATGACGGCAATTTCGGGCGCAGGCTTGCCGCAGCCTGTCTGCGCTGTTTTTGCTGGATCGTTGGCACGCCGCAGCCGTCGCTGAAATCGCGACGCCCGTCCCAATTGTGGAGTCGGATTTCACGGTCCGCCCGCGGGCCATTCGTTCCGCCGGCCGGTGCATGGCCGGATGAGCGATCCGCGGAGGAACCGGGACCGCCTTCGGCCCTTTCGATTGAGGCATTACTTGCGCAAACCTCGCCGGCACCCCCGAGAACTTGGTTTGACAGTAATTCCAGGTAATAACTAAGTTAATAGATTGTTAATTTCGTAAAAATAAAGGGCTTCCGCAGCCGCTGGCCTCGGGTAACAAGATGTTTCAGCCAGATACAAAAGGGTTCTACTGCCCCGCTTACGCCTCATTAGCCAACCAAACGGCTCGCGGCCTACCACGGGACGGGGCTCCACTTGCCATGTATGTGGCATTACTCGCTTGAGGGACTAATACATGCTAGCTCTGAAAAAAATCGCACTCGGGAATGCAACCCAGTCGCGTACTGCGGTCGCTGTTTTCGCCGCAACTCTCATGTTCGGCGGCGGGATCACCGAAGCTTCGGCCAAGACCCACAGGCATCACCACCACCATCATCATTACGGTCATCGCCATTTCCATCACGCCAGCGCCAGCGGCTCCTGGCGCGACGCCCATGCCTCGATTGCCCCGTCATGGGGTTTTGGACGCACCTTCTCGGGAATGGCCTCCTTTTACGGCAATGAATCCGGCCACAGGACCGCTTCGGGCCAGCGCTTCAATCAGAGCGCCATGACCTGCGCCCACCGCTCGCTGCCGTTCGGGACCCGGCTGCGCGTCACCCACGGCGGCCGCAGCGTGGTCGTCACCGTCAATGACCGTGGCCCGTTCATCCGCGGCCGCGTCCTCGACCTCTCAACGGGTGCTGCCCGTGCGATCGGCCTGACCGCAGCCGGCGTCGGCCGCGTCACCGCCGAGGTCGTCTCCTAACGGTCTGTTGCGAACATCGTCATGGCCGGGACGAGCCCGGCCAAGACGAAAAGGCTCGCGCACCATCCCGGAATGACTCTCCCTACAGGAAGCTTTGCGGATCGACGTCGATCTCGAGCTTGAGATTGCCCTTGGTCTTGGGGCCGCTGGCGAGCCATTCGCGCAAATACGCCGACACATCGGCATTTCGCAGCGCCTTCACCAGCAGCCTGAAGCGGTAGCGGCCCTTGATCACGGCGAGCGGCGCTTCGGCGGGGCCGAGCACCTGGACCCGTGAATCGATCGGCGCGATCGCGGCCAGCCTGCGCGCAAAACCCTCCGCCGTCGGCCGATCGCCCGCCGAGACGATCAGGCTCGCGAGCCGGCCGAACGGCGGATAGCCGGCGCGTTCGCGAGCCATGATTTCGCTCGCATAGAACGCCTCGCGGTCGCACGCCACCAGCGCCTGCATGACGGGATGTTCGGGCTGATGGGTCTGCAGATAGCCGACGCCGCGTCCCTGATCGCGCCCGGAGCGGCCGATGACCTGGTTGAGCAACTGGAACGTGCGTTCAGCCGCGCGCGGATCGCCATTGCTCAGACCGAGGTCGGCGTCGACCACGCCAACCAGATTGAGCCGCGGGAAATGATGGCCCTTCGCGACCAATTGGGTGCCGATGATGATGTCGACGCGGCCTTCGGCGATCTCGTTCAGCTCGCTGCGCATGGCCTCGATCGAGGTGATCAGGTCGCTCGACAACACCATGGTGCGGGCTTGCGGAAACAGCGTGGCGGCCTCCTCCTGCAGGCGCTCGACGCCGGGGCCGACCGCCGCCAGCGACTGCTCGGCCGCACAGTGCGGGCAGGTCTGCGGACGCGGCATCGAGAAGCCGCAATGATGACAAACCAGCCGCTGCCGGAAGCGGTGGTCGACCAGCCAGGCGTCGCAGATGGCGCAGGCGAAGCGGTGGCCGCAGGCCCGGCAGAGCGTCAACGGCGCGTAGCCGCGGCGATTGAGGAACAACAGCGCCTGCTCGCGCCGCTCGATCGCAAGCCCGACCTGTTCGACGAGACGCGGCGAGATGAAGCGGCCGCGTGCCGGCGGCTCCCGCCGCAGATCGATCGCCTCGATATGCGGCATGTGCTGGCCGCCGAACCGTGAGGGCAGCACCACGCGTTGATAACGGCCCTTGCGCGCATTGACTTCGGTTTCCACCGACGGCGTCGCCGACGCGAGCACGATCGGAATCCTGGCGATATGGGCGCGCACCACCGCCATGTCGCGGGCGTGGTAATGCGCGCCGTCCTCCTGCTTGTAGGCCTGGTCATGCTCTTCATCGACGACAATGAGGCCGAGATTGGCGTAGGGCAGAAACAGCGCGGACCGTGCGCCCACCACCACCGGCGCTTCGCCCGCGGCGATCGCGGCCCAGTTGCGCGCGCGGGTGCGCGGGGTCAGTTCGGAATGCCATTCCAACGGCCGCACGCCAAAGCGACGGGCGAAGCGGTCGAGGAACTGGCCGGTCAGCGCAATCTCGGGCATCAGGATCAGCGACTGCCTGCCGCGGCGAACGATCTCGGCAATGGCTTCGAAATAGACCTCGGTCTTGCCCGAGCCGGTGACGCCGTCGAGCAAGGCGACATGGAAACTGCCATTCGCAGCGAGCGCCCGCACGGCGTCCACCGCAGTGCGCTGCTGGCGTGAGAAATCCGGCTGAGCGTAGGATGGATCCGGCGCCGGCGGCAGCGGCACCGCCGGCATTGGCTCGACCGTCAGCGTGCCCTCATCGACCAGCCCATCGATCACCCCGGCGCTGACCCCGGCTTCCCGGGCAGCCTCGGATTTACCGTGCAACAGGCGGTCGGACAGGATGCCGATCAGCCGCCGCCGTGCCGGCGTCAGGCGCGGGGGCGGCTCGCCGACCAGCCGCACGCCCATCCGCATCCGCTCCGGGCCGAGATGCTCACCCATCCGCAACGTCATCCGCAGCACCATGCCGCGCGCGGACAGCGTGTAATTGGCAACCCAGTCGACCAGCGCGCGGAGTTCCTCCCGCAGCGGCGGCACGTCGAGCTTTTCACCGACATCCTTGAGACGATTGTGCAGGCGCGGATCGGGAATGGGATTTTCGGCCCACACCACCGCGACCACTTCGCGCGGGCCGAGCGGCACGCACACGACATCGCCCGGCTTCAGATCCATGCCGCGCGGTACCCGGTAGGAATAGGCCTGGTTGAGCGCGACCGGCACCAGCACATCGACGACGCGCGTCGATGACGGGGATGGCGTGGTGGCGCGAATGGCATGGTCCATCGGCGAATCAGGCTCGAACCGGGCGAGGAAGGCCCAACTTAAGACCGCGTGCCGGCCGGTGCCAGAGCGCGGCCGCGGACGTAACACGCCTTAGCGAATGCTAAACGAAGGAGGTGCGATATAATCACGGGAATCACGTGGCCCAGGACAGAGACGGAGTCGACGATAGCGCCATGGCCAAGCCAGTTCCCGCGCCCGAACCAGTCGAACTTGCCTGCGCCGCCGGAGACCTTGCGCTCGAAATGACGCATTGGCTGTCGCATCTGCGCGCCGAGCGACGGCTCTCGCCGAAGACGCTCGAGGCCTATGCGCGCGACCTCCGCCAGTGTCTGGCCTTTCTCGGCGAACACTGGGGTACGACGGTGACACTGGCGCGCTTCGCCGCACTCGAGGCAAGCGACGTGCGCGCATTCATGGCGATGCGGCGAACGGAGGCAATCGGCGGGCGCTCGCTGATGCGGACCCTGGCAGGCCTGCGGTCGTTCGGGCGATTCCTCGAACGGGAAGGCAAGGGCAAGGTCGGCGCGCTATCGGCGATACGTGCTCCCAAGGTCGGCAAGACTCTGCCGAAGCCGATCCAGATCGCTGCAGCGAGGCGCTTCACCGACGCCGAGGAGCGCGCCGGCGAGACCCGGGATCCATGGATCTGGGCACGCGACGCCGCCGTGATGGCGCTGTTGTACGGATCCGGCCTGCGCATTTCCGAAGCGCTCGGGCTCAAGCACCGCGACGTGCCGTTGCCCGGCGCAGGCGACGTGCTGGTCGTCACCGGCAAGGGCAACAAGACCCGGATGGTGCCGGTGCTGCAGAACGTGCTCGGCCTGATCCAGGATTATGTGGCGATGTGCCCGCATCCGCTGCCGCCGGAAGGGCCGATCTTTGTCGGCGCGCGCGGCGGTCCGCTCAAGGCCCGGATCATCCAGCTCACCATGGAACGGCTGCGCGGCGCGCTCGGCGTGCCCGACAGCGCCACGCCGCACGCGTTGCGGCACTCCTTCGCCACCCATCTGCTGTCGCGCGGCGGTGACCTGCGTGCGATCCAGGAACTGCTCGGGCACGCCTCGCTCTCGACCACGCAGATCTACACCGGAATCGACAGCGAACGGCTGCTGGAAGTCTACCGCACCGCGCATCCCCGCGCCTGAGATCGAGCGTTCTGTCAATTGCCGAGCCGCTTCCGATCCGCCGGCCCCTTGCGTCGGCGATGCGGTTCGGCAATCGTAGCCCCCTCCAGGGAGGGAGCGAATCATGAGCGCACATGAGAGCATGGAGCAGGCGGACCACGCCAAGGAGGCCGCCGGCGAGAACGTCAAGATCGCGCTTCTGATCGCCGTGATCGCACTATGTCTTGCGCTCTCGGAAACGCTCGGCAAGGGCGCCCAGACCGAATCGATCAGCAAGAATGTCGAAGCCTCCAATCTGTGGGCGTTCTTTCAGGCCAAGAGCATCCGCCGCACGGTGGTACAGACCGCCGCCGATCAGTCCAAGCTGGCTCTCGGCAGTGCCGGCGACGACGCGGCCAAGGCGGCGCTGCAAAAGCAGATCGACGAATGGCAGAAGGCCGCAACACGCTACCGCTCCGAGCCGGAAACCGGCGAGGGCACCGAACAATTGTCCGAACGCGCCAAGCTTGCCGAGGAGGAGCGCGACCTTTCGACCGCGAAGTATCATCACTTCGAACTCGCCTCCGCGGCGTTTCAGATCGCCATCGTGCTGGCTTCGGCGACCATCATCACCGGCATGATCGCGTTGGCCTGGATATCGGGGTTGCTGATGCTGGCCGGCATCGCATTCACCGCGCTGGGCATCTTCGTGCCGCATCTGCTGCACTTGCCGTAAGCGGCCAGCACCCGGGCTACGCGCTACCGCGCTTCATGCACGCTCTTGCGGAAACGCTGCACCAGCCGCAGGACTCGCGAGGACCAGCCGCTTCCGCCGCCGCCCAGCACCTCCTTGATCCGCTGCCTGACCGGATCGACCAGTTCGTTCGCCTTGGCGCGCAGCGCCAGCACGAACTCATAGAGCCTTTCGAACCATGCCATTTCGAGCAGCTTCGGCCGCGTGACATCGAACACGAAGGCGGCGACCCCGACACCCAGGAATTTTGCGAACAGGATGGTGAGCAGGGCGCTGATCCAATATTCATGGGCGAGCAGCCAGAAGCCGACCAGCTTGAGCGGAAACAGCGGGATCACCGGCACGATGAAAACGATCAGCGTCATCGCCGGCGACAGCGTATCGACGCGCTCGGCGAGCCACGCCTTGAAGGCGCGCAACGGAATCTTCGCCACCACCCAGGCCACGATCGGCTCAAGGTGATCCCACAACCAGGCCTCGATCAGGAAGATGACCGCGAGGACGATCCAGACCGGTTGAAGCAGGCGGCGCATCATCGATGGTATCCCGGCCCGGGCATTCCCGGACGTCGATCACATATGGATGGCGCGCTTGCCGACTGCAAGCGCGGCTTCCTTGATGGCCTCCGAACGGGTCGGATGGGCGTGGCAGGTCCGCGCAAGGTCTTCGGCGGAACCGCCGAACTCCATCAATACCGCCGCTTCATGGATCATTTCGCCGGCCTCACGGCCTACAATGTGCACGCCGAGCACGCGATCGGTTTTCGCATCTGCGAGAACCTTAACAAAGCCTTCGGTGGTCTGATAAACCTTGGACCGGCCATTGGCGGTGAATGGAAAGCGGCCGACGGTGTAGGCGATTCCAGCCTGCTTCAGCTCTTCCTCGGTCTTGCCGACTGCCGACACTTCCGGCGTGGTATACACAACACCTGGAATGACATCGTAATTCACATGCCCGGCCTGGCCGGCGATAATCTCCGCGCACGCGACGCCTTCGTCTTCGGCCTTGTGGGCGAGCATCGGACCCGCGACGACATCGCCGATGGCATAGATGCCTTTCACGCTGGTCGCGAAATGGGCGTCGATCTGCACCCGGCCGCGATTGTCGAGCGCGACGCCAGCCTGTTTCAGGCCGAGGCCTTCGGTGTAGGGCACGCGGCCGATACAGACCAGCACGACATCGGCTTCCAGCTTCTCGCCTGCCCCACCCGCCGCCGGCTCGATCTGCACGGCCAGCGTCTTGCCCGAACCGTCGATGCCGGTGACCTTGGCGCCCAGCTTGAACGCAAAGCCCTGCCTCTCGAGGATGCGCTGGAATTGCCTGGCGACCTCGCCGTCCATGCCGGGCAGGATACGGTCGAGAAATTCCACCACGGTGACCTGGGCTCCCAGCCGATGCCATACCGAGCCGAGTTCAAGCCCGATCACGCCGGCCCCCACGATCAGCAACTTCCCGGGCACGCGGTCGAGCGACAGCGCGCCGGTCGAGGACACGATGCGCTTCTCATCGATCTCGATGCCCTTCAGCCGCGCGATGTCGGAGCCGGTGGCGATGACGATGTTCCTCGTCTCCGCCATTTGGGTCTTGCCGTCACCGCCGGACACTTCGACCTTGCCGGCGCCGAGGATCCTGCCCTTGCCGCTGAGCACGTCGATCTTGTTCTTCTTCATCAGGAACTCGACGCCCTTGACGTTGCCGTCGATGCCCTGCTGCTTGAAGTTCATCATGGCGGCCAGGTCGAGCTTCGGTGCGGAGACGCTGACGCCCATTTTCGCAAAGGAGTGCGCGGCCTCCCCGAACATCTCGGAGGCATAAAGCAACGCCTTCGACGGCATGCATCCGACATTGAGGCAGGTACCGCCGAGCGTCGCGTCCTTCTCGACCACGGCGACCTTCATGCCGAGCTGCGCCGCCCGGATCGCGCAGACATACCCGCCAGGTCCGGTGCCGATTACAACGAGATCGTAGCTGGCCATGATTGCAGTCCTGTAGCTGAATAGCGTGACCGATATTACCGTCCGCCCGATACATCGAGAATCGCGCTGGTGACGTAGGAGGCCTCCTCCGACATCAGCCAGACGATGGCGTTGGCGATTTCCGAGGCGGTGCCGACCCGTTTCATCGGCACGTTGCCGGCGAGACGATGCGCGCGATCGGGCTCACCGCCGCTCGCATGAATTTCGGTATCGATCAGGCCGGGGCGGATCGCGGCGACGCGAATCCCTTCGCCGGCGACCTCGTAGCCGAGCCCGATCGTGAAGGTGTCGATCGCGCCCTTGGAGGCTGCGTAATCGACATAGGTGTTCGGCGACCCGAGCTTGGCTGCAACCGATGACAGGTTGACGATGACGCCGCCCTTGCCGCCGTGCCGCGTCGACATCCGCTTCACGGCTTCGCGGGCACACAGAATACTGCCGGTGACGTTGACCGCCATCATGCGCTCGATGCGCGCTGCGGACATCTCGTCCACGCGCGCGGTGCGCCCGACGATGCCGGCATTGTTAACCAGCGCGCCAAGCGTCCCGAACCCGTCGGCCGCCTTGAACAGCGCCATGATGTCGCTCTCGTTGCCGACATCGCATTTCACCGCGATGGCCTTGCCCTTGTTCGCCTCGATGGCCGCGACCACCTCGCGGGCGGCGGCTTCATTGCTTGCATAGCCGACGCACACCCGGAATCCGCGCGCCGCGACAGCGACCGCGGTGGCACGACCGATGCCGCGGCTGCCGCCGGTGATGATTACAACCCTGTCGGTCAAGATTCGCTCTCCAGCCTGATCACGCGCCGTTCACAGCGCCGCACCCGCTCACAGATCCAGCACCAGCCGCGCCGGATCTTCCAGGCCTTCCTTGACCCGCACCAGGAACGTCACCGCTTCCTTGCCGTCGATGACGCGGTGATCGTAGGACAGCGCCAGATACATCATCGGGCGTATCTCGACCTTGCCGCCGATCGCCACCGGGCGATCCTGGATCTTGTGCATGCCGAGAATGCCGGACTGCGGCGCGTTCAGGATCGGCGTCGACATCAGCGACCCATAGATGCCGCCATTGGTGATGGTGAAGGTGCCGCCCTGCATCTCGTCGATCTTGAGCTGGCCGTCGCGCGCCCGCCGGCCGAAATCGGCGATGCTTTTCTCGATCTCGGCGATCGACTTTTGGTCGCAGTCACGCACCACCGGCACCACCAGACCCTTGTCGGTGCCGACGGCGACGCCGATGTGATAGTAATTCTTGTAGATCAAATCGCTGCCGTCGATCTCGGCGTTGGCGGCCGGAACCTCCTTCAGCGCCTGCACGCAGGCCTTGGTGAAAAAGCCCATAAATCCGAGTTTGCTGCCGTGCTTTTTCTCGAACAGATCCCTGTACTGCGCCCGCATCGCCATGATGTGGCTCATGTCGACCTCGTTGAAGGTCGTGAGCATCGCGGCGGTGTTCTGCACGTCCTTCAGGCGTCGCGCGATGGTCTGACGCAGCCGCGTCATCTTCACGCGCTCCTCGCGCGCGGCGTCGTCGGCCGGTGAAGGCGCACGGACCTGTACCGCGGCTGCGGGCTGATTGACCGGGGTCGGCGCCGAGGCTGCCTTCTCGATCGCGGCGAGCATGTCGCCCTTGGTGACGCGGCCGTCCTTGCCGGAGCCGGAAACACTGCTGGCGTCGATGCCGCTTTCGGCGGCAATCTTGCGCACCGAGGGCGCGAGCGGCACATCGGCCGGCGGCGCCTTCGGAGCCGCGGCCGGTGCCGGTGCCGCGGCAGCCGGTGCGGCCGACGGCGGTGGCGCGGCGGCAGCGGGCTTGACGGCGGCACCCGGCTTGGCGGCGGCGCCGTCGTTGATCTGCCCGAGCAACGCGCCGACGGCGACCGTTTCGCCATCCTTGGCGGCGATCTCGCCAAGCGTGCCCGCCGATGGCGCCGGGACCTCGATCGTGACCTTGTCGGTCTCGAGTTCGACCAGCGGTTCGTCCACCGCGACGGCATCGCCGGCCTTCTTGAACCAACGGCCAATGGTGGCTTCGGTCACGGATTCACCGAGCGTCGGCACGCGAATTTCGGTCATGGTCTGGTTTCCCTGGTAGCTGGTGGTGATCGTCCGCGAGGGTGGACGATCCAGCAATGACGGTCGTGATCAAATTCGGGCGGCCCGGCTGACGCGAGACCCCGCTGTCGCGGGGCACCACAAAATCGCGGCCACGCTAGTTCAGTGCCTCGTCCAGCAGGGCCTTGAGCTGGGCGAGGTGCTTGGTCATCAAACCGGTGGCGGTCGCCGCCGCCGCGGCGCGGCCGGCGTAGCGCGGACGCTTGTTCGGCGCGTTGATCTGGTTCAGGACCCATTCGAGATACGGCTCGATGAAATGCCACGCCCCCATGTTGCGCGGCTCTTCCTGGCACCAGACCAGTTCGGCATTCCTGAAGCGGCCGAGTTCCTGCACCAGCGCCTTCAGCGGCACCGGATAGAGCTGTTCGACCCGCATGATGTAGACATCGTCGATGCCGCGCTTCTCGCGCTCGTCGTAGATATCGTAATAGACCTTGCCCGAGCACAGCACGACGCGGCGGATCTTGTCGTCCGCCACCAGCTTGATCTTCTCGTCCGGCAACATCGCCGCATCATCGTAGAGAATGCGGTGGAACGTGGTGCCGGCGCCCAGTTCGTCGAGCCGCGATACCGCGCGCTTGTGCCGCAGCAGCGATTTCGGCGTCATCAGGATCAGCGGCTTGCGGATCTCGCGATGCAACTGCCGCCGCAACACATGGAAGAAATTGGCGGGCGTGGTGGCGTACACCACCTGCATGTTGTCCTCGGCGCACATCTGCAGAAAGCGCTCGAGCCGCGCCGAGGAATGCTCCGGTCCTTGGCCTTCGTAACCATGCGGCAGCATGCAGACGAGGCCGGACATGCGCAGCCATTTGCGTTCGCCCGACGAGATGAACTGGTCGAACAGCACCTGCGCGCCGTTGGCGAAGTCGCCGAACTGCGCTTCCCAGACCGTCAGCGCGTTCGGCTCCGCCAGCGAATAGCCGTACTCGAAGCCGAGCACCGCCTCTTCCGACAGCAGCGAGTTGATGACTTCGTAATGGCCCTGATCGCCGCCGAGATGATTGAACGGGGTGTAGCGGCTTTCGTCTTCCTGATCGATCAACACCGAGTGCCGTTGCGAGAAGGTGCCGCGCTCGCTGTCCTGTCCCGACAGGCGGACGTGATGGCCTTCCTCCAGCAGCGTGCAGAACGCCAGCGCCTCGCCGGTGGCCCAGTCGATGCCGGCGCCGCCGTCGATCGCCTTGGCGCGATGCTCCAGAAACCGCTGGATGGTACGATGAACCCTGAAGCCGTCGGGCACCCTGCTGATCTTGCGGCCGATGTCCTTCAGCAGCGCGACGTCGACGCCGGTGACGCCGCGGCGCGGGTCTTCTTCCGGGTCGGCCGATTTGAATCCGGCCCATTTGCCATCGAGCCAGTCCGCCTTGTTGGGCTTGTAGCCGGACCCGGCCTCGAGCTCGGCATCGAGACGCGCGCGCCAGTCCGCCTTGGCCTTCTCGACCTCACCCTCGGTCATGACGCCTTCGGCGATCAGCCGCCTGGAATAGATTTCGAGCGTGGTCGGGTGCGCCGCGATCTTCTTGTACATCACCGGCTGCGTAAACGCCGGCTCATCGCCCTCGTTGTGACCGTGTCTGCGATAACAGAACATGTCGATAACGACCGGCTTGTGGAATTTCTGCCGGAACTCGATCGCGACCTTGGCGGCGAACACCACGGCCTCCGGATCGTCGCCGTTGACGTGAAAGATCGGGGCATCGATCATCTTCGCGACATCGGACGGATAGGGCGAGGAACGCGAATAGCGCGGATAGGTGGTGAAGCCGATCTGGTTGTTGACGATGAAATGCAGCGACCCGCCGGTGCGGTAGCCCTTCAGGTCGGACAGGCTGAAGCACTCGGCGACCACGCCTTGCCCTGCGAACGCGGCGTCGCCATGCATCAGCAGCGGCAGCACCGAGATGCGCTGGTCCGGCGGATCGCCATGCTGATCCTGCTTGGCCCGCACCTTGCCGAGCACCACCGGATCGACGATTTCCAGGTGCGAGGGATTGGCGGTCAGCGACAAATGGATCCGGTTGCTGTCGAACTCGCGGTCCGACGACGCGCCGAGATGATATTTGACGTCGCCGGAGCCTTCGACCGCGTCGGGGTTGGCCGAACCGCCCTTGAATTCATGAAACAGCGCGCGATGCGGCTTGCCCATCACCTGCGTCAACACGTTGAGGCGGCCGCGATGCGGCATGCCAACCACGATTTCCCGGACGCCGAGATTGCCGCCGCGCTTGATGATTTGTTCCAGCGCGGGAATGAGCGATTCGGCGCCATCGAGGCCGAAGCGCTTGGTGCCGGTGAATTTGAGGTCGCAGAACTTCTCGAAGCCTTCGGCCTCGATCAGCTTCATCAGGATCGCGCGGCGGCCCTCGCGGGTGAAGCTGATTTCCTTGTCGGGTCCCTCGATGCGCTCCTGGATCCAGCCCTTCTGCGCCCCGTTGGTGATATGCATGAACTCGACGCCGAGGGTCTGGCAGTAGGTGCGTTCGCAGATCGCGACGATCTCGCGCAGCGTTGCGTATTCCAGGCCGAGCACGTGATCGAGGAAGATCTTGCGGTCGAAATCGCCCTCGGCGAAGCCGTAGGTGCGCGGATCGAGTTCCTCGCGATTGCGCGGCGGCTCGATCCCGAGCGGATCGAGCTTGGCGTGGAAATGGCCGCGCATTCGGTATGCTCGGATCAGCATCAAAGCGCGCACCGAATCGCGCGTCGCCTGGTGGGCCTCGGCTGCCGATATCTCGCCGCCCTTGGCCTGCGCCTTGGCGGCAAGCTTGGCGCCAACCGCCTTTTCGAGCTGAGCCCAGTTGCCGTCGAGCGCGGAAGTGAGGTCGTCCTGCGGTGCCAGCGGCCAGTTGTCCCGGCCCCAGGAGGCGCCCTCGGCATTCTTGCGGACGTCGGCCGGGGGGTCCTTCAGGCTTTTGAAGAAGTCCTGCCATTCGCCGTCGACCGAGCCGGGGTCCCGCTCATATTGGGCATAAAGCTCGTCGATATAGGCCGCGTTGGCGCCCTGCAAAAATGAAGAAAGGGCAAAGGCGGCGTTTGCGTCCTGGCGAGACATGAGCGGCGTCCTGGTGATTTCTGGTTGGCGCCCGGAAGGCACGCAACCGCCGATCCAGACACGGATCAGCGTGATCTATCCTATTTGGTACGAATCTTCGCGCCGAAAAGAACAAAAAAATGAATTAGGATTTCAATTTCTCGACAAGGGTCTTTCCGAGCCGCGCCGGCGACGGCGAGACCGTGATTCCTGCCGCCTCCATGGCCGCAGTCTTGGAACCTGCATCGCCCTTGCCGCCCGAAATGATCGCCCCGGCATGGCCCATGCGGCGGCCGGGAGGCGCGGTGACGCCGGCGATAAAGCCGACCATCGGCTTCTTGCGGCCCCGCTTGGCCTCGTCCTTCAGGAACTGGGCGGCATCTTCCTCGGCCGAGCCGCCGATTTCGCCGATCATCACAATCGAGGTGGTCTTGGGGTCGCCCAGAAACATCTCCAGCACGTCAATGAATTCGGTGCCCTTGACCGGGTCGCCGCCGATCCCGACCGCGGTGGTCTGGCCGAGACCTTCCTGGGTGGTCTGGAATACCGCTTCATAGGTCAGCGTGCCCGAGCGCGACACGATGCCGACATTGCCGGGCTTGAAGATATTCGCCGGCATGATGCCGATCTTGCACTCGCCCGCCGTCATCACGCCCGGACAATTTGGCCCGATCAGCCGTGATTTCGATCCCGAAAGCGAACGCTTCACCCGCACCATGTCGAGCACCGGAATGCCCTCGGTGATGCAGACGATCAGCGGGATCTCGGCGTCGATGGCTTCGCAGATCGCATCGGCGGCTCCCGGCGGCGGCACGTAGATCACGCTCGCATCGGCGCCGGCCCTGTCGCGTGCCTCGGCCACGGTATCGAACACTGGCAGGCCGAGATGTTTCGAGCCCCCTTTGCCCGGCGAGGTCCCACCGACCATCCTGGTGCCATAGGCGATCGCCGCTTCGGAATGAAACGTGCCGTTCTTGCCGGTAAAGCCCTGGCAAATGACTTTTGTATTCTTGTCGATCAGGACGGACATGGCTGGGATTGCTTTCGCGTGGCGGTGATGGAGCTAGCGGACGCGCCGATACACACCGGTGAGTACATCGGCCCACCCTTCGGCATCGGGCGAGAACTGGATCTTCATGCTGTAGCTGTTGTCGTCGATTATCTCGTAGACGTGGCGCGCGTTCCCCCGCAGCGAGCCGCGTACCAGGATCAGCGACTTGCCGCTCCAGCCGCCGGAAGCCGGCGATGGCGGATAGTAGCCAAGCGAATCGTGCCAGAACAGTTTGTAGAGGCGGTCGTCGCGGTCGTAGGTGAACACGCCGTGGGCGGCGAAGGTGTCCTTGCCGTCGCGGGTCTGGCGCGTATCCTGAATGAGATAAAAGCCGTTGAGGTCGATCCGTGCCGAGACCGTCGAGGTGGCGGCCCCGCCGGGGGTCCAGCGCGACGGAAAAACCGTCTCCTCGCCGGTCCACTCGCCGGCAAACACCGCGAGCCTGCGGTGCTCCTCGAGTGCGACCGGTGCGGCGAGATGATCCTCGGCCATCGGCTCAAGCCCCTTTCACGGCCTTGACGATCTTCTGTGCGGCATCGTCGAGATTGTCCGCCGGCACCACGTTGAGACCGGATTCCCGGATGATCTTCTTGCCGGCATCGACATTGGTGCCCTCGAGCCGGACCACCAACGGCACCGTCAGGCCGACCTCCTTGACCGCGGCGACCACGCCCTCGGCGATGATATCGCATTTCATGATGCCGCCGAAGATGTTGACGAGGATGCCCTTCACGTTGGGGTCGGCGGTGATGATCTTGAACGCGGCCGCGACCTTTTCCTTGCTGGCGCCGCCGCCGACGTCGAGAAAGTTCGCCGGCGCCATGCCGTAGAGCTTGATGATGTCCATCGTCGCCATGGCAAGGCCGGCGCCGTTGACCATGCAGCCAATGGTGCCGTCGAGGGTGATGTAGTTGAGATCGTACTTCGAGGCCTCGATTTCCTTGGCGTCTTCCTCGGTCTCGTCGCGCAGCGCCTGCACGTCGGGATGGCGGTAGAGCGCGTTGCCGTCGAACGACACCTTGGCGTCGAGCACGCGCAGGTCGCCCTGCCTGGTCACGACCAGCGGATTGATTTCGAGCATCGCCATGTCCTTGGCGACAAAGGCGGCATAGAGCTGCGCCACCAGCTTCTCGGCCTGCCTGGCGGGATCGCCGGTGAGCCTGAGCGCCTTGGCGACGGTGCGGCCGTGATGCGGCATGATCCCGGTGGCCGGATCGACCGAGAACGTCACGATCTTCTCCGGCGTCTTGTGCGCGACGTCCTCGATATTGACGCCGCCTTCGGTGGAAACCACGAACGACACTTCGGCGGTCCCGCGGTCGACCAGGATCGAGAGATAGAACTCCTTGTCGATATCGGAGCCTTCCTCGATGTAGAGCCGGTTGACCTGCTTGCCGTGCGGCCCGGTCTGCACCGTCACCAGCGTCGCACCGAGCATCTGCCTGGCAAACTCGTTGACCTCGGCGACCGATTTGGCGATGCGGACGCCGCCCTTGTCGCCCGCGGAGGCTTCCTTGAACTTCCCCTTGCCGCGGCCACCGGCGTGGATCTGGCTCTTCACCACCCAGACCGGACCGGGAAGCGTCTTCGCGGCGGCGTCGGAATCGGAGGCCCGCAGCACCGGCACGCCGCGCGAGATCGGCACTCCGAACTCGTGCAGCAGCGCCTTGGCCTGATACTCGTGAATATTCATCTGACAGCTCCCGGGGGCCCGAACGATCGGTGTGGTTACACGGCAATCCGATCAGCGGCCGAGCAGATCCGGCGCGATCTTCCTGCAGGCATCGACCAGACCCCGCACCGCTCCGACCGACTTGTCGAAGGCTTCGCGGTCCTTGCCGGCCAGTTCGATCTCGACGATGCGCTCGACGCCCTTCGATCCGATCACGACGGGCACGCCGACATACATGTCCTTGACGCCGTATTCGCCGTTCAGATAGGCCGCGCAGGGCAGCACGCGCTTCTTGTCGCGCAGATAGCTCTCGGCCATCGCGACGGCGGACGCCGCCGGCGCATAGAACGCCGATCCGGTCTTCAAGAGGTTGACGATCTCGGCGCCGCCATTGCGGGTGCGGTCGACGATCTCGTCGATCCGCGCCTGCGAGGTCCAGCCCATCTTGACCAGATCGGGCAGCGGAATGCCGGCCACCGTCGAATAGCGCACCAGCGGCACCATGGTGTCGCCATGGCCGCCGAGGACGAAAGCGGTGACGTCTTCGACCGAGACGTTGAATTCGTCGGCGAGGAAATAACGGAAGCGCGAGGAATCCAGCACGCCGGCCATGCCCACCACCTTCCTGTGCGGCAGGCCGGAGGCCTTCTGCAACGCCCACACCATGGCGTCGAGCGGGTTGGTGATGCAGACGACGAAGGCATCGGGCGCGTATTTCTTGATGCCGGCGCCGACCTGTTCCATCACCTTGAGATTGATGCCGAGCAGATCGTCGCGGCTCATGCCCGGCTTGCGCGGCACGCCGGCGGTGACGACACAGACCTTGGCGTTGTCGAGCGCCTCGTAGGAATTGGTGCCGGTGAAATTCGCATCGAATCCATCGACCGGCGAAGCCTGCGCGAGATCGAGCGATTTGCCCTGCGGCACGCCTTCGGCAATGTCGAACATCACGACGTCGCCGAGCTCCTTGAGGCCGATGAGATGAGCCAGCGTTCCGCCGATCTGGCCGGAGCCAATCAGAGCAATCTTGTCGCGCGCCATGGGAAATCCGTCCTTTGGAGGTCTAGCAGGAGGGTGGAGAAGCTTGAACGGCTGGTTATCCCTTTCGCCTGATACGTTCAAGTCGCGCCATGCCCAATTGTCGGACCTGCGTGGATTTCAGTCCGAGCCGGGACACCTCACGGCCGCCGCCCCGGCGGCGCGGTCCCTTGCAAATTCACGTCTCCACCAATCCCGTGCTTGACCCGCTGGCCGTGGAATCCTTGCGGCCGTGCGGCAGCGCCAGATAGGATCGCGAGCTCATCTCGATCAGCCGCGACGCGGTCCGCTTGAACTCGTTCGCCTCCTGACCCTCGGTCGCGACATAGAGCGACACAGGGTCCGCCTCCGCCGAGGCCATCAACTTCACGGCGTTGTCGTAAAGCGTGTCGATCAGGGCGATGAACCGCTTGGCGGCGTTGCGCTGCGCGAGATCCATGACGGGAATGCGGTCGATCATGATGGTATGATAGTCGTGCGCAAGCCGCAGATAGTCCGATGCGGCGAGCGGCTTTTCGCAGATATCCGCGAAGAGAAACCTGGCGACGCCGTTGGCCGAGCAGGGCACCTGAAGGGTACGACCCTTGATCGGAATCTCGCGGGGCTTGCAAGGCGCATTTCCGGTCATTTTCGCCCATGACCGGTCCAGCGCGGCGGCAGCGGCGCGATCCGCCGGTACCAGCCACATCTTCACGCCCGCCAGCTTTTCCAGCCGGAAATCGGTGCGGGCGTCGAGCCGCACCACGTCCATATGGTCGGAGATCTGGCCGATGAAGGGCAGGAACAGCGCCCGGTTGAGACCTCCCTTGTAGAGTTCGTCCGGCGCCACATTGGATGTCGCCACCACCACGGTGCCGAGCTCGAACAGCTTTGCGAACAGCCTGCCCAGGATCATGGCGTCGGCAATATCGGTGACGTGAAATTCGTCGAAGCAGAGCAGCCAGGCCTGGTCGAAAATCGCCGTTGCGGTCAGCGCGATCACATCGCCGTCAGCGATTTCGCCGCGCCCGATCTGCTGGCGAAAGCCGTGGATGCTCTCGTGCACCTCGGCCATGAATTCGTGGAAATGGGCGCGGCGCTTGTGCTCGACCTGGCTCTGCTCGAAGAACAAATCCATCAGCATGGTCTTGCCGCGCCCGACTTCGCCGTGAACATAGAGGCCGCGCGGCGCGGCACCGTTCTTGTCGGCAAACAGCCGGCCCAGCAGCCCTTGCCGGCGTGCCGGCCGGTAGTTCGCAAGCCGCTGGTCGAGCGCAGCAAAGGCTTCGGCGACCTGCGCCTGCGCGGCGTCGGGCTCGATCGCGCCGGACGCCACCAGCGACTGATAATGGGAGTGGAATGAGGGGGGCGCGGCAGACAGCATGACCCACCTTACGGCCCCAGTGTTGCGCAAATTGCAAGCCTTTAAGCACTCAGCGCGTAGGAATCCTCGACCACGTAAGGTCCGCCGCCGGTGGAAGCCCGGGACGAGAACAGCACGAACCGCGACGCCGTGAATACCCGGGTCGGGAAATAACCCCGGACCGACAGATAATCCGCCACGTCCTGGTTGGAGGCGTCGCGCAGCCGCGCCAGGGTGACATGGGGGGTAAATTTCCGTCCCTCCGGGTCGAGCCCGATCCGCTGCATCAACCGTTCGAGTTCGGCC
>DASUIA010000084.1:0-50725 GCA_036273255.1 Bradyrhizobium sp.
GATGCAGGTATCGATGCCGCGCTATGACGTCGAGCGTTTCGGCTTTGCGCCGCGGGCATCGCCGCGGCAGTCCGACGTGATGATCGTGGCGGGCACGCTGACCAACAAGATGGCGCCGGCGTTGCGCAAAGTCTACGACCAGATGCCGGAACCGCGTTACGTGATCTCGATGGGGTCGTGCGCCAATGGCGGCGGCTACTATCATTATTCGTATTCGGTGGTACGCGGTTGCGACCGCATCGTGCCGATCGATGTCTACGTGCCGGGGTGCCCGCCCACGGCGGAGGCGCTGCTTTACGGCATCCTGCTGCTGCAGAAGAAGATCCGGCGCACCGGAACCATCGAACGCTGAAGGCTCTTGCAATGGACGACGGCAGGCTCGACGCCCTGGGGCAGACGATTGTTGGTGCGCTGGCCGGCGCCGCGACCGGGCATTCGATCGCTTTCGGCCAGCTTACGTTGAACGTGCTGACCGAAAGGATCGTCGATGTCGTCAAATTCCTGCGCGACGATGCCGGCTGCCGCTTCGTCAGCTTCACCGACGTCACCGCCGTCGACTATCCCGGGCGCGAGAAGCGCTTCGACGTGGTCTATCACCTGCTGTCGCCGACGCTGAATGCCCGCATCCGGTTGCGCGCGGAGGCCGGCGAAACCACGCAGGTGCCTTCGATCATCGAGGTATTTCCCGGCGCCGACTGGTTCGAGCGCGAATGCTACGACCTCTACGGCGTGATCTTCACCGGCCATCCCGACATGCGGCGGCTGCTGACCGACTACGGTTTCGACGGCCATCCGCTGCGGAAGGATTTCCCGCTCACGGGGTTCGTCGAGGTGCGCTACGACGACCAGGAGAAGCGTGTGGTGTATGAGCCCGTCCGTCTCAATCAGGAATTCCGCAATTTCGATTTCCTCTCGCCCTGGGAAGGCGCGGACTATCCGATCCTGCCGGGCGACGAGAAGAGAAGTGGCGAATAAGCGAATGGCGAGTAGCGAGTGGCGAATAGGATGAATCTTGAACGAGCCATCGATCAATTCATATCGGGACCTGAGGGTGTGGCAGGAAGCCATGAACTTGGCCGAGTCCTGCTATCGGTTGACACGCCCGTTTCCACGCGACGAGCTATTCGGACTGACATCGCAAATCAGACGTGCGTCGGGATCGGTTCCAGCCAATATCGCAGAAGGCCATGGGCGGGAAAATACCGGCAATTTCGTGCAGCACTTGCGCATCTCGCAAGGCTCCCTGAAGGAGCTCGAAACACATCTGCTTTTGGCGGAGCGCGTCGGCCCGCTGCCTGCATCCGATTCACAGATGGTCCTCGCCCAATGCGAAAGTTTGGGAAAAATGCTGCGCGCTTTGATTCGTTCGTTGCAGGACAAATCCCCGAAATGAGGCCATTCGCTATTCGCTATTCGCTATTCGCCATTCGCCCGCCACTCGCCGGAAAGCGGACGCCGCTTCATGAATGAGCAGAACCTCCGCAACTTCACCATCAATTTCGGGCCGCAGCACCCGGCGGCGCATGGCGTGCTGCGTCTGGTGCTGGAGCTCGACGGCGAGGTGGTGGCACGGGTCGATCCGCATATCGGCCTGCTGCATCGCGGCACCGAAAAGCTGATCGAGCACAAGACCTATCTGCAGGCGATCCCGTATTTCGATCGGCTCGACTATGTCGCGCCGATGAACCAGGAGCACGCGTTCTGCCTGGCGGCGGAAAAGCTGCTCGGCATCGCGGTGCCGCGCCGCGGCCAGTTGATCCGGGTGCTGTATTGCGAGATCGGCCGCATCCTGTCGCATCTGCTCAACGTCACCACCCAGGCGATGGACGTCGGCGCGCTGACCCCGCCGCTGTGGGGCTTCGAAGAGCGCGAAAAGCTGATGGTGTTTTACGAGCGCGCCTCCGGCTCGCGGATGCACGCGGCGTTTTTCCGGGTCGGCGGCGTGCACCAGGACCTGCCGCCCAAACTGATCGAGGATATCGATGCCTGGTGCGAACCGTTCCTCGGCGTCGTCGCCGATCTCGAACGGCTGCTGACCGGCACCCGCATCTTCAAGCAGCGCAATGTCGACATCGGCGTGGTGACGCTGAAGCAGGCCTGGGAATGGGGCTTTTCCGGAGTGATGGTGCGCGGTTCGGGTGCGGCGTGGGATCTGCGCAAGGCGCAGCCCTACGAGTGCTACGCCGAGATGGATTTCGACATTCCGATCGGCAAGAACGGCGACTGTTACGACCGCTACTGCATCCGCATGGAAGAAATGCGCCAATCGGTGCGCATCATGAGACAGTGCATCGCAAAGCTGCGCGCGCCGGACGGGCAGGGCCTCGTCGCCATCGAAGACAACAAGATATTCCCGCCGCGCCGCGCCGTGATGAAACGCTCGATGGAAGCGCTGATCCATCATTTCAAGCTCTATACCGAGGGCTTCCATGTGCCGGCCGGCGAAGTCTATGCCGCGGTCGAGGCGCCGAAGGGCGAATTCGGCGTCTATCTGGTCGCCGACGGCAGCAACAAGCCCTACAAATGCAAGATCCGGGCACCGGGCTTTGCCCACCTGCAGGCGATGGATTTCATCTGCAGGGGCCACCTCCTGGCCGATGTTTCCGCGATCCTGGGCTCGCTCGACATCGTGTTCGGAGAGGTCGACCGGTGACGGCGCAGGCGCCCCTCCAGTTCGATCGCGCCTCGGGGGTTCTTCAGGGAGCCAACCTGTGGGAGCGGACGGCCGCACTGGCGCTGGCAACCGGTTCGAAGATTTCCTCGCACTTTTCGCATCGCGGCTACATCGGCTGCGCCAACCTGCTGCGCCGAACGCTGCCCGAACGCAACATCGCGATCAAGCTCAACGCGGACGCGACCTTCGAATTTCCCTATGGCGACGGTTACTGGAGCAAGCTGCTCAATCGTTCCTACCGTTATGAAGACGAGCTCGAGCTGCTGTTTCGCGGTTCGGCCGCCATCGACTTCACGCTGATCGATTGCGGCGCCAATTACGGCTACTGGTCGGTGCTGGTCTCGAGCGCCCCGCTCGGCTCGCACAGGGCGATCGCGATCGAACCATCGTCGCAGAATTTTGCCAAGCTGAAGAACAATGCCGAGATCAACGGCAACCGGTTCGAGTTGATGAAATGCGCGATCGGCGCGGCGAGGGGAACCGCGCGGCTCTCCGGCACCAAGCACGAGGCGTTCAGCATCGCCGGCGATCCGGCCAGCGGCGGCGAGGAAGTGCCGGTCATCGCGCTCGACAATCTGCTCGACGACGCCAAGGTATCCGTCGGCGGCAGGTATCTGGTCAAGCTCGACGTCGAGGGCGTCGAAATCGACGCCATCAAGGGCGGTACGCGGCTGTTGCAGGCCGACAGCATGATATTGTGCGAAGAGCACGGCAACGACCCCCGGCATACCGTGTCGCGCTATATCCTCGAGCAGACGCCGCTGAGGCTGATCGTCTACGATCCCGCAAGCCGACGTCTCGAGACCGTCACCGAGCTTTCGATTCTCGACCGCATCAAGGTTTCGTCCAACGTCGGCTATAACGTATTCGCCACCGCAAGCGCGTTCTGGCTCGATCGGGTCAATTCCCTGAACGCCGGCCCGAGCCGCGTTACGCAATGAGAGACTGAGAGAGATGTCCGTCCGCCGCCTCGCACCCAAGGAAGTGCAGCCCGCCAGTTTCGCGTTCACCGCGGAAAACCTGGCCTGGGCGAAGCAGGAGATCGCCAAATACCCCGAAGGCCGTCAGGCCTCGGCGGCAATCGCGATCCTTTGGCGGGTGCAGGAACAGCATGGAAACTGGATTTCCGAGGCGGCGATCCGCGCGGTCGCGGACCTGCTCGAGATGCCCTACATCCGCATGCTGGAGATCGCGACCTTCTACACCATGTTCCAGCTCCAGCCGGTGGGCAGGAAGGCCCATGTTCAGGTCTGCGGCACCACGCCGTGCCGGCTGCGCGGCGCCGGCGACCTGATCGAGGTCTGCCAAAGCCGCATCCATCACGATCCCTTCCAGTTGTCCAAGGACGGCAATTTCAGTTGGGAGGAGGTCGAGTGTCTCGGCGCCTGCGTGAACGCGCCGATGGTGCTGATCTGGAAGGACACCTACGAGGACCTGACCAAGGAGAGCTTCGGCAAGGTGCTGGACGGCTTTGCTTCCGGCAAGCCGGTGCAGCCGGGCTCGCAGATTGGCCGCCAGTTCTCGGCGCCATTGGGCGGACCAACCACGCTGAAGGAAACCACCTGATGCCCGCGCACGCATCGTCCACTCGCCGATCCGGGGAAGCTTCAAGCCATGCTTGACGACAAGGACCGTATCTTCCGCAATCTCTACGGCCTGCAGGATTGGGGCCTCGACGGTGCGCGCCGCCGCGGCGCATGGGACGGCACCAAGGCGATCATCGACAAGGGCCGCGATTGGATCATCAACGAAATGAAGGCCTCGGGCCTGCGCGGCCGTGGCGGCGCGGGGTTTCCGACCGGACTCAAATGGTCGTTCATGCCGAAGGAATCCACCGACGGCCGGCCGAGCTATCTCGTGGTCAATGCCGACGAGTCCGAACCCGGCACCTGCAAGGATCGCGAGATCATGCGGCACGATCCGCATCTTTTGGTCGAGGGCTGCCTGATCGCGAGCTTCGCGATGGGGGCGCATGCCTGCTACATCTATGTGCGCGGCGAATTCATCCGCGAGCGCGAACACCTGCAGGCCGCGGTCGACCAGGCCTATGAGGCGAAGCTGATCGGCAAGGACAATGTCAATGGCTGGCCGTTCGATCTGTATTTGACCCACGGTGCCGGCGCCTACATCTGCGGCGAAGAGACCGCGTTGCTGGAGAGCCTCGAAGGCAAGAAGGGGCAGCCGCGGCTGAAGCCGCCATTCCCCGCCAATGTCGGGCTCTATGGCTGCCCGACCACGGTCAACAATGTCGAGTCGATCGCGGTGGCGCCGGACATCCTGCGGCGCGGCGCGGCGTGGTTCGCCGGCATCGGCCGCCCCAACAATGTCGGCACCAAGCTGTTCTGTATCTCCGGCCATGTCGAACGTCCCTGCAATGTCGAGGAGGCGATGGGCATCCCGTTCCGCGAACTGATCGAGCGCCATTGCGGCGGCATCCGCGGCGGCTGGGACAATCTCAAGGCGGTGATCCCCGGCGGCTCGTCGGTACGCATGGTGCCGGCGGAGCAGATCATCGATACCCCGATGGACTTCGACAGCCTGGGCAAGCTGCGCTCCGGGCTCGGCACCGCCGCCGTCATCGTCATGGACAAGTCGACCGACCTGATCCGGGCCATCGCGCGCATGTCCTATTTCTACAAGCACGAGAGCTGCGGCCAGTGTACGCCTTGCCGCGAGGGCACCGGCTGGATGTGGCGGGTGCTGACCCGCATGGCCGAGGGTCGTGCCCACAAGCGCGAGATCGACATGCTGCTCGAGGTGACGAAGCAGGTCGAGGGTCACACCATCTGCGCGCTCGGCGACGCCGCGGCGTGGCCGATCCAGGGTTTGATCGCGCATTTCCGCGACGAGATCGAGCAGCGGATCGAGGCCTATTCGCACAAGGCGGATATCGACGATGTCGGGATACTCGATCCCGACCACATGGTCGCGGCGGAGTAGCCTCGATGTCGCAGCCAAGCATCTTGTGGTGGCAGAAATACGGGACGCTGGCGCAGATGGCGCAGGCGGCGGTGGCGCTGCTCGGTTTTGTGGCGATCCTGTTCCAGATCAACGAAATCAGGTCGAATACGCGCGCGGCGAGCGCGCGGCAGGCTTTTCTGGGCTATACCGATCTGGCGTTCCGGAACCCCAAATTCTCGGAGCCGGATTACGATACGATCAAGGCGGCAAGCCGCGACGAAAAGGTTCAATACGAGAGTTTCGTATCCTATTTTCTCTATGCCTGCGAGGAGGTCACCGCCGCCTTCGCCGGCCAGCTCGAATGGCAGGCCTCCTGCAACTACGATCTGAAGCCGCATCTGCCATTTCTGTGCGAGAAGAACCAGGCCGAACCGGCCTACCTCGCAACCTACGGCGCCGAAACCCAGCGATGGGTGAAGGCCTCCATGACGTCCGCCGGCGTCACACCGCCCGACTGCAAGCTCGGAAAGACCTGAGACCGCAATGACCAAACTCATCATCGATGGCAAAGAGATCGATGTTCCCGCCGAGTATACGCTGCTGCAGGCATGCGAGGCGGCGGGCGCCGAGATTCCGCGTTTTTGCTACCACGAGCGGCTGTCGATCGCCGGCAACTGCCGGATGTGCCTGGTCGAGGTGAAGGGCGGCCCGAAGCCGGTCGCGAGCTGCGCCTGGGGCGTTCGCGATTGCCGGCCCGGGCCCAAGGGTGAGCCGCCGGAGATCTCGACCCGTTCACCGATGGTGAAGAAAGCGCGCGAAGGCGTGATGGAATTTCTGCTGATCAACCATCCGCTGGATTGCCCGATCTGCGATCAGGGCGGTGAGTGCGACCTGCAGGATCAGGCCATGGGCTACGGCGTCGATACCAGCCGCTTTGCCGAAAACAAGCGCGCGGTCGAGGACAAGTACCTCGGGGCGCTGGTCGCGACCTCGATGAACCGCTGCATCCAGTGCACCCGCTGTGTCCGCTTCTGCGCCGAAGTCTGCGGTGCGCCGGAAATGGGCGCTACCGGCCGCGGCGAGGACATGGAGATCACCACCTATCTCGAACATGCGCTGACGTCGGAACTGCAGGGCAATCTGGTCGATATCTGCCCGGTAGGGGCATTGACCTCGAAACCCTATGCGTTCGCGGCGCGTCCGTGGGAGCTCGGCAAGACCCAGTCGATCGACGTCATGGACGGCGTCGGATCGGCGATCCGGATCGACACCCGCGGCCGCGAGGTGATGCGGATTCTGCCGCGCGTCAACGAGGCGGTGAACGAGGAGTGGATTTCCGACAAGACCCGTCACATCGTCGACGGTCTGCGCACCCAGCGGCTCGATCGGCCCTATATCCGGGACGGCGGCCAGCTCCGCGCGGCGTCCTGGGTGGAGGCGTTCGGCGCGATCGCGACGAAGGCCGGCCGTATCGACGGCAAGCGCATCGGCGCCATTGCGGGCGATCTTGCCGCGGTCGAAGACATGTTTGCGCTGAAGGACCTGCTGGCGCGGTGCGGCTCGGTCAATCTCGCGACCCAGGGCGGCGACGGCTTCGATGCCGCGGCCGGCCGCGCCAGCTACATCTTCAATCCGACCATCGCAGGCATCGATCAGGCCGACGCACTCCTGATCGTCGGCTCGAATCCGCGCAAGGAGGCCGCGGTCCTCAATGCGCGCATCCGCAAGCGCTGGCGCAGCGGGCAACTGAAGATCGGCGTGATCGGCGCCAAGGCCGATTTCACCTACGCGCACGACTATCTGGGCGCCGGCACGGACTCGCTGACCGAGCTTGCCGCCGGCAAGCACGCCTTCGCGGAAGTGTTGAAGGGCGCCAGGAACCCGATGGTTCTGGTGGGAGCCGGCGTCGCCGCACGGCACGACGGCGCCGCAGTGCTGGCGCGGGCGGCCAAGCTCGCTCTGGATTTCGGCGCGGTCAAGGACGGCTGGAACGGCTTTGCCGTGCTGCATGACACGGCTTCGCGGGTCGGCGCGCTCGATATCGGCTTCGCGCCGGCTGCGGGCGGCCTCAGCGCTGCACAGATGACGACGTTCGGAACCCTCGACGTCCTGTTCCTGCTCGGGGCCGATGAGGTCGAGGTGCCCGACGGCACCTTCGTGGTCTACATCGGCACCCATGGTGATCAAGGCGCGCATCGGGCCGATGTCATCCTGCCGGGAGCAGCCTATACCGAGAAATCCGGCATCTATGTCAACACCGAAGGCCGGGTGCAGATGGCGAGCCGCGCGGCGTTTCCGCCGGGCGACGCGCGCGAGGATTGGGCGATCATTCGCGCGTTGTCGGAGCTGCTGGGCCGGAAGCTGCCTTACGATTCGCTCGGGGCTTTGCGGCAGGCGATCTTCAAGGCGGTGCCGCATTTGATGCGGGTCGACCAGATCGAGCCCGGCAACGCCGCCGATCTGCGCACCCTGGCCGGCAAGCGCGGCAAGATCGACAAGACGCCGTTCAAGACCACCGTTGATGATTACTACCTGACCAACCCGATCGCGCGGGCGTCTGCGGTGATGGCGGAATGCTCCCGTCTCGCCTCCGGGCAGATGCTGACCGCAGCGGAATGAGTGTGACACCCGATGGCTGAATTCTTCTCGAGCGAATTCTGGACCGGCTTCCTCTGGCCGCTGATCGTCATGGTCGCGGAGAGCGTCTTGCTGCTCGTGGTGCTGCTGATCGCGATCGCCTATATCCTGCTCGCCGACCGCAAGATCTGGGCGGCGGTGCAGATCCGGCGCGGACCCAACGTGGTCGGCCCGTTCGGGCTGCTGCAGTCCTTCGCCGACCTCTTGAAGTTCGTGCTCAAGGAGCCGACCATCCCCGCCGGCGCCAACAAGGGCGTGTTCCTGCTCGCGCCGCTGGTGTCGTGCGTGCTCGCGCTGGCGGCATGGGCCGTGATCCCGATGAATCTCGGCTGGGTGATCTCCGATATCAATGTCGGGGTACTCTATATCTTCGCAATTTCGTCGCTGTCGATCTACGGCATCATCATGGCCGGCTGGTCGTCGAACTCGAAATATCCATTTCTCGCCGCGCTGCGCTCGGCGGCCCAGATGGTGAGTTACGAGGTCTCGATCGGATTCGTAATCATCACCGTGCTGTTGTGCGCGGGTTCGCTCAACCTCTCCGCCGTGGTCGAGGCGCAGAACACCCGCGGGTTCGGCGGGTTGATCGGCCTGCCGCAATTGACCTTCCTGAACTGGTATGTGTGGCCGCTGTTCCCGATGTTCGTGGTGTTCTACGTCTCGTCACTGGCGGAGACCAACCGTCCGCCGTTCGACCTGGTGGAGGCCGAATCCGAGTTGGTGGCCGGCTTCATGGTCGAATACGGCTCGACGCCGTATCTGCTGTTCATGCTCGGCGAATATGTCGCGATCACCACGATGTGTGCGATGGCCACCATCCTGTTCCTCGGCGGTTGGCTGCCGCCGATCGCGCTGCCGCCGTTCACCTGGGTGCCCGGGGTGATCTGGTTCGCGCTGAAGGTGTTTTTCATGTTCTTCCTGTTTGCGATGGCGAAGGCGATCGTGCCGCGCTACCGCTACGATCAGTTGATGCGGCTCGGCTGGAAGGTGTTCCTGCCGCTGTCGCTGGCGATGGTGGTGATCGTCGCCGGCGTGCTGCATTTCGCGGGGATCGCGCCGACATGAGGTCGCCATGAGTATCAACATCAAAGCCACGGCCCGCTCGCTGCTGTTGTCCGAATTCGTGTCGGCGTTCTTTCTCACGATGCGCTATTTCTTCCAGCCGAAGCCGACGCTGAACTATCCGTTCGAGAAGGGCCCGATCTCGCCGCGCTTCCGCGGCGAGCATGTGCTGCGCCGTTATCCCAATGGCGAGGAGCGCTGCATCGCCTGCAAGCTGTGCGAGGCGATCTGCCCGGCGCAGGCCATCACCATCGAGGCCGGCCCGCGCCGCAACGACGGCACCCGCCGCACCGTGCGCTACGACATCGACATGGTGAAGTGCATCTATTGCGGGCTTTGCCAGGAGTCCTGTCCGGTCGATGCCATCGTCGAGGGACCGAACTTCGAATTCGCGACCGAAACCCGCGAGGAACTCTACTATGACAAGGCGAAACTGCTCGCCAATGGCGACCGCTGGGAGCGCGAGATTGCGAAAGCGATCGAACTCGACGCGCCGTACCGGTGAGATGAGGACATGCTCGCGCGGCAAATCCCACACCATCATTCCGGGGCGTGACCGATGATGCTTCCCGCGCTGTTCTTCTATCTGTTTGCCACCGTCTGCGTCGCCTCCGCGGTGATGGTGATCGTGTCCCGTAATCCCGTGCATTCCGTGCTGTTCCTGATCCTGGCGTTCGTCAACGCCGCCGGGCTGTTCGTGCTGATGGGCGCCGAATTCCTGGCGATGGTTCTCATCTTCGTCTATGTCGGCGCGGTCGCCGTGCTGTTCGTGTTCGTGATCATGATGCTCGATGTCGATTTTGCCGAACTGCGCGAAGGCTTCATCGAATATCTGCCGATCGGCATCGTGATCGGCGGGATTTTCCTGTTTGAGCTGCTGCTGACCGTCGGATTCTGGGTGATCGATCCCGGCGTCGCCAGATCGATTACGGCGGCGATCCCCGGCAATGTCAGCAATACCGAGGCGCTGGGGCTCGTGATCTACACCAGGTACATTCATTACTTCCAGATCGCGGGGATGGTGCTGCTGGTCGCGATGATCGGCGCCATCGTGCTGACGCTGCGTCACAAGGCCAATGTCAAGCGGCAGGACATCAATGTGCAGAACGCGCGGACGCCCGAGCTTGCGATGAGCATCCGCAAGGTGGCGTCGGGGCAGGGCCTGCAGGAAGCGGACGCGCCGGAGTGGGTGCAATGACCATCGGTCTTGGACATTATCTCGCGGTCGGCGCCATCCTGTTCACGCTCGGGATTCTCGGCATCTTCCTCAACCGCAAGAACATCATCGTCATCCTGATGTCGATCGAACTGATCCTGCTCGCGGTCAACATCAACCTGGTGGCGTTTTCGAGCTTCCTCGGCGACATCGTCGGCCAGGTGTTTGCGCTGCTGGTGCTGACGGTGGCCGCAGCGGAAACCGCGATCGGTCTGGCGGTACTGGTGGTGTATTTCCGCAACCGCGGCTCGATCGCGGTTGAAGACGTCAATCTGATGAAGGGCTAACGCGTCAATGATCCAGGCAATCGTCTTTCTGCCGCTGATCGGCGCGGTACTCGCGGGCCTGATCTCCATCTTTGGCGCCCACGCGCGGCATCCCGGCGGCGATACGGTCGAGCATCATGACGATGCGCACGGCGCCGATGCCCATGCGTCGGACGCCCGTGACGATCATGCCGCCGACGATCATCACACGGTCGAGCCGGCGGCGGCGGGCTCGCGTGCCGCCGAGCTGATCACGACCGGGCTGCTGTTCGTGTCGGCGGCGCTGTCGTGGATCGTGCTGGTCGATGTCGGCTTCATGCATCACGATATCAGGATCGCGCTGTTTCCATGGATCGTTTCGGGCGACCTGCAGGTCAACTGGTCGCTGCGGGTCGATACGCTGACCGCGGTGATGCTGGTCGTGGTCAACACGGTGTCGTCGCTGGTGCACCTCTATTCGATCGGTTACATGGATGAAGATCCATACCGCCCGCGATTCTTCGCCTATTTGTCGCTGTTCACCTTCGCGATGCTGGTGCTGGTGACCGCCGACAATCTGGTGCAGATGTTCTTCGGTTGGGAGGGCGTCGGCCTTGCGAGCTATCTGCTGATCGGCTTCTGGTACCAGAAGCCGTCGGCCAACGCCGCCGCCATCAAGGCGTTCGTGGTCAACCGGATCGGCGATTTCGGTTTTGCGCTCGGTATTTTCGCGATCTTCATGCTGATCGGCTCGATCGACTTCGAGACGATTTTTGCAGGCGCGCCGGCCCTGACCGGCAAGACCATCGATTTCTTCGGCTGGCACGCCGATGCGCTGACACTGACCTGCGTGCTGCTGTTCATGGGCGCGATGGGCAAGTCCGCGCAGTTCCTGCTGCACACCTGGTTGCCGGACGCGATGGAAGGTCCGACACCGGTCTCGGCGCTGATTCATGCCGCGACCATGGTGACGGCCGGGGTGTTCATGGTGGCGCGGCTGTCGCCGTTGTTCGAGCTCGCGCCGGACGCGCGGGCGGTGGTGATGTTCTTCGGCGCCACCACCGCGTTCTTCGCAGCGACCATCGGCCTCGTGCAGAACGACATCAAGCGCATCATCGCCTATTCCACCTGTTCGCAGCTCGGTTACATGTTCGTGGCGATGGGAGCGGGGGCCTATTCGGTCGGCATTTTCCATCTGTTCACGCACGCCTTCTTCAAGGCGTTGCTGTTCCTGGGTTCGGGCTCGGTGATCTATGCGATGCATCACGAGCAGGACATCCGCAACATGGGCGGGCTGAAGGACAAGATCCCCTATACCTACATCGTGATGGTGATCGGCACCCTCTCGCTGACCGGCTTTCCGCTCACCGCCGGCTATTTCTCCAAGGATGCGATCATCGAATCCGCCTACGCCTCGCAAAATCCGCTGGCGATCTATGGCTACCTGATGACGGTGGTCGCGGTGGCGTTGACCTCGTTCTACTCTTGGCGGTTAATCTTCAAGACCTTCCATGGCGAGCCGCACGACCACGAGCACTATGAAGCCGCGCATGAGAGCCCGCTCTGGATGCTGATCCCGATCGGCGTTCTGGCCGCAGGCTCGATCCTGGCCGGTTTTCCGTTCAAGGAACTGTTCGCCGGCGCCGGTGTGGACGAATTCTTCCGCGAGTCGCTGAAGATGCATCCCGGTATCATCGAGGACATGGAGAAAATGCCGGAGGCCATCAAACTGCTGCCAACGGCGATGATGGCGCTCGGTTTTGTGGTGGCTTGGCTGTTCTATATTCGCCGGCCCTATATGCCGGTGGAACTCGCGCGCCAGCACCAGATGCTGTACCAGTTCCTGCTCAACAAATGGTATTTCGACGAACTTTACGACCTGATCTTCGTCCGTCCGACGAAGTGGATCGGCCGCTTCCTGTGGAAGGTCGGCGACGGCACCATCATCGACGGCTTCGGCCCCGACGGCGTGTCGGCGCGGGTGCTGGATGTTACCCGCAACGTGGTGCGGTTGCAGACCGGATACCTTTATCACTACGCCTTCGTGATGCTGATCGGGGTTGCCGGATTGATCACCTGGTTCATGTTCGGCGTGGGAGGCCAGTGATGACCATCTGGCCCATTCTCTCCGTCGTTACCTTCCTGCCCGTGGTCGGGGCGCTGCTGATCTATCTCAACCGCGGCGACGATGAGGCGGCAAGCCGCAATGCGCGCTGGATCGCGCTCTGGACCACGCTGATCACCTTCGGCGTGTCGCTGATCCTGGTCTGGCGGTTCGACCCGACCCAGGCCGACTTCCAGTTCGTCGAGAAAGCCCCATGGCTGGCCAGCGCCATCACCTATCACATGGGCGTCGACGGCATTTCGCTGCCATTCGTGATCCTCACCACCGCGCTGATGCCGTTCTGCATCGTCGCGAGCTGGAAATCGGTGAAGATGCGGGTGCGCGAATACATGATGGCGTTCCTGCTGCTGGAAACGCTGATGGTCGGCACCTTCTGTTCGCTCGACCTCCTGCTGTTCTACCTGTTCTTCGAGGGCGGCCTGATCCCGATGTTCCTGATCATCGGGGTGTGGGGCGGTCCGCGCCGGGTCTACGCTTCCTTCAAGTTCTTCCTCTACACGCTGCTCGGCTCGGTGCTGATGCTGCTCGCCATCATGGCGCTGTACTGGAACGCCGGCACCACCGACATTCCGACCCTGATGCATACCGCCGTACCGCGTTCGCTGCAGATTTGGGCGTGGCTGGCGTTCCTCGCTTCCTTCGCGGTGAAGCTGCCGATGTGGCCGGTCCATACCTGGCTGCCGGATGCGCATGTCGAGGCGCCGACCGCAGGCTCGGTGGTCCTCGCCGCGATCCTGCTGAAGATGGGGGGCTACGGTTTTCTGCGCTTCTCGCTGCCGATGTTCCCGCTGGCCTCGCATGAATTCGCGCCGCTGATCTTCTCGCTGTCGGCCATCGCCATCATCTACACCTCGCTGGTGGCGCTGATGCAGGACGACATGAAGAAGCTGATTGCGTATTCTTCGGTCGCCCATATGGGCTTCGTCACCATGGGCATTTTTGCCGGTACCATCCAGGGCGTTGCCGGCGGCGTGTTCCAGATGATCTCGCACGGCATCGTGTCGGGTGCGCTGTTCCTCTGCGTCGGCATCGTCTACGACCGCATGCACACCCGCGAAATCGCCGCCTATGGCGGCCTCGTCAACCGCATGCCGCTTTACGCGCTGGTGTTTCTGGTGTTCACCATGGCCAATGTCGGTCTGCCCGGCACTTCCGGCTTTGTCGGCGAGTTCATGTCGCTGATCGGCACCTTCAGGGTCTCGATCCCGACCGCCGTGTTCGCCACCACCGGGGTGATCCTGTCGGCGGCCTATGCGCTGTGGCTCTACCGCAAGATCGTGTTCGGCGCGCTGGTCAAGCCGTCGCTGATGAGCATCAAGGACCTCACTTTCCGCGAGTGCCTGACGCTGGTGCCGCTGGTGGCGCTGACCATCCTGTTCGGCGTCTATCCGAAGCCCGTGCTCGATATGTCGGCGGCCTCGGTGCAGCAACTCGTTGCCAATTACAGCCATGCAATCACTGCCGTGCAGGCAGCCGCGCTGCAGTGAACGCGGCAGACGTTCGGGGTGAGGACTACGCGCCATGAGCTTTGAAAGTGCAGGTTACCAGTTGCTGCCGGTGCTGCCGGAAATGGTGCTCGCCGTCGGCGCCATGGCGCTGCTGATGACCGGGGCCTGGCGGGGCCAGCAGGCGACGAGCCTCATCACCGGCCTTGCGGTTTGCCTGCTGGTGCTGACCGGCATACTCGAATTATGGCTTCCGGCCGGCAGGCTCACGACCTTCGGCGGCAGCTTCATCGTCGACGACTTTGCCCGCTTCCTGAAGATCCTGGCCCTGATCGGGTCGGCGGCGACGTTGATCCTGTCGGTGGAATTTCTCGCCGACCCGTCGCGGCGGATCTTCGAATACGCGATCCTGGTGCTGCTCTCGACACTCGGCATGATGGTGCTGATTTCGGCCGGCGACCTCATCATGCTCTATCTCGGGCTGGAACTGATGAGCCTTGCGCTGTACGTGGTCGCGGCCTGCAACCGCGATAATGTGAAATCCACCGAAGCCGGGCTGAAATATTTCGTGCTGGGAGCGCTGTCGTCCGGCATGCTGCTGTACGGCGCCTCGCTGGTCTATGGCTTCACCGGCACGGTCGGCTTTGCCGGCATCGCCGCCGCCGCCACCACCGGCAGCCTCGGCATCGTGTTCGGCCTGGTGTTCCTGCTCGCCGGGCTCTGCTTCAAGGTCTCGGCGGTGCCGTTCCACATGTGGACGCCCGACGTCTATGAGGGCGCACCGACCCCCGTCACCACGTTCTTCGCCTCGGCGCCGAAGGTCGCGGCGCTTGCCGTGTTCACCCGGGTGGCGCTGACGGCCTTTCCGGGCATCCTGTCGCAATGGCAGCAGATCGTGGTGTTCGTCTCGATCGCCTCGATGGTGCTGGGCTCGTTCGCCGCCATTGGCCAGAAGAACATCAAGCGGCTGATGGCCTATTCGTCGATCGGCCACATGGGCTTCGCGCTGGTCGGGCTTGCGGCCGGGACCGCGGAGGGCGCGCAGGGCGTGCTGGTCTATATCGCGATCTATGTGGCGATGACGCTCGGCGCCTTTACGGTGATCCTGACCATGAAGCGCAACGGTCAGCATTTCGAGAACATCAGCGATTTCGCCGGACTGTCGCGCACCAATCCGCTGCTGGCATTTTTCTTTGCGATGCTGCTGTTTTCGCTGGCGGGCATTCCGCCGCTGGCGGGCTTCTTCGCCAAATTCTACGTGTTCGTCGCAGCCATCAAGGCCGGCTTGTTCACGCTCGCCGTGATCGGCGTGCTCGCCAGCGTGGTCGGCGCGTTTTACTATCTAAACATCATCAAGGTGATGTATTTCGATGAGCCGCTCCCGAAGCTCGACCCGATGCGGTTCGAATTTCGCACGGTGCTGGCGGTCGCTGGCCTGTTCAACGTCTTCTTTTTCGCCTATCCGGGGCCGCTGGTAAGCGTAGCAGCGGCTGCGGCGAAGTCGCTTTTCTAGATGGCATTCTCGCTGGGTCCACGCGCTCTCTCTGCGGGTTACCGGCTCGCCGCTTTCGACCGCCTCGGCTCGACCAATGCGGAAGCGATGTCGCGTGCCCGCGAGGGCGAGTGCGGACCGATCTGGTTGGTGACCTCGGAGCAGACCGCCGGGCGCGGCCGCAGGCATCGTCCCTGGATCGCGCCGCGGGGCAACCTTGCCAGCAGCGTCCTCGAAGTCGTCGATGTCGCGCCTGCGGTCGCGGCGACACTGGGTTTTGCCGCCGGGCTCGCGCTCGCGGCGGCGCTGCAAAGCGTAAGCGTCGAGGCGTCGCTGAGATCGGCGGGATCGGACGATATGAGGTTTTCGCTGAAATGGCCCAACGACGTCCTGGCAGGCCGGCAGAAGCTCGCCGGCATCCTGCTCGAGGCCGAGGCGGTGGAAGGTGATCGGCTCGCCGTGGTGGTCGGGATCGGCACCAATGTGATCGCGGCGCCCGAGGGTACGCCGACGCCCGCGACCTCGCTCGCGGCGCTCGGCGTGGCGATCGGCGCCGAGGATTTGTTCGCGGTGCTCTCGGACTGCTGGGCCGAATTCCGGGCAATCTGGGACGACGGCCGCGGGTTTGACCAGATCCGCCGGCTCTGGCTCGATCGTGCCACCGGGCTTGGCGAGAGGGTGGCGATCCGGTCGGGCAATTCGACCATCGAGGGCACGTTCGACACCCTGGACGGCGCGGGCTGCATGATCGTCCGCACGCCCGATGGCGGGCGGGTGCCGATCGCCGCCGGCGACGTCTATTTCGGCGCAGTGGCCTCGGCGGGAGCAACGCGATGACGCGGCCGGATGAGTTGAGCTTTGCTCCGCTCGGCGGGGTCGGCGAGATCGGCATGAACCTGTCGATCTACGGCCTCGGCAACCGCCATCAGCGGTGCTGGCTCGCCGTCGATCTCGGCGTCTCCTTTGGCGACGAGGAACATTTGCCCGGCATCGATCTCATCATGCCCGACATCCGCTTTCTGGAAAAGGAGCGCAAGAACCTCATCGGCCTCGTGCTGACGCACGCCCATGAAGATCATTTCGGCGCCATCATCGATCTCTGGCCGCGCCTGAAATGTCCGATCTATGCCACCAAGTTCAGCGCCGCGTTGTTCGAGGCCAAATGCGCGTCCGAGCGCAATCCGCCGAAAATTCCGGTCACGGTGGTTCGCTCGGGCGGACGCATCGACCTTGGCCCGTTCAATGTCGAGTTCATTCCGGTTGCGCATTCGATTCCGGAATCTCACGCGCTGGCGATCCATACTTCCGCCGGCACGGTGTTGCACACCGGCGACTGGAAAATCGATCCGACGCCGCTGTTCGGGCCGCCGACCGACGAGCGGCGGCTGCGCGAGCTCGGCGACGCCGGCGTGCTGGCGCTGATCGGCGATTCCACCAACGCCGTCCGGGACGGGCGCTCGCCTTCGGAGGCGGAAGTCGCCAAATCCATTGCCGAGCTGGTCAAGGCCGCGAAGGGCCGCGTTGCCGTGACCACCTTCGCTTCCAACGTCGCCCGGTTGCGCGCAGTGGCCGACGCCGCCCGCGCCGCAGGGCGCGAAGTCGTGGTGGTCGGTCGCGCAATGGAACGGGTGGTTCAGGTCGCGCGCGAGACCGGCCACCTCGACGGGGTGCAGAATTTCCGCAGCGCCGACGTTTACGGCCATTTGCCACCCGACAAGGTGCTGGCACTCTGCACCGGCAGCCAGGGCGAGCCGCGCGCGGCGCTGGCGCGGATTGCCAATGACGACCACCCGCAGGTGACGCTCAACAAGGGCGACTGCGTGATTTTTTCCTCGCGCACCATCCCCGGCAACGAGAAGGCGGTCGGCGCCATCATCAATGGCCTGATCACCCAGGGCATCGAGGTCATCACCGACCGCACCCACCTCGTCCACGTCTCCGGCCATCCGCGCCGCGACGAATTGCGCGACATGATCGCATGGGTACGTCCGCAACTGCTGATCCCGGTTCACGGCGAGGCGCTGCATCTCGCCGAGCATGCGCAACTCGCGCGCACTGCCGGAGTGCCGAAGGTTCTGGTCTGCCGCAATGGTGATCTGGTCAAGCTTGGGCCGGGCGATCCGGGTATCATTGACGAACTGCCGTCGGGGCGGCTCTACAAGGACGGCTCGATCCTGGAGGATTCCAAGTCACGGGCGGTGGTCGAACGGCGTCGGATGGCGTTCGCGGGCTGCGCCCTGGTCGCGATCGCGATCACCGAAAAAGGCGAACTGGCCGACGATCCCGAGGTCGATCTGGTGGGAATTCCTGAAAAGAACACCGCCGGCGAGATCATCGACGAGATCGTGTTCGACGTGGTGGTGTCCACCGTCGAGGGCCTGCCCCGGGCGAGGCGGCGCGATCCCGACGCGCTGGCGGAGTCGGTGCGGCGAGCGGTGCGCGCCACGCTGAACGAGCAGTGGGGCAAGAAGCCGTTATGCTATGTGCATGTCCTGACGGTCTGACGCCGGTTCGGCTCGGTGAATCGGAAGCGGACTTCAATTTGTTGTTTTGACGTGTTTTCTTGCCGCGAACCGGTATCCACGTCGCGCGAAAACGCTATAACGCGGGTTCGGCAATGCCATCCCGCGGGGCAGGCGCCGCGGGCGGCCGGCGGGAGTTGGAGGTGAGTGCATGCTGGGTCGGCTCAACCATGTGGCGATCGCGGTCAAGGATGCCGAAAAGGCCGCCAGGATCTATGGCACGGCATTCGGTGCCGACATTTCCGCGGCGGTGCCGCTGCCGGAACACGGGGTCAGCACCGTGTTCGTGACCTTGCCCAACACCAAGATCGAGTTCATCCAGCCGCTGGGCGAAACCTCGCCGATCGCCCGTTTCCTGGAGCGCAACGCCGACGGCGGCATCCACCACGTCTGCTATGACGTGCCCGACATCATCGCGGCACGCGACATCCTGATCAAGGAGGGCGCGCGGGTGCTGGGCGACGGCGTGCCGAAAATTGGCGCCCATGGCAAGCCGGTGCTATTTCTGCACCCGAAGGATTTTTCCGGCGCCCTGGTCGAAATCGAGCAAGCCTGAACATGGCCTACACCATCTCCACAGCGTTCGCGATCTACTTCGTCATCTGGTGGATTGTGTTGTTCCTGACCCTGCCGTTCGGCGTGCGTAGCCAGCACGAGGATGGCGGCGGCGCGCCCGGTACCGATCCCGGCGCGCCGATCGCGAGCCTGATGGGGCGCAAGCTGATCTGGACCACGGTTCTCTCGGCGGTATTTTTCGCCGCCGCCTGGCTCGCCTATGTTGCCGGGTATCTGAATGTCGATCGACTCGCGCGGTTGATGGGAATGTGAGGGGCGATTCCGGGGGTGGCGCGACTGATGTCGTTTCAGAGAATCCTGATTGGCCTGCATCCATGACGTCGCAACCGCAGCCGTCGGGCGGCTCCCGACCGGATGAATATCGCGTTTTGCACGATGCGGATCTGCGCGCTTACCTCGCCCAGGTTCCTGACGTCGTCGCCCGGCTGGGAGGAAAGCCGCAAGCCTGGTCGATCAGTGAAGTCGGCGACGGCAACCTCAATCTCGTGTTCATCGTCAAGGGAACGACGGGTGGTGTGGCCGTCAAGCAGGCGCTGCCTTATGTGCGACTGGTCGGCGAGAGCTGGCCGCTGCCGCTGTCGCGCTCCTACTACGAGTATCTGGCGCTGGTCCATCAGGCTCGGCTGGCGCCCGGCCTGGTGCCGGCGGTGCTGCACCACGATGAGGCTCTTGCCCTCATCGCCATGGAGTTGCTCGAGCCCCACATCATCCTGCGCAAGGGGCTGGTTGCCGGCACCTGCTACCCTCGCCTGGTCGATCGCATCACGACCTTCCTGGCGCGGACGCTGTTTCTCAGTTCCGACCTTGCGGTTCCCGCCGCGCAGAAGAAACAGGGCATCGCCGCCTTTGCCGGCAACCATGCACTCTGCAAGATCACCGAGGATCTGATTTTTACGGAACCATATTTCGCGGCCGAGCAGAATCGCTGGACGTCGCCCTGGCTCGATGCAACCGCGGCCGGCTTTCGCGAAGACCTCGACCTGCATGTTGCGATCTCGCGGCTCAAGCTCAAATTCCTGGCAAGCCCGGAAGCGTTGATTCACGGCGACCTCCACACCGGTTCGATCATGGTGACCGAAAGCGAGACGCGGGTGATCGACCCCGAGTTCGCCTTCTACGGCCCGATGGGATTCGACCTCGGCGCCGTGATCGGCAATCTCATCATGAGCTATCTGGCCTCGGTCGGCCACGAGCGCACGCCGGGCGAACGCCGGGCCTTCGAGAGCTGGGTACTGGAAGCGACGGAGAGTGTCTGGAATCAGTTTGCCGACAAATTCCTCGCGCTTTGGCGCGATCAGGCCGCCGGCGACGCCTATCCGGGGGTGCTGTTCGCCGGTCGGTCCGGTGCAACGCGGCTCGAGGCCGAGCGCCAGATCTATATGGAACGGCTGTTCCAGGACACGGTGGGGTTTGCCGCGGCGAAAATCATCCGCCGTATCCTCGGCCTCGCGCACAACATCGATTTCGAGCTGATCGAGGATCCGAAGGTCCGGGCAGTCTGCGAGGCGCGAAGCCTGCGTCTCGCCCGCACCATGCTGCTGGACACTCCGTCGTTCCGCAGCATCGGCGCGGTGACCGCGGCCGCGCGGCAATTGCGCGATTGGCAACCCGATTTCGGCGACTAAATCTTGCCTATCCCCTCGAGACGCCCCGCGCGGGCGTGGCTCCTCGGGATGAGGTCTCGGATCCTCATGGTGAGGAGCGCGGCATCGCCGCGCGTCTCGAACCACCAGGCCTCCGCTATTCGACGGCCTTCGCGCGCAATCGCTGCGCGTAGACGTTGATGACGAGAGCCGCGAGCAGAATGAGACCGCGGATCAGTATCTTCAGGAAGCTGTCGATGTTGACGTGGTCGAGCCCGTTGTTGAGGACGCCGAGCACGAACAGGCCGACAATGGTATTGCCGATGCCGCCGCGGCCGCCGAACAGGCTGGTGCCGCCGACCACGACCGCGGCAATCGAATCCAGCAGGTAGGTGTCGAACTCATTCTGCTGCGCGCTGCCGAAATGGGCGACCCCCAGCATGCCGCCAATCCCCGAGCAAATCGCGGAGATCACCATGACGCTGCCGAGAATCAGGTTGACGTTGAGTCCGGAATATTCCGCCGCCTCGCGGTTGCCGCCGACCATGTAGACGTAGCGGCCGAAGCGCGTGTAGGTCAGCACGAGGTGGCCGCCAAGCAGCATCAATGCCGCAACGATCACGATCCAGGGAATGCCGCCGATCGACGACGATCCGAGCGTGGTGACAAGGCTCGGTACCTTGTAGGCGATCTGGCCGCGAACCAGCAGGGCGGAAATGCCCGCCGCGATCTGCATCATGGCGAGGGTCATGATGAAGGACGGAATGCCGATCACCGTCAGTCCGAGCGCGTTGACGAGGCCGAGCAGGGCGCACAGCGCCAGCGCCAGCAGGATCGCGATCCAGCCGGCCATCGGCAGGTTGGCGATGTTCACGTAGGATTCCTGCTGGGTGAAATAGGCGACCGCGATGCCGGTGACGTTGGCGATGCTGGCGATCGACAGGTCGATCTCGGCGCAGAGAATCACGAAGGTGAGACCGACGGCGATGATGCCCGTGACCGAAACCTGGGTCAGGATGTTGCCGACATTGTCGAGGGTCGCAAACGAAGGGCTCGCGGCGGCAAAGAAGCCGCTGAGGAAGATCAGCGTCAGGAATGGCGCAATGTTTCGCATCTGGGAGCGCAGCAGCGCTGTGACTCCGCCCGATCGCTTGCCGCCGGCCGTGGAGACCGTCACGCTTTCACCGCTCCCCATGGCCTCTCCTCACGCCGCTTCCAGCAGGCGGTCCTTGCTGATCGTCTCGTTGGCGAATTCGCGCACCACCGTGCCGCGCTTGAGAACGATGATGCGGTCGGCCAGCGACAGCACCGTCTCGGGCTCGGTCGAGAGCACGATGATGGCGAGCCCGCGCGCGCGCAGGTCGCGGATGATGTGGATGACGTCGTTTTTGGCGCCGACATCCATGCCGCGGGTGGGCTCGCACAGCACCAGAAGCCGCGGCGGGTAGCTCAGCCACTTCGCGAGCGCGACTTTCTGCTGGTTGCCGCCGGACAGCATGCCGAGGTCGATCTCGACGGCCGCGGGCCTGATCTGCAACTGCTCGATCTGCCGGGTGGCGATCGAGCGTTCGCGTGACGGCTTCAGCCATAGCGCGGAGATGCGATCGAGGATGCTGATCGAGATGTTCTTGTAGACGGGCTCCTGGTGGAACAACATGGCGCGCCGGCTCTCCGGAACAAAGGCGATTCCGGCGGCCCGGGCGTCGGCGGTGCTGCGGAAGGCCTTTGGCTTTCCGGTGATGGCGAGCTCGCCGGCATCGGGCTTGAGCTTGCCGAACAGGATTCGCGCGAGCTCGAGCTGGCCGCAGCCCATGAAGCCGTAGACGCCCAGGACCTCGCCGGAGCGCACCCCGAAGGAGACTTCCTGCAGGCTGCGGCCAAACGACAGGTGACGGGCTTCCAACACCGGTGGGCGGTCGTTCGACGGCGGCAACACGCTCTCCTCGGTATAGGTCTCGTCCAGCGCCTTGCGTCCCTTGCCGATCATCGCCTCGATCAGCGCCGCCTTGCTGGTCGCGGTTGCCTCCGCCTCGGCGACCTTCCGTCCATTGCGGAAGACCGTCACGGTGTCCGAGACGCGCAGGATGTCTTCGATGAAATGGGAAATGAAGACGATCGCGGTGCCCTCGTCGCGGAGCCGCCGCAGGGTCGAGAACAGGCGCTCGACCTCGGGCGGCGACAACGCCGAGGTCGGCTCGTCCAGAATGATGATCCGCGCCCCGGAAAACAGCACCCGGGCGATCTCGATCAATTGCTGCAGCCCGATCGGCAGGTCGCCGAGCCGCGAGAGCGGATCGACGTCGATGCCGAACCTCGCCAGTTGCTCGCCCGCTTCACGCGCCATCCGCCGCCACTGCACCAGTCCGAAGCGATTGGTCGGCTGGACGCCGAGAAACACGTTCTCGGCAACCGTCAGGTCGGGCGCGACGCTGAGTTCCTGGTGGACCATGGCGATGCCGGCCGCACGCGCATCGCGAACCGATCGAAACCGGACCTCCTGACCATCCAGCGCAAAACGGCCGGAGAATTCCGCATGCACGCCGGCGATGATCTTCATCAGCGTGCTCTTGCCGGCGCCGTTTTCGCCGACGAGACCGTGGATCTCGCCGGCGGAAAGCGTGAAGTCGACCCCGCGGAGCGCCTCGACGCCGCCGAAGGCCTTGGTGATCTCTTCCAGTTCGAGGAGGGGTGAGCGGCCCTGCGGCATAACGGCTCAGATCAGGAAATGATCCTCCATCCACTGCATGCCCGGCGCATTGGCCTTGGTCACCACCGGACCGTCGGTCACGACGTTCTTCGGGATACCCTGTCCGCTCTTTTCGCCCGCGGTCACGGCAGCGACGCCGGCGACGATGGCGCCGCCATGGATGCGGCAGGACGGATTGCGGACGGTAGCGAACATGCGGCCTTCGCTCACCGCCTGGATTGCCGGCGGCATGGCGTCGACCCCGCCGATCAGGATGTTGGTGCGGTTATGCGCCTTCATGATGTTGTAGGCGGCGAGCGCCATGTCGTCATTGTGGAAGAAGGCCGCGTCGATCTGCGGGTATTTGGTGAGATAGGTCTCCCACAGTCTCGCTGTCTTCGATACGTCCCAATCCGCCGGCTGGGTGTCGAGGACCTCGATGTTCGGGAACTGCTTGACGACGGTGTTGAAGCCCTTGGCGCGGCCCTGCGCGCCGGTATGGCCGAGCGCGCCCTGGGTCATGATCATCTTGCCCTTGCCGCCAATGGCGTTGACCAGTGCCTGCGTCACCGAAGCGCCCATGAACTCGTTGTCGGGCGCGAGAAACGAATGGACGTTGATCTGGTCGAGCGGCGCGATCAGCGTGTCCATGTCGATCACCGGAATGCCGGCATCGATCATCTTCTGTACGGGCTGCGTCAAGGTGCCGATGCCGAACGCCTGGATGGCGACGAAATCCCATTTCTGGGACGCCATATTGTCGATCGCGGCGCGCTGCTTCACGGCGTCGAGCTGGCCGTCGAACCAGGTGACCTCGACGTTGAACAGCTTGCCCCACCATTCGGCCGCCTGTTTGCCCTGGGCGCACCAGGTCGCCTGCAGGCCGGCGTTCGAGAACGCGGCCTTGAGCGGCTTTTCCGAACGGCCCACCTCGGCTGCCATCGCAGGGCTCGCGCCCAACCCGCCAAACAGGGCGGTCGCCGCGCCGGCAGTCGCGGCCGCCTGAAGAAGACTGCGCCTGGTCGTTGAGGATTTGTCAGTCTCGGACATTCGCTTGCTCCCTGTTTTACAATGTTTTTTGCCCGCCGGCGTCGATTGCACCCCGCCGCGGATGCAGCAAGTGTCTCATACTCGGGGCATTCGCGCCACCTGCGGCAGAACCTCGGGATGAGCAGGTCTGCGACTGACCCGCCGTTTCAAGCCATTCCGCTCAGGCGTCGCCGGTGGCGATCATGGCTTCAATCTCGTCAAGCAGCTTTCGCCACGCCCGTTCGATCTCCGGCGACCAGTCGGGCCCGAGGATCTCGCGTACCGTTGCCGCGATCACGCTGAAGAATTTGCCGAACAATTCGCGCGGCGTGCCATAGGCGTCGTGCGACGACACCTCACATTCGATCATGCGATAGTTGCCGGTGCGCTCGCCCGCAAGGTCCAGGATTGCATCAATGCTGAGCGCGAGCATCGAGCCCTTGACGAGGTCGCTCGCTTCGCGCCGGAACATCGCTTCGGCCTCGGGATGTTCGCGGAACAGGCGACGATAGACCAGCGGCGTCAGATCCTCGCAGCGTTCGGCGGCGAGGTGGAAGCTGTGCTCGATCGGGTGCGTCATGGCCAAAGGTGAGCAAGTCTTGAAAGCATCGCAAAAAAAGAGAGCAGGGCGTAAGCCCTGCTCAAGGAATTGTGTCGACCCTATTTCCCCGAAAAGTTGGATTTGATCTTGATTGCGGGGCGACGCCGCTTGTGCGCGCCAGGGCTCCTCCCGAGACTTGGACCACCAGACCTCGACCTTGCGGTCGGCCTGAACCCGCAGTGGTAGACCATCTTTTTCACGTTGTCATCAATTTCAGCAACGATTGTTCAAAATTCAGGCAATCTGTGAAACGGTTTGGGATTTCGCCGTTTGCGTGCGTTGGTTTCGACACCCGATGCCCGGGTAAAGGGGTACGGACGGTGAGGCGGGACCTCGCATCCGCCCGACAACGCCATCGGCAGCGCGGTATTTCATCGCAGGCCGCCGCATAAATCGGGATTTCTCCGTGCTTTACGGCAGTTTGTCGGGAACCCAATCTCGACACCTGACTCTGAGCATGATTAGCTGGGACGTTGAAGGGGACGGGTTTGCTGATGCGCCGGCGGTTGCGGAAATTCCTTCCGATTGTGCTGTTCGCCCTGGCGGTGCAGGTTTTCGCGCCAATCGCTGCCTGCTGGGCCGGCACGCTCGTTGCGTCGGACCCGTTGCACGGGCCTGCCATCTGTCACGACAACGGCGCCGCGAACTCCAGCCAGAGCGATCAATCCGGCCAGCCTCGCGCGCATGATGGCTGCTGCTCGGCCTGCAATCTGGCCCATGCCGGCGCCGCGGTCGATGCCCCGCAGGCGGCGACGATCGAGACGCCCTACCTGCAACCGGGCCGCGTCGTGTGGCGCGAAGTTGCGGCGGATCGACTGCCATCCCGCACCGGTTCGCACGCCCGGGCTAGGGCGCCACCGCATCTGACGTGATCTTTTCGGCCGTAAGCCGCCAACGCAATCCTCGTCAATTCATGCGGAGATTCCAATGTCTATCCGTCATGCGCGGGCGGGCCTCTCAGGGCTCGCCATAGCGCTCGTCCCCCTTAGTGGAAGCATCGCCCACGAAATCGTCGGCAACCGCTTCTTTCCTGCCACGCTCGGCATTGACGATCCCGGCGTCAACGACGAACTCGCGTTTCCTACCGTCTCGAGTGTCAAGACCGGAGACGATCCCTCCTTCAGACAACTCGATTTCTCCGCTGAGTTCTCCAAACGGATCACCGAGGCGTTCGCGGTGTCGTTCGGTCCAGCTTACAGCCATCTCAGTCCGCCCGGCGGACCGACGGGGGTTGGGGCGAACGGATTCCAGAATTTCGAGACCGCGTTCAAATACCGGGTCTTCAAGGATCCGGCGCATGAGTTCGTGATGTCGGTCGGCCTTTCCATCGAATGGGGCGGGACCGGTGCGGCAAGCGTCGGCGCCGACCCATTCACGACCTACACGCCGACGGTCTATTTCGGCAAAGGTCTCGGCGATCTTCCGGACACGCTATCATGGGCGAGACCCATCGCGATCACTGGCCAACTTGGCTACGCGATCCCCGGCAGCCGTTTGACCACCACTGCCGGCATCGACCCCGATAGCGGTGCTCCGACGGTCGACACCGAACTGAATGCGCGGGTTCTGACCTGGGGCGGAACAATTCAGTACAGCATGCCGTATCTGAAATCCGCCGTAGTCGACCTCGGCCTGCCGGATTTCATCAATCACCTGATCCCCCTGGTTGAAGCCAACCTGCAGACCCCCGTGGCAAATACGCTGACCTCGGGAACGATCACGACCGGCACCATCAATCCCGGTGTGATCTGGGTCGGCAATACCTTCCAGGTCGGTGTCGAGGCTCTGATCCCGGTCAATCGGCAGAGCGGGACCAATGTCGGGGCGATTGCGCAACTGCACTTCTTCCTCGACGACATCGATCCGCACGGGATCGGCAAGCCGATCTTTGGCAACGCGGTCCAGCCCGCAAAACTGTTTCCTGGGAATTGACCATGCGACGCTCATCTGTTTTCGCGATCTTTCCGCTACTGTTGTTGTTCGCCAGCGGCGAAGCGTCGGCGCATGCCATGCTTGACCACGCCGAACCGCGGGTCGGCAACCGGGTTGCGACGGCGCCACGCGAGGTGACCCTGTGGTTCACCCAGAAGCTGGAGCCGGCCTTCAGCACGATCACCGTCACCGACCCGGCCGGCAAGCGCGCCGACACCGGCAAAAGCCGGGTCAGTGGCAACCAGATGTCGGTCTCGCTGCGCCCGGGGGGCAGCGGAACCTATCATGTGACATGGCGTGTGCTTTCGGTCGACTCGCATACCACCGATGGCAATTTCACGTTTCAGGTCGGTCAGTAGGCAGTTCGAAATGGACTGGTTCGGAGCAGGGGTCAACGTACCCTTGATCGCGGTTCGTGCGATACATTTTGGCGCGACGGCACTGACGGCCGGAACCGTGGTTTTCCGGACCGTGGTGGCGAAGCCCGCTCTCGATGCCGAACCGGCTGCCAAACTGGTCCGGACCCAAACGCTGCGTGTCGCCTGGATCGGTCTGGCCGTTACCGCGTTGTCAGGGGTAGTTTGGCTTTTGCTGCAGACCGTCTCGATGAGCGGACTGCCGGCCGGTGAGGCCATGACCGGCCGCGTGCTGTGGACGGTGTTGGACCAGACGCAATTCGGGCTGGTCGAGCAGATACGCAGCCTGCTGGCGATCGTTCTGGCGGTTTGCCTGGCGATTCAGCGTCCGTGGACGGATTGGCTCGGATTCGCGGCCGCGCTCGGCCTGACCGCCGCGATCGCCTGGACGGGACACGCCGGCTCGACGTTGGGCGCAATCGGCGACCTGCACGTTACGGCCGATGCGCTGCATCTCCTAGCGGCGGCGGCGTGGATCGGGGGCCTGGTGCCGCTGGTGCTTCTGCTTGCCGCGGTTCGTCGTCACCCTACCGTGGCGTGGACGTCGCAGGCCCGGGATGTGACGCGAAGGTTTTCGACGCTGGGCACCGTCAGCGTAGCGACGCTGATGGCGAGCGGAATTGTCAACGCGTGGATTCTGGTCGGCTCGGTTCACGGATTGCTCGTCACCGAATACGGGCGGCTGCTGATGCTCAAGCTTGGAGTTTTCGCCATCATGCTGGTGTTCGCGGCGATGAACCGATTCTGGCTGACGCCACGGCTGGCCCTCTCGGCGGCAAGTGGAGCGCAACTCGACGCGCTTCGTCAGTTGACGCGCAACAGCACGATCGAGATCGGTCTGGGAGTGATCATCTTCGCCATTGTCGGGATGCTCGGCACGCTGCACCCGGCGACCCATTTTCTGTAAATCGATGAGCGCATGAGAGAGGACAAAATGCAGATCAAGCAAACGGTATTGAGATCAGTGGTCGGTCCCATCGCGGCCATCGCCATGCTCGGATATGGCCTCGCCGGGGCTGCGCTGGCCCGGGAAGTCAGGGCCGGCGACCTCCTCATCACCCAGGCCTGGGCCCGCGCCACGCCGGGCGGTGCCAAGGTCGGCGGCGCCTATCTGACGATCGAGAACAAGGGGGCGACGGCCGATCGGCTCATCGGCGGCTCGGCCGACATCGCCGGCAAGGTCGAAGTGCACGAAATGGCTACCAGGAACGGCGTGATGACGATGCGGTCGCTCGACAACGGCCTCGCCATCGACCCCGGCAAGACGGTGAAGCTCGCTCCGGGCGGATATCATTTGATGATGTTCGATCTGAAAGGCCCTCTGAAGCAGGGCGACAAGGTGCCGGTCACGCTTGATTTCGAGAAGGCTGGCAAGGTGAAGCTCTCGTTCGATGTGCAGGGCGTCGGCGCGCAGGGGCCCGGCGCCGCTTCCGGCGGCATGGACATGAAGATGCCCGAGCATCCCGGCGCGAAGATGTGAGCCCAGGATGCCAAAGCCAGACCGATTGCTGCTTCTCGCGGCCGGGATCGCGCTCGCGAGCTTTCGGCCTGCGATGGCGGCGCCGCTGGCGATCCATATCCATTCCGAGTTCGCCATGTTTCAGGTCCTGATTGCCCCAGGCGCGGTCGGAACCGACAGCTTCGTGCTGCAACTGATGTCCGGGGATGGCACTCTACTGCCGGCAAAGGCGGCCACGCTGATCCTGAGCCTGCCGGGGCACGAGCCTCTGGAGCGCAAGGCGACCCTCGGCGCCGATGGATATTGGCATGTCGGCGATGTACCCATACCGCAGCCCGGTCGCTGGCATGTGCGGATCGATGCCCAGACCGACTTTGAAACAATCACGCTGGAAGACGACTTCGAGGTCCCGGCGCCGTAAGGGCTCCAACGCTCTATTGATCGCAGGCCGGACCCTGCGCCCGGCCTGCAGGGGTAAAACGGTCGGAACTGTCGCAATGCCGGGCTTTTGCGGCGTCCGCCCTTGTGTTTTCACAGCCGATCCGGTTTCACTGCCGGCCTGTGCCGTTTCCACCGATTCCCCCGGGTTTTCCCATGCGACTGTCGCGGTTTTTTCTGCCCATCCTGAAGGAGAATCCGAAGGAAGCGGAGATCGTGTCGCACCGGCTGATGCTGCGCGCGGGCATGATCCGGCAGGAAGCCGCCGGCATCTATGCCTGGCTGCCGCTGGGCTTGCGGGTGCTGAAGAAGATCGAGCGGATCGTGCGCGAGGAGCAGGATCGTGCCGGCGCGCTCGAATTGCTGATGCCGACGCTGCAACTGGCGGACCTCTGGCGCGAAAGCGGCCGCTACGACGCCTATGGCCCGGAGATGCTGCGCATCGCCGACCGCCACAAGCGCGAATTGCTGTACGGGCCGACCAACGAGGAAATGATCACCGAGATCTTCCGCGCCTATGTGAAATCCTACAAGAGCCTGCCGCTCAACCTCTACCACATCCAGTGGAAGTTCCGCGACGAGCAGCGGCCGCGGTTCGGCGTCATGCGCGGGCGCGAATTCCTGATGAAGGATGCCTACTCGTTCGACGTCGACGAGGCGGCCGCGCGGCGGTCGTACAACCGGATGTTCGTCGCCTATCTGCGGACCTTTGCCCGGATGGGATTGAAGGCGATCCCGATGCGGGCGGAAACCGGGCCGATCGGCGGCGATCTCAGCCATGAATTCATCGTGCTGGCGGAGACCGGCGAGTCCGCGGTGTTTTGCGACCGCGAGGTGCTCAATCTGCCGGTGCCCGGCGCAGAGATCGACTATGGCGGCGACCTTACGCCCGTCATCCGGCAATGGACCTCGGTCTATGCCGCTACCGAGGACGTTCACGACGCCGCGCGGTTCGAGCGCGAGGTGCCCGCCGACCAGCGCATGCATACGCGGGGCATCGAGGTCGGCCAGATCTTCTACTTCGGCACCAAATATTCCGACACCATGAAAGCCATGGTCGCGGGCGCCGACGGCGCCGAAGTGCCGATCCACGGCGGCTCCTACGGCGTCGGCGTGTCGCGACTGGTCGGCGCCATCATCGAGGCCTGCCATGACGATGCCGGCATCAAATGGCCGGAGGCGGTGGCACCGTTCAAGGTCGCGATCCTCAATTTGAAGCAGGGCGCCGAAGACACCGATGCCGCCTGCGACAAACTCTACCGCGAACTCACGGCGAAGGGCGTCGAGGTCTTGTATGACGATACCGACCAGCGTGCCGGCGCCAAGTTCGCCGCCGCCGACCTGATCGGCATTCCCTGGCAGGTCCTGGTCGGCCCGAAGGGGCTTGCCGAAGGCAAGGTCGAGATCAAGCGGCGCACCGACGGCACGCGCGAGAATCGAACTCCAGCCGAGGTGTTGGCGCGCCTCACCTCATAACGAATTGTTCATCGCTGAAGTCGCCACGCCAATCCGTCGGCCACAATTAGCCCGAATCGTGTGAAAATCGACCTATGGATGCAGCCATGAGCGAGCCAGTTCGGAACCTTCCCTTTGCGCCCTTCGAATGGCTGATGTCGGGGCGCTATTTGCGTGCGCGTCGCAAGGAAGGCTTCATTTCCGTCATCGCGGGCTTCTCGTTCCTCGGCATCATGCTCGGGGTCGCCACCCTGATCATTGTGATGGCGGTCATGAATGGCTTCCGCAAGGAATTGCTCGACAAGATTCTCGGCCTCAACGGACATCTGCTGGTGCAGCCGCTGGAATCGCCGTTGACCGACTGGAAGGACGTCTCCGACCGCATCAGCCAGGTTGCCGGCATCCGGCTCGCCGCGCCGGTTGTCGATGGCCAGGCGCTGGCATCCTCGCCGTTCAACGCAGCCGGGGTTCTGGTCCGCGGCATTCGCGCCAACGATCTCGACAACCTCACCTCGATCGCCAAGAACATCAAGCAGGGCACGCTCGAGGGTTTCGACCAGGGCCAGGGCGTCGCCATCGGCCGCCGGCTCGCCGATCAGCTTTCGCTGCACGCCGGTGACACCATCACGCTGGTGGCGCCGCGCGGCGCGGTCACGCCGATGGGCATCACGCCGCGCATCAAGCCGTACAAGGTCACGGCGGTGTTCGAGATCGGCATGACGGAATACGACTCGACCGTGGTGTTCATGCCGCTGGCGGAGGCGCAGGCCTATTTCAACCGCGCCAACGACGTCACCGCGATCGAGGTATTTACCAACAATCCCGACAAGATCGACGCATTCCGCAAGAGCGTGACCGAAGCCGCCGGGCGGCCGATATTCCTGGTCGACTGGCGGCAGCGCAACGCGACCTTCTTCAACGCGCTCCAGGTGGAGCGAAACGTGATGTTCCTGATCCTCACCATGATCGTGCTGGTGGCGGCGCTCAACATCGTCTCCGGCCTCATCATGCTGGTCAAGGACAAGGGCAGCGACATCGCGATCCTGCGCACCATGGGCGCGTCGCAGGGCTCGATCATGCGGATCTTCCTGATCACGGGCGCCGCGATCGGCGTGGTCGGCACCCTGACCGGACTTTTCGTCGGCATGCTGGTTTGCCTGAATATCGAATCGATCCGTCAATTCCTGTCCTGGCTGACCAGCACCGAACTGTTCTCGCCGGAGCTCTATTTTCTCTCCAAGCTGCCGGCCGAGATCGATTTCGGCGAAACCAGCGCAGTCGTCATCATGGCGTTGACCCTGTCGTTCCTCGCGACGCTGTATCCGTCCTGGCGCGCGGCCCGCCTCGATCCCGTCGAAGCGCTCCGGTACGAGTGAGGGGCAGATGGGGCAGAGGCCAGAAGATGTACCGGTCGTCTATCTCCACGAGATCAAGCGGCAGTACACCCAGGGCGAGGCGGTGCTCACCATCCTCGACGGCGCCAAGCTGGCATTGTGGGCGGGACAGTCGGTCGCGCTGGTGGCGCCCTCGGGTTCGGGCAAATCGACGTTGCTGCACATCGCCGGCCTGCTCGAGAGTCCGGACGGCGGCGAAGTCTATGTCGCGGGGACCGCGACTTCCGGATTATCCGACGTCGAACGAACCCAGATTCGCCGTACCGATATCGGCTTTGTCTACCAGTCGCACCGGCTGCTGCCGGAATTCTCCGCGCTCGAAAATGTCATGCTGCCGCAGATGATCCGCGGTCTCAAGCGCGCCGAGACCATCAAGCGCGCCACCGAGATCCTGGATTATCTCGGACTCGGCGAGCGCATCAGGCACCGGCCGGCCGAACTGTCCGGCGGCGAGCAGCAGCGTGTGGCGATCGCGCGCGCCGTCGCCAACGCGCCGCGGGTGCTGCTTGCCGACGAGCCGACCGGCAATCTCGATCCGCATACCGCAGATCATGTGTTCGGGGCGCTGATTCAGCTCGTCAAGGCGACGCGGGTGGCGATGCTGATCGCGACCCATAACATGGATCTGGCGGCGCGAATGGACCGGCGGGTGTCGCTGGATGCCGGCCGGATCGTCGAACTCGCATAGCCCGGGGTTCGCTCTAATGGTGGCGACGACGAACCGCCGGCTTTGCCGGCGGATTGGGGTAATAGGGATTGATGATGCACCCCGCCGAACGACCCGATGCCGTGGCCTTGCATTGCGGCAGCGACGTGAAGCGGCAATCGATATAGCCGACCCTGCCATAGACCTGCATGCAGACCGGATAATCCGGATCGTAGGTCTGCGCTTGCGCAGGAACGGTCACGGCAACCGCGGCGGCCGTCAGGATCGCAATCGTCAGGGCCCGCATCCAGCTCTCCTTCGGGACCAATGGCCGCCGCCCGGCGGCAGTGCCTGTTTAGACAAGCGGGACGATGCCTGACGCTAAGACTCTCGCCCCAATGCGATCGAAGTCAACGCAGAAGCGGTATCATAAAACCTTACGGGCGGGTTCTTGACAAATACTTGTACATTGTACAAATATTTGGCAGGAACGGAGAGTATTCATGGCACACGTCTCTTACAGTCAGCTTCGCAACAACCTCGCGTCCTACATGGACGAAGTATGCGACAGCCGGGCGCCGCTCCTTGTCACCCGCCAGAATGCTCGCAGCGTCGTCCTGATGTCGGAGGACGACTATGAGGGGCTCATGGAAACGGTTCACCTACTCAAGAGCCCGGCCAACGCGGCACGCTTGTTGCGATCGATCAAGGACGCCGATCAGGGAAAGTTGCACGACCGCGAGTTGATTGAGCCGGACAAAGCGGCTCCGCCCGCGAAATGAAGATTGCCTGGACCGACGACGCCTGGGACGAACATTTGCAATGGCAACGGGGCGACGAAAAGATCCTCACCGCCATCAACGACCTGATCAAGGACATCAAGCGCGATCCATTCAAGGGGCTCGGGAAACCAGAGCCCCTCAAACATGCCCTCCAGGGCTGGTGGTCCCGTCGAATTTCCGGCGAACATCGCCTTGTCTATCGCGTTTCCGGCAAGGGCGCGGATCAACAGATATACATAGCACAGTGCCGCTATCACTATTGAGGCCAGACGCAGATTCCGCCTTGCGCGAGATGCCCCGTTAAACCGTCCCCAAATTAACCAAGCGGAGAATTCAGGGGTTATTTTCCAGACTGACCCACTACCCCCGCTTGACTCCTCGGAACATAACAGGAACAATGTTCCCTATACGTTCTAGCAGCAGGGAGGCGGAAATGCTGAAAATCTTTGTTGAAGAAGCCGCGGCGCTGGCGTCGATTACGCTGTTCATTGGGATGATCGCGGTGTGGGCACAGCTCATTCCCCAGCTTTGAGCGCCGCAAGCGGGCGGGGCCGGGTGATCGCGTACCGCCTGCCTTGGGGAAAAGCCGGATGGCGGGCGCAATCGGCGCCTTGCGCGTAGACACCTGTGACGGCAGGCATCACCATTGAGGGACGAGTCGGCCTCCGGACGGCTTTCGATCCCTCAAGCCTGATCGCCGAAGCCGATGACGCAGAAACCTGCCGCAACCATGTCCAGTGCCGGATTCATCCACCTCCACGTCCATTCGGCCTATTCGCTGCTGAAGGGGTCGATCAAGATCCAGAAGCTGGCGGAACTGGCCAAGGCGGACCGCCAGCCCGCGCTGGCGCTGACCGACACCGACAACATGTTCGGGGCGCTGGAGTTTTCCGACAAGCTCGCAAACTATGGCATCCAGCCGATCATTGGCTGCGAGCTCGCGGTCGATTTCGGCGACCAGGACCCCAATGCGCGCAATGCGCTCGCCGCCGGCCCGGCCCGGATCGTGCTGCTGGCGGCGCGGGAGCGCGGCTACCGCAACCTGATGCGGCTCAATTCGCGGGCGTTTCTGGAAACGCCGACCCACCAGGCGCCGCACATCAAGTTCGAATGGCTGGAGGGACATGCCGAGGACCTGATCGCGCTCAGCGGCGGCCCCGACGGGCCGATTTCGCTGGCGCTGGCTGCCAATCAGGTGCAGCTCGCGCAGACGCGCTGCGAGCGGCTGGCGAGCCTGTTCGGCGACCGGCTCTATCTCGAGCTGCAGCGTCACGGCATTGAAAGGGAACGCCGCGCCGAGGCCGGCCTGATCGATCTCGCCTATGCCAGGGGACTGCCGCTGGTTGCGACCAACGAGCCGTATTTCGCCACCGCCGACGATTACGAGGCCCACGACGCGCTGCTGTGCATCGCCGGCGGCCGGCTCATCGCCGAGACCGATCGCGACCAGCTCACGGCGGATCATCGTTTCAAGACCCGGGCGGAAATGGCGGTGTTGTTTGCCGACGTGCCGGAGGCGCTCGCCTCCACGGTGGAGATCGCCGAACGCTGTGCATTCCGCCCCATGACGCGCAAGCCGATCCTGCCGCGCTTCACCGTCGGTGCGACCGCCAATGCCGTGGATGCGCAAAGCGACGAGGCGGCCGAGTTGCGCCGCCAGGCCGAGCAGGGCCTGAGCAACCGCCTCCGCATCCACGGCCTCTCGCCGGGGGCGTCGGAGGAAGACTATCGCGCGCGGCTCGCGTTCGAGATCGACGTCATCACCCGCATGAATTATGCCGGCTATTTCCTGATCGTGGCCGATTTCATCCAATGGGCGAAGTCGGCGGGGATTCCGGTCGGGCCGGGGCGTGGCTCGGGCGCGGGCTCCCTCGTCGCCTATTCGCTGACCATCACCGATCTCGATCCGATCCGGTTCGGGCTGCTGTTCGAGCGGTTTCTCAACCCCGAACGGGTGTCGATGCCGGACTTCGACATCGATTTCTGCCAGGACCGCCGCGGCGAGGTGATCGACTATGTGCAGCAGCGCTACGGCCGCGATCAGGTGGCGCAGATCATCACGTTCGGCACGCTGCAGGCGCGCGGCGTGCTGCGCGATGTCGGCCGCGTACTGCAGATGCCGTATGGCCAGGTCGACAAGCTGACCAAGCTGGTGCCGCAGAATCCCGCGGCCCCGGTGACGCTGGCCGCCGCGATCGCCGGCGAGCCGAAGCTGCAGGCCTTCCGCGACGAGGACGCCGTGGTGGCGCGCGCCTTCGACATCGCGCAGCGCCTCGAAGGCCTGACCCGGCACGCCTCGACCCATGCCGCCGGCATCGTGATCGGCGACCGGCCCTTGAGCGAGCTGGTGCCGCTCTATCGCGATCCCAAATCCGACATGCCGGTCACCCAGTTCAACATGAAATGGGTCGAACCCGCGGGGCTGGTGAAATTCGACTTTCTCGGCCTCAAGACGCTGACGGTGCTCGACGTCGCGGTGAAGCTGCTCGGGCAGCGCGGCGTCGAGCTCGACCTGGCGACGCTGCCGCTCGACGATGCCGCCAGCTACCAGATGCTGGCGAGAGGCGACGTGGTCGGCGTGTTCCAGGTTGAAAGCCAGGGCATGCGGCGCGCGCTCGTCGACATGCGGCCCGACCGCTTCGAGGACATCATCGCGCTGGTCGCGCTGTACCGGCCGGGTCCGATGGCCAACATCCCGACCTACTGCGCCCGCAAGCATGGCGACGAAGAGCCGGAATATCTGCATCCGATGCTCGAGCCGATCCTGAAGGAAACCTTCGGTGTCATCATCTACCAGGAACAGGTGATGCAGATCGCGCAGGTCATGGCCGGCTATTCGCTCGGCGAGGCCGACCTGTTGCGCCGCGCCATGGGCAAGAAGATCCGATCCGAGATGGAGAAGCAGCGCGAGCGCTTCGTGTCGGGCGCGATCGAGCGCGGCATCCAGCCGGGGCAGGCCGACACCATCTTCGAATTGCTGGCGAAATTTGCCGATTACGGTTTCAACAAGAGCCATGCCGCGGCGTATGCGCTGGTGTCTTACCACACCGCCTACATGAAGGCGCACCACCCGGTGGAGTTCCTCGCGGCGTCGATGACGCTCGAACTCAACAACACCGACAAGCTGTCGGAGTTTCGCGCCGAAGCGCAGCGGCTCGGCATCAAGGTCGAACCGCCATCGATCAATCGCTCCGGCGCCACCTTCGAGGTCGACAACGGCGTCATCCACTACGCGCTGGCGGCGCTGAAGGGCGTCGGATCGCAGGCGATCGAACTGATCGCGGAGGTCAGGCGCGCGGGACTGTTCACCTCGCTGGCGGATTTTGCGGCACGGGTGAACCCGCGCGCCATCAACAAGCGGGTGATCGAGAGCCTAGCCGCCGCCGGGGCGTTCGACGCACTCGATTCCAACCGCGCGAGGGTGTTTGCCGGCGCCGAGGCAATCCTGGCGGCATGCCAGCGCAGCCACGAGGCCGCGACCATGGGCCAGAACGACATGTTCGGCGGGGCGGCCGACGCGCCAACCATCATGCTGGCCCAGATCGAGCCATGGCTGCCGGCAGAGCGGCTGCGACGCGAATATGACGCGATCGGATTCTTCCTGTCCGGCCATCCGCTCGACGACTACGCTACCGTCCTGAAGCGGCTGCGGGTACAGTCCTGGGCCGAATTCTCCCGCGCGGTCAAGACCGGTGCCACCGCCGGCAAGGTTGCCGCCACGGTGGTGTCGCGTATGGAACGCCGCACCAAGACCGGCAACAAGATGGGCATCATCGGGCTGTCCGACCCGACCGGCCATTTCGAGGCGGTGCTGTTTTCGGAAGGCCTCGCGCAGTACCGCGAACTGCTGGAGCCGGGCGCTGCGGTACTGCTGCAACTCGGCGCCGAATTGCAGGGCGAGGACGTTCGTGCCCGGGTGCTTCACGCCGAACCGCTGGATGATGCAGCGGCCAAGACCCAAAAAGGCCTGCGCATCTTTGTTCGCGACACCAGGCCATTGGACTCGATCGCCCGGCGGCTGCAGCAGCCGGAAGCGGCGGCACCGGGCGGCTCGAGCCGCGGTGTCCTGGCCAAGCCCGTTTCCGTGGCCGGCGCCGACGGCGACGTGTCGCTGGTGATGATGCTTGACCTCGAGACCGAAGTGGAAATGAAGTTGCCGGGTCGCTTCAAGGTATCACCGCAGATCGCGGGCGCGATCAAGGCCGTCGCGGGCGTGGTGGACGTACAAACGCTGTAGGAGATTTCAGATGTGCAATTTGTGCCGCGGAAAGCTGTCGCATCGGTCCTCGCCTTCCCGACGCTCTTTCGTGGTCGGCGCGGCCTCGACGATCGGGATGTTGCTGGCGGACGCGGCCAGCGCCAGGGATTCCAAGGCGCCGCCGAAGCCGCAGAACGTGGTATCGCCGGGTGCGGCGCTCGAGCGCCTGCAGAAGGGAAATATGCGCTATGTCAAAGGCGCGTCGCGTCGTCACGATTTCGAGCATGAGCGGGAGGCGCTGGCGGGAGGCCAGAATCCGTTTGCCGGCATTTTGAGCTGCGCCGATTCGCGCATCGCGCCCGAATATGCCTTCGACAGCGGACGGGGCGATCTCTTCGTCTGTCGCGTGGCGGGCAACTTCGCCACGACCGAAACCATCGCCAGCCTCGAATACGGCGTCGCCGTGCTCGGCGTCCCCTTGATCCTCGTACTCGGTCACGACAAATGCGGCGCGGTCGACGCGGCGATCAAATCGCTCAAGGACGGCACCACGCTGCCGGGGCACTTGCCGTCGCTGGTCGACGGCGTTGCCCCCGCGGTGAACGCGGTCTTGCAACAGGGCGGCGACACCCTTGGCAAGGCGATCCAGCAGAACGTGATCGACACCGTCGCGAAGCTGCGTTCGGCGACGCCGATCCTCAGTGCGGCGGTTGAACAGAACAAGCTCAAGGTCGTTGGGGGTATCTACCGGCTCAAGGACGGCCGGGTGGATATGGTCGCCTGAATGCCTGCATGGCGTTTGGTTTAGTTAGGCGGCTAGAACCGCCTTCTTTACGCCTTGTGGGAGCGCGATCGGGCGAAAGGATGCCTTTGGATAAAGATAATCCTCGCCGGATTCATCGACAATCCGGAGCAGACCCTGTTTGTCGGCGACGGGATCGCGGAGTGCCAGGTAGATCTTCCGCCTTTCGAGCGACGCCGGGTAGCCTTCATTGTCGATGCATACAACGAGCTGTTTTGCCTTTGTCTTTGCCATGGCTTCGCTTTCAAAGAAGTTGCTTGATTTTGTACTCTTTTCGTCCAATTCCGCTGGCCTCGTACCAGTGTACTTCAGCCGAATGGACCGTGCCATCCGCCAAGCGCACACGGGCGATCCCCTTGCGCTTGCACCAACGACCGGCCCCATAAGCCCTTCGCAACCGGGCGATTTCGCGAATTCGCGACCCGTGGCGAAGGTCTCAATGTCGGAAATTTCGTCCAGAATCTCAAAGCGCATGGCCAATGGTGTGACTGTTGCGCGAGATCGTCAATCGACGTAACGCCGGTTTCGATATACGCGCGCGTCCAGGGCACGGTCTGCACGGGAAGAAATTCAAGACGGGCTGCTTGACGTCCGGCAACGCTCGGTCCGAGCAGCGCCGGCCAAAAAGGCGGCCGTGGCCCAAGATTTGCCCGCGGGCCGCAAAACCGGCCGGATTTCCTTGCTTCTCGCGAAAATGCCGCTATATACCGCGCCATCTCACACGGAAACATGGCTCACAAGGCCGTCCGGTGGCAACCGGGCCGATAAGGCTTGCGCGCTCACACGTTTCCGGAGGAACCAACCGGAGAACCAGAATTATGGCGTTACCTGATTTTTCTATGCGTCAGCTTCTCGAAGCTGGCGTTCACTTCGGCCACCAATCGCACCGCTGGAATCCGAAAATGGCGGATTACATCTTCGGTGCGCGCAACAATATCCATATCATCGATCTGGCCCAGACCGTGCCGCTGCTGCATCGCGCGCTGCAGGCGGTCAGCGATACCGTCGCCAAGGGCGGCCGGATCCTGTTCGTCGGCACCAAGCGGCAGGCCCAGGACGGCGTCGCCGAGGCGGCGAAACGCTCGGCGCAATATTTTGTCAATTCACGCTGGCTCGGCGGCACCCTGACCAACTGGAAGACGGTATCCGGGTCGATCAAACGGCTGCGCCAGCTCGAGGAGATGCTGGGCTCGGGGGAGGGCGCGCAATATACCAAAAAGGAACGGCTGACGCTGCAGCGCGAGCGGGACAAGCTCGACCGCTCGCTGGGCGGCATCAAGGACATGGGCGGTCTGCCCGACATGATCTTCGTGATCGACACCAACAAGGAAGACATCGCGATTGCCGAAGCCCGGCGGCTCAATATTCCCGTCGCCGCGATCGTCGATACCAATTCCGACCCGAAGGGCATCACCTACGTCGTTCCCGGCAATGACGACGCCGGCCGCGCCATCTCGCTGTATTGCGATCTGGTCGCCCGCGCGGCGATCGATGGTATCTCCCGGGCGCAGGGCGACTCCGGAATCGATGTCGGCGCATCGGCTCACCCGATCCGCGAGGAGCTTCCGGACGCGGTGCCGCCTGCGGGCTTCCAGGGGCTCGCCGGCCCGCGCGGTGCTGCCGACGACCTCAAGAAGCTCACCGGCGTGTCCGGCGCGATCGAGAAGAAGTTCAATGATCTCGGCATCTTCCACTACTGGCAACTCGCCGAGCTCAACCACGATACCGCGCACAAGATCGGTGAAGAGGTGGGGCTGCCGAGCCGGGCCGATGGCTGGGTCGCCCAGGCCAAGGCGATGACCGCCGAAGCCGAATAACGCGACGCATTGGCCGGACCGTTCCGGCCACCCACTTCCGATTATCTCATACCGGATGGCGGCGGGGCGGCAGGCCGCGCCGCGGCTGCCCGGACAGGCAGAGGATTTGCAACGATGGCGACAATCACAGCAGCGATGGTCAAGGACCTCCGCGAGTCGACCGGCGCGGGCATGATGGATTGCAAGGCCGCGCTCACCGAGAGCAGCGGCGACATGCAGGCCGCGCAGGACTGGCTGCGCAAGAAGGGTCTGTCCAAGGCCGCGAAGAAGGCCGGCCGCGTCGCCGCCGAAGGCCTGATCGGCATGCTGACCTCCGGCACCAAGGGAGTTGTCGTGGAGGTCAATTCCGAGACCGATTTCGTGGCGCGCAACGAGCATTTCCAGGGATTGGTCAAGATGATCGCCCAGGTCGCGCTCGAGGTCGGCGCCGATGTCGAGGCGATCAAGGCCGCCAAGGTCGGTGACGTGACGGTCGAGGCCGCCATTGGCGATGCAATCGCGACCATCGGCGAGAACATGACGCTGCGCCGCGCGGCTGCGCTTGCGGTGGGCAAGGGCGTGGTGTCGGGCTATGTGCACAACGCCGTGATCGAGGGCGCCGGCAAATACGGCGTCATCGTTGCGCTCGAATCGACCGGCAAGACCGATGAACTGGCCGGTCTCGGCAAACAGCTCGCGATGCATGTCGCCGCCGCCAATCCGCAGGCACTCGATCCGGCCGGGCTCGATCCCGCCGTCGTGAAGCGGGAAAAGGACGTGCTGGCCGACAAATACCGCCAGCAGGGCAAGCCGGAGAACGTCATCGAGAAGATTGTCGAGTCCGGACTGAAGACCTACTACAAGGAGGTCTGCCTGCTCGAACAGGCCTTCATCCACGACAGCGCCAAATCGGTAGCCCAGGCCGTCAAGGAAGCTGAGGGAAAGGTCGGCGCACCTGTGAAGATCACCGGATTTGTGCGCTATGCTCTCGGCGAGGGAATCGACAGGCAGGAATCCGATTTCGCGGCCGAAGTCGCGGCCGCCAGCGGCCAAAAGAAATCATAGGCCGGAGCTGCCGCGCGGACAGGAAAGCGATCGCATCATGGCTGGGCCGGTCTATCGTCGCGTGGTGATCAAGCTCTCGGGCGAATATCTGGCCGGCGCGCAGCCTTTCGGCATCGACCAGCCCACCGTCGACCGGATCGCCGGCGACCTCATCGCCGCCCGCGAGCTGGGCACGGAGGTCGCGGTGGTAGTCGGTGGCGGCAATGTCGTCCGCGGCGTCGAAGTGTCGTCGCGCGGCGTATCCCGGCCCACCGGCGATACCATGGGCATGCTCGCGACCGTGATGAACTGTCTTGCGCTCGAAGCTGCCATCGAGCGGCGGGGGACGCCTTCGCGGACGTTGTCGGCGTTCGTGATGCCGCAAATCTGCGAACTTTTCACCCGGGGTGCCGCGCACAAATATCTCGCCGAGGGCCGGATCGTGCTGCTCGGGGGCGGAACCGGCAATCCGTTCTTCACCACCGACACCACGGCCGTGCTGCGGGCCGCCGAAATCGGCGCGGCGGCGGTGCTGAAAGCCACCAATGTCGATGGCGTCTACAGCGCCGATCCCAAAAAGGACCCGTCGGCCAAGCGATTCGACCGTTTGACCCATTCGCAGGCGATCGAGGGCGGCTACAAGGTCATGGATGCGACCGCTTTCGCGCTTGCCCGCGAGACGTCGCTGCCTATCATCGTGTTCTCGATCGCCGAGCCGGGTTCGATCGGTGCGATCCTGCGCGGAACCGGCCGCGGCACCATCGTCGCCGGCTGAGGCGTTGGCGCAGCGGCACCGCATGCAGGCCAACGGCAGCGATGCCAGTTCTTGAGGAGGGGAGAAGTGCTATGCCCACACCTGGTTTCGACATCAACGAATTGAAGCGCCGAATGCAGGGCGCCACGCAGTCACTCAAGCACGAGCTCGGCGGACTGCGCACCGGTCGGGCCGCGGCTTCGATGCTGGAGCCCGTGCAGGTCGACGCCTATGGCAGCCATATGCCGCTCAACCAGCTCGCGACCATCAGCGTGCCGGAACCGCGGTTGCTTTCGGTGCAGGTCTGGGACAAGTCGATGGTCAAGGCGGTGGAGAAGGCGATTGTCGATTCGAATCTCGGCCTCAGCCCAGCCACCGAAGGGCAGGTGCTGCGGCTCCGAATCCCCGAACTGAACGAAGAGCGCCGCAAGGAACTGGTGAAGGTGGCGCATAAATATGCCGAGGCGGCCAAGGTCGCGGTACGCCACGTTCGCCGTGACGGCCTGGATATCGTCAAGAAACTCGAGAAGAACCACGAGATTTCCGAGGATGATCACGAGCGTCTGGCCGCCGATGTGCAAAAGGCGACGGACGGCACGATTTCGGAGATCGATCAGTTGCTGGCGGCCAAGGAAAAGGAAATCCTGACCGTCTAGCGTCTTGTCGCGCCGTCTTGTCCGCGCCCTGGAATTGACCGATGTCGAATGTCGCCGCACCCGCACCCGACGCCCCCGACCGATCCGAGGGCCCGCGGCATGTCGCGATCATCATGGACGGCAACGGCCGCTGGGCGGCGGCGCGCGGTCTGCCGCGCGCCGAGGGCCATCGCCGGGGCGTCGAGGCGTTACGCCGCGTCGTTCGCGCGGCAAGCGAGCTCGGCATCCGCTACCTGACGATTTTCTCCTTCAGTTCGGAGAACTGGTCGCGTCCCGCCACCGAGATCGGCGATCTGTTCGGTCTGCTGCGGCGGTTCATCCGCAACGATCTGGCGACCCTGCATCGCGACGGCGTGCGGGTACGCGTGATCGGCGAGCGCGACGGTCTTGAATCCGACATTTGCGCGCTGCTGAACGAGGCCGAGGAACTGACGCGGGGCAATACGAGGCTCAACCTGGTGGTCGCCTTCAACTACGGATCCCGGCAGGAAATCGCCAACGCGGCGCAGCGGCTGGCGCGCGAGGTGGCGGCAGGAACCCGCGATCCGTCCTCGATCGACGCCGATGCGCTCGGTCGATACCTCGATGCGCCCGACCTCCCCGATCCCGATCTGATCATACGCACCAGCGGCGAGCAGCGGCTGTCGAACTTTCTGATGTGGCAGGCTGCCTACAGCGAACTCGTGTTCGTGCCGATCCATTGGCCCGATTTCGACAAGGCAGCACTCGAAGGCGCGATCGCCGAATACGGCAGGCGAGAGCGCCGCTTCGGCGGTCTGGCCGAGAAAACCGGATCGTGACCGAAGGCGAAGCCGCGCCGGCGGCATCTGCGGAGCAGGCCACACGCAACCTGCTGATTCGAATCATTGTGGCGCTGGTGCTCGCGCCGCTCGCCGTTGCGATCGCATATTTCGGCGGCTGGCTGTGGATCGCTCTGGTCGCGCTGGCCGCGGTCGGCCTGTATGTCGAATGGTTGACCGTTGTCGGTGCGGTGCAGGTCGGCACGGCCCTGCCAGGCGCGACGGCGCTCCTGATTGCCGGCATTTGCCTCGTCTGGGGGCGGATCGATGCTTCGCTGATGGTGTTGGCACTCGGTCTCGCCGCCGTGGCGTGGCTTTCGCCGCTGGTTCGGGGTTGGACCGTGGGAGGATTTTGCTATGCCGCCGCCGCGGAGATGGCATCGGTCCTGATCCGCCTCGACCAGGCCTGGGGATTTGCGGCGCTGCTGCTGGTCCTGCTGGTGGTATGGGGGACCGATATCGGCGGTTATTTTGCCGGCCGCGGCATTGGCGGCCCGAAACTCTGGCCGCGCGTCAGTCCCGGGAAGACCTGGGCCGGCGCACTCGGCGGCTTTGCCGCGAGCCTGGTCGTTGCCGCGGGGTTTGCCGCGTTCGGTCTCGGCAAGACCGGCCCATTGCTCGTGCTGGGTTCGCTGCTTTCGATTGTTTCGCAGCTTGGCGATCTGTTCGAATCCGCCGTCAAGCGGCGCTTCGGCGTCAAGGACTCCAGCCATGTCATTCCCGGCCATGGCGGCCTGCTCGACCGTCTCGATGGTTTTGTCGCCGCAGTGATTCTGGCCGCGATTTTCGGGCTTTTGCGGGGCGGCGTGGATGGCGTCGGTCGCGGTCTTATGGTTTGGTAAGGCGATGAGCGCCGTTCCCTTGCGTAACAACAAAGCCGCGGCATCCGCCGTCCGGACCGTGACCGTCCTGGGAGCCACCGGGTCGATCGGCGACAGCACGATGGATCTGCTGCGAGCCGCTCCCGATCGCTATCGGATCGAGGCGTTGACCGCCAACAGCAATGTCGGGGATCTGGCGAAGCTTGCGAAGGAGTTCCACGCGCGCTTTGCCGCCATCGCCGACCCAAGCCTGCTCGGCGATCTGCAAGACGCGCTGGCCGGCACCGGCACCGAATGCGGGGCGGGCGAGAGTGCGATCATCGAGGCGGCTGCCCGTCCGGCCGATTGGGTCATGGCCGCGGTCAGCGGCGCGGCCGGATTGAAGCCTGCACTCGCCGCGGTGGATCGCGGTGCGACGGTTGCGCTCGCCAACAAGGAATGCCTGGTTTGTGCGGGCGATTTCTTCATGCAGCGTGCCGTGACCGCTCGCGCCTGCATCCTGCCCGCCGATTCCGAGCACAATGCGCTGTTTCAGGCGCTCGGCTCCGGTAACCGGGAGGAACTGGTACGCGTCATCATCACCGCATCGGGCGGACCGTTCCGGACCTGGGCCAGCAGGGATATCGAGCAGGCGACGCTGGCGCAGGCGCTGAAGCATCCGAACTGGAGCATGGGACAGAAGATCACCATCGATTCGGCATCGATGATGAACAAGGGGCTCGAGGTCATCGAGGCCTCCTACCTGTTCGCGCTGGCGCCGGACGAGATCGATGTCCTGGTGCACCCGCAATCGATCATCCACGGCCTGGTAGAGTTTTCCGACCGCTCCGTGGTCGCGCAACTGGGCGCGCCGGACATGCGCACGCCGATCGCGCATTGTCTCGGGTGGCCCGATCGTATCGTCGGACCGGCCGCGAAGCTCGACCTCGCCAAGATCGGGCAATTGAGTTTCGAGGCACCGGATTTCTCGCGTTTTCCGGCACTGCGGCTCGCCTATGACGCGCTGCGAACCGGCCGTGGTGCCACCACGGTCTATAATGCGGCCAACGAGGTGGCGGTGGCGGCGTTCATCGAAGGCAAGATCAAGTTCGGCGCCATCGCGCGCCTCGTCGAGGCGACGCTGGACGGCTGGGTCCGCTCCGGCAACCTGGCGCCGCTGACGTCGGCCGACGACGCCATTACCGTTGACCATAACGCGCGAAATAGGGCTGCCACCCTATTGCCTCAAATTGCCGCAAAGGCATCCTAGACGGTTGGGGCAGAGCCATCGGCTCTGGGTGAGGGAATTTGGATGTCAGAGTTTTTTATCCATGGTTTCAATACGTTGGGCCATGGGTTCGTCGGCTATTTAATTCCCTTTTTGTTCGTACTGACGATCGTCGTCTTCTTTCATGAACTCGGCCACTTCGTGGTGGCGCGCTGGGCCGGCGTGAACGTGCTGACGTTCTCGCTTGGCTTCGGTCCGGAACTTGTCGGTTTCAACGACCGTCACGGCACGCGCTGGAAGATTTCGGCGGTCCCGCTCGGCGGTTACGTCAAGTTCTTTGGCGACGACAGCGAGGCGTCGACACCATCGTCCGATGCGCTTGCCAACATGACCGAGGAGGAGCGGGAGGGAAGCTTCCATCACAAGAAGGTTGGTCGCCGCGCAGCGATCGTGGCTGCCGGCCCGATCGCCAATTTCATCCTGGCCATCGTGATCTTTGCCGGCCTGTTCACGTTCCTCGGCAAGCCGAGCACGTCGGCGCGCGTCGACAAGGTCGAAGCGGGCAGTGCGGCGGCGGCGGCCGGCTTTCAGATCGGCGATATCGTCACGACGATCGACGGCACGGCGATCGACAGCTTCTCCGACATGCAGCGAATCGTCGGCACGAGCGCCGGCGAGAAGCTGACATTCACCGTCAAGCGCGGCAATTCCACCGTGCAATTGCAGGGTACGCCTGAACTGAGAGAGGTGAAGGACCCGTTCGGCAATGCCCACAAGCTTGGCGTGCTCGGAATCACCCGTTCGATGTTGCCCGGCGATGTCACGACCGAGCGCGTCGACCCGGCGACTGCGGTGTGGCTTGGTGTCAAGGAAACCTGGTTCGTGATCGACCGCACGCTCGCCTATATCGGCGGCGTCTTCACCGGGCGCGAGGCGGCAGATCAGGTCGGGGGGCCGCTGCGGATTGCCCAGATTTCAGGCCAGGTGGCGACCATCGGCCTTGCCGCGCTGGTGCATCTGGCGGCGGTGCTCTCGATCTCGATCGGATTGCTGAACCTGTTCCCGGTTCCACTGCTCGATGGCGGTCATCTTTTGTTCTATGCGGTGGAGGCCGTGCGCGGACGCCCGCTGTCGGAACGGGCGCAGGAAATGGGGTTCCGAATCGGGCTGGGGCTGGTGCTGATGCTGATGGTGTTTGCGACCTACAACGACATTCTTCACCTGGCGGCATCATGATGCCTTATTTGGGCGGCGTGGCCGATGGGCAACGTCTTGGAATGAAATTGAAATTGCACCGCGATAGGGCGTTTGCCGACCCGGCAAAATTGGCTACAAGCGGTGCAACAAATGGGAATCTGTCGGCTCGTAGGGGTGCGATCCGGCAACGGGAAGACAAGGGCGCATTGCGCATGAACGTTGGAATGCGAGTGCGGGGGGGCTTGTTCGCCGCCCTTATGATGTTCGCCATGCCGGTCGCTGCCACGCTGGTCACCATGCTGCCGTCGCCGGCGCGGGCCCAGACCGTCGCTTCGATCCAGGTCGAGGGCAACCGGCGGGTCGAAGTCGAGACCGTTCGTTCCTATTTCAAGCCTGGCCCGGGCGGGCGCCTCGATCAGGCGGCCATCGATGACGGCCTGAAGGCACTAATCCAGACCGGCTTGTTCCAGGACGTCAAGATCAACCAGGCCGGCGGTCATCTGGTGGTGACCGTGATCGAAAATCCGGTGATCAACCGCGTTGCTTTCGAGGGCAACAAGAAGATCAAGGATGAGCAGCTCTCGGCGGAGGTGCAGTCCAAGCCGCGTGGCACGCTGTCGCGTCCGATGGTGCAGTCCGACGCGCTCCGGATCGCCGAGATCTATCGTCACGCCGGCCGCTACGACGTGCACGTCGATCCCCAGATCATCGAGCAGCCGAATAACCGCGTCGACCTGATTTTCACGATCACGGAAGGCGTGAAAACCGGCGTCAAGTCGATCGAGTTCATCGGCAACAATTCCTTTTCTTCCTATCGTCTCAAGGACATCATCAAGACCCACGAAACGAATTTGCTGAGCTTTCTTGCCAGTGGTGACGTCTACGATCCGGACCGTGTCGAGGCCGACCGGGATCTGATTCGCCGCTTTTACCTGAAGCACGGCTTTGCCGACGTGCAGGTGGTGGCCGCGCTCACCGAATATGACCCGGACAAAAAAGGCTTCCTGGTCACGTTCAAGATCGAGGAAGGCCAGCAGTACCGGGTTGCGTCGGTCAACTTCCAGTCCAGCATCGCGACGCTCAATGCCAATTCGCTGAGCAGCTATTCGCGCGTCTATGTCGGGTCGCTCTACAACGCCGAGGCGCTGGAGAAGTCGGTCGAGGAGATGCAGATCGAGGCCTCACGGCGCGGCTATGCCTTCGCGGTCGTGCACCCCCGCGGCGACCGCAACTTCGATGCGCATACCGTCTCGATCACCTTCGCCGTGGACGAAGGACCGAGGGTCTACATCGAGCGCATCAATATACGCGGCAACACCCGCACCCGCGACTATGTGGTTCGCCGCGAATTCGATATCTCGGAAGGCGATGCCTATAACCGCGCGCTGGTCGATCGCGCCGAACGCCGGCTCAAGAACCTCGATTTCTTCAAGACCGTCAAAATCACCACCGAACCTGGATCGTCGACGGACCGGGTGATTCTCGACGTCGATCTCGAAGAGAAATCTACCGGCGACTTCTCGGTTTCGGGCGGTTACTCCACGACCCAGGGCGCGCTGGCCGAGGTCAGCATTTCCGAGCGGAATTTCCTCGGCCGCGGTCTGTTTGCGAAGGCATCGGTGACCTACGGTCAGTATGCGCGCGGAGTCTCGCTCTCGTTCGTTGAGCCGTATCTGCTGGACTATCGCGTCGCGCTCGGTCTCGACGTATTCTACCGTGAACAACTGGCGAATACCTATATCTCGTACGGTACCAAGACCATCGGTTTCTCGCCGAGACTCGGCTTCGCCCTGCGCGAAGACCTGTCGCTGCAATTGCGCTATTCACTCTACCAGCAGCAGATCACGTTGCCGTTCCAGCTCGACAATTGTAACAACATTTTGGGTCCGGCGTTCTTCCCGACACCCGCGTATATCAGAGATGTGCTGCACGGGGTCGATCCCACCGGCAATGCCCAGAACGGGTTGCTTCCGGGCTGTCTGGCGGATGGCGAATCGTCGCTACCGGTCCGTCAGGAACTGGCAAACGGCGCGGAATTGACTTCTGCGGTCGGCTATACGCTCAACTACAACACGCTCGACAACAACAAGAACCCGACCGACGGCCTGCTGGTCGACTTCAAGCAGGATTTCGCCGGCGTTGGCGGTGACGTGACCTATCTGAAGTCCGCGATCGATGCGAAATATTACACGCCGCTGGTTGGCGATCTGGTCGGGCTGGTCCACGTTCAGAGCGGCATCCTCAACCACATCGGCAACAACAACCTACGCATGCTCGACCAATTCCAGATGGGGCCGAACCTCGTCCGCGGCTTTGCGCCCAACGGGATCGGGCCGCGCGATCTGACGTTCTATCCCTATACCGGATTTGGCGACGCGCTGGGCGGCACCAAATATTGGGGTGCGTCGGCCGAGTTACAGATGCCGTTCTGGTTCCTGCCCTCGGAGGTCGGTCTGAAGGGCGCCGTCTATGCCGATGCCGGGTCGCTGTGGGACTATCAGGGTCCGACGAGTTGGGCCGCGACCGGTGAAATCAACGGTCTGGTCAACGGCAGTCCGTGCAAGTGCGCCATGGTATTCGATGATACCAACGTGATCCGTACCTCGGTTGGCGTCGGCTTGATCTGGGCTTCTCCGTTCGGGCCGCTGCGCTTCGATTACGCGATCCCGATCACCAAGGGCAAGTACGACGTCGTGCAGGAGTTCAGGTTCGGCGGCGGGACTTCGTTCTGAGGTTGACCGCGGGCCGCACCGTGACGGGTGTAATGGCGCAGCCGGTATTTTTCGGACGACCACCTTCGTCGACGCTGGCTGAGATAGCCACGTTGGCGAAGACCTATCTGGTCGATCCAGCGCGCGGCGGCCAGCAAGTCAGGGGACTGGCATCGCTGGACGAAGCTGGCCCGATGCATCTGACCTTTTTCGACAACCTGAAATATGCCGATCAACTGGCTTCAACGAAGGCCGGCGCCTGCCTGATCCACGAGCGTTTCGAGGCAAGGGTTCCGGCGGGGATTGCAGTGCTGCGCGCGGAGCATCCTTTCCGCGAGTTTGTGAAGATCGCGCGCGAACTTCAGGGCGATGCCCTTCGCCCGCAATCCTGGTTTGGCCAGGCCGGTATCGCGCCATCCGCCATCATCGATCCGAGCGCGCATCTGGAGGACGACGTGATTGTCGATCCGCTGGCGGTGATCGGACCGAACGTCGAGATCGGCGCGGGAACGGTGGTGGGCGCCGGTGCCGTGATCGCGGCCAATGTGAGGATCGGCAGGGATTGCAACATCGGGGCGCATTGCGCCATTCAATGCGCGCTGATCGGCAACAATGTGCTGATCCACCCCGGTTGCAGCATCGGGCAGGACGGCTATGGATTCGTCTTCTTTGGCCCCGACGGCCATTTGAAGGTGCCGCAGACCGGCCGTGTGCTGATCCAGAACGAGGTGGAAATTGGCGCCGGGACCACCATCGATCGAGGCAGCCTGCGCGACACCGTGATCGGCGAGGGGACCAAAATCGACAATCAGGTCCAGATCGGTCACAATGTGACCATCGGGCGGCGTTGCCTGCTTGCAGCCCAGATCGGGCTCGCGGGCAGCTTGACGATTGGCGACAATGTGGCGCTCGGGGCCAAGGTAGGTATCAACAACCATTTGCACATCGGTGATGGCGCGCAAGTCACGGCGATGAGCGGGGTCAAGGACGATATTCCGGCCAATGGGCGCTGGGGTGGCTTCTTCGCCAAGCCGACCAGGCAGTGGTTCCGGGAGATCGTTGCGCTGGAACGACTGGTACGTGAGAACTCGGCCGCCGCGAAGGACGAAGGACGGGATTGATGGAGGCACCGGTCAGATTTGATGTCGTGGACATCAACACCATCCTCAAGACCCTCCCGCACCGCTATCCGATGTTGTTGATCGATCGGGTCATCAATATCCGCACCGACTACAGTGGCACCGGAATCAAGAACGTCACCTTCAACGAGGTGCCGTTTCTCGGCCACTTTCCCGAACGCCCGGTCTATCCCGGCGTCATGATGATCGAAGCCATGGCGCAGACTGCCGGCGTGATCGGCATCATGTCGGTCGAGGGCACCGAAAAGCCGCGCGCGGTCTATTTTCTGACCATCGACAAATGC
>DASUIA010000085.1:0-24840 GCA_036273255.1 Bradyrhizobium sp.
GCCGCCACATAGTGCTTCGCCACGCTCGAGCCCAGCAGGTCGTGGCTGATGATGTGATCGTTCAGCTCGGTACGAAAGCCCGTGGCAATCGCCTTGGCGGTTTCGAGCGCGGCGAACTGGATCGCACTCTGTCCGAGCGTGTTGCGGACCAGGGGTGAAACGGCAACCGGGTGGGCGGACCCGCGATCGAGAAATCCCTTGACTTCGCGATTTCGGATCATGCGATCGAACAGGCAGGTCCAGCAGGCGGTCTTGCCGGGGTTGAACACCGGCCCCACCAGCGGAAAAGCGCCGGATGGCTGCACCAGCAACCATGGCGTGCGATCCGAGACGCGCTGCCGGTTCAGTTCGGCGAGCCGTCCTTCGAAATAATCGTTTACCAATGTGACCGTGAGGTCCGCAGTTCGCGTGACAACCTCGACACCGAGTTCACCCAAAGCGGCGCTGAACTCGGCCGCACCCTGCACGTCGACCGCCTCGACGCGCACGCGGCAATTCCCGAGATTCCGTTCGGCGACACCCGGCGGCAATCCGAGACTCGCCCAATAGCCGTTCACGGCGCGCGCTGACGATGGCGAGGCAGGCACGATGTAACCGCGTTCCATCAGTCGCCTGAGAGCTTCTTCGACCTTGTCTGGCGGAAAATTCCGCTCCAGTTGCCGCGCTAGTTCGGCAAAACTCCTGCCACCTTTCCCGATGGCGGTGGCGAGCGCGCAATACAGCTCGCCATGCAGGAAGAACTTGCGGTCCTCGGAGTACAGGCACACCGTATCGGGCGGCAGCACATAGACGGTGAAGTTCGGCGCGAATTGCGGAACGTCGGCGATCGCGCGCTGCGCCGAAGCTGATCTGTGTTTCCGGGCGCCGGCGCGCTTGGTCTGGCCGACGCTTCGTTTTGCAGGCTTCGCGAGCGCTTTCCGACCAGCGGGTTTCTTTCGTCTTGCCTGGACGCGGGCTTTTTTTGACAAGGCTGGAGACCTATTCGGCGGTCATGAGCAGTCCTGCCGCCTGCACGGGCGATTCGCACTGCAACTGGACATGGATTGGCCGGGTCGACATTGTCAAACCCGGCCATAACGATCTGCGTATGTCAACTTGATTGGAGGACAGCTTGGCTCAGCACAAGCGGCAAGCGCCCCATGAAAGGCAGCAGCCGCCGCATCCACCGCAGCCCCGACAGGCGCGGCAACCGCAGCCTCGGCACCCTCGGCAGCCTCTGCAACCGCCGCAGCCGCGAACCCATGCCACCTGGACGCCACTGCCCACGTTCTCCTTGTCGAAGACATGGAACGTCGCGAGGCTGACATCCGCGATTTCTTCTTCACCAAGCGTCACCTGATGACCCAGTCCGACAGTCGGCGCCAGCGCCGTATCTGCCGTCGGCACGGCTGCTGCTGATGCGCCCCCAACCATCGAGAATGTCAAACCGGCTGCCCCCAGCACCGGAACGGATTTCATCACGTGTTTCTTCTTCGACGCTTGTTTGACCCGTGGCATAGTCGCAACCTCCATACCTTTTAGATTTGGTTTGACTTCAGCACGCGGACTTTACCCCCGGCAAATGCACCATGCAAGCGCCTGCAGGATCGCGCGCGCAATGGTCATTGTGGCAACGCGTTTGGTTCACCTTGATGAACGACGCGACGATTCATTCATCTGCTATTCATCATCGAACTCACGACGGGAGCCGCAACCATGCGGCGCTTGCCTTTTTCAGCGACTGCTGAACAATTTGTAAATTCCACCGGAACCGGCAATCGCCAATACCTGTCCTCGCCGTCCGGGCATGTGCGGAGACCAGACGTGGGCGATCATCATGGACGGTTCGCCTGGTACGAATTGATGACGACCGACGTAGCGGCCGCCAGGGCCTTCTATGCGACGGTAGTCGGATGGGACGCGCGCGACGCGTCGACGGCTGACCTCGGCTATACGTTGTTTACGTCGGCAAAGACTGCCGTCAGCGGCCTCATGAATCTTCCGAACGAGGCGACGAAAAAGGGCGCCACACCGAGGTGGATGGGATATATCGCCGTCGATGACGTGGACGCCACGACCGGCCAGTGGAAGCAGCTCGGAGGCGCGGTGTATGTGCCGCCGACCGATACCAATATCGGCCGCATTTCAGTCGTTGCCGACCCGCAGACGGCCACGCTGGCGCTGATCGATGGATTGCAACTCGGCGAGGACCAGCCGGCCGAGCGCGATCAACCGGCGCGTGTGGGTTGGCACGAGCTGCTCGCCGTCGATCCGAACAAGGCATTTGCATTTTACGGCAAGCTGTTCGGCTGGCAGAAGGCAGATGCCGAAACCGGTTCGATGGAGACCTATCAATTGTTCGCGGCCGGTGGCCACACCATTGGCGGCATGTTCGGCAAACGCGAACGCGAGCCGTTTCCATTCTGGCTCTACTACTTCAATGTCGACGACATCGATGTGGCAACGCAGCGGGTGAAAAGCCAGGGCGGACGGATCTTCGAGGGCCCGCTCGAAGTGCCGGGCGGCGCCTGGGTCGCCCGGTGCATCGACCCTCAGGGCGCGATGTTTGCGCTGCAGGGAAGGCGAAGCCGGCGCGATTCCATGCACAACCGGGGATTGGAAGTGGGCTGGTCCGCGAATTGGGGTGGGATTTCATCGCATGGCAAGTTGGTGAAAAGCGCCCGCAGCAAGCCTCGCGCGCCGGATTCGAAGAAGTGACCCGCGGGCACGACCGTGCAGCCGATTTTCAGGCGGGCTTGGTCGCGGCGGCCGGCTTGGCCACTGCTGGTTTGGGCGGCTTGTCCTGTCGTTTCGACCAGGAAATGTAATAGGCGACAATGGTCATGATCGCTATCCCGGTCACGCTGACGAAAATCTGGGCGAACAGGGAGCCCGAGCTCATCATCAGTTCGAAATGGCCGACGAACGAGAGAAACACGCCGACGCAGAACACGGCGAGCGACTGCTGACCGCAGACGATGAGAGGATCGAACATCTTCCATTCGAGGCCCGGCCAGTCCTTGGGTACGAAGCGGATGACCAGAATCACGATCACCACGAAATGCAGGAAGCGATACGGCGCCAGATTCGTCTTGTCGTTGGGGTTGAAGGTGGCATAGAGCCAGTGCGGGAATACGGCGCCGAAATCCGGAAACCGGCCGGCCATCGTCATTACCAGCGCGAAGATCAGGTAGGCGATGCTGAGATAGAGGGTGATCGGCGACATGATGATCGCCATCGAACGCCGCGCGCCGCCCAGCGCGCACCACGATCCGAACACGAACAGCACCTGCCAGCAATACGGGTTGAAGTACCAGGTTCCGGCTGGGTAGGACCTGAAGTTCCAGCCGAACTGACGGGCCGCCAGCCACAACGCGATCGAGGCCAGCATCGTCAGATTCGGCCGGCGCAACATCAACCAAAGCACCGGCGGGAAAAATCCCATCAACACGATGTAGAGCGGAAGCACGTCGAGGTTGACCGGCTTGAATTTCAGCAACAGCCCCTGGCGCAATGTCTCGACCGCGCTATCGACGAGGCCCGCCACGTTGAACTCGTTGATGATCTCCGTGCTGCTGAAGCGCTGCGCGACGTAGCCGATCGAAACGATGTAGATGACGAACAGGATGATGTGCGCGACATAGAGTTGCCACACCCGTTTGGTCAGGCGGGTGCCGCCGACGATGAAGCCGCGTTCGATCATCATCCGCGCGTAGACGAAGGAGGCGGTATATCCCGAAATGAAGACGAACAGATCGGCGGCGTCGCTGAAACCGTAATTCCGGGTGGTGATCCAGTTCACGACGTTGTCGGGAATATGGTCCAGGAAAATCGCCCAATTGGCGACCCCGCGAAACAGATCGAGCCGAAGATCGCGTCCTTTTTCGGGGAGGGTTGCGTTGATTTTCATGGGGTGCCGCTTCGAGCTTTCGGAAAGGATGGCAGCGGTCGAACGGGGTCAGCCGTGCGGTCGGCCAAGATTGTCACAGCGTCGTAGAATGACTATACCGGAGCGGAAAATGGTACATCCAGGGGTGGGAATCACCGATCAAATTCCCGAAAGGTGTCTCTATACTATCCCGGCCGCTTGTACCACGCTTCCACGCCGCATCTCACGGGACCTGACGATTCATGACTGCACGCATCTTTAAGCCGGCCAAAAACGCGATGCAATCGGGGAAGGCCACGACCAGGGAATGGCAGCTCGATTATGAACCCGAACAGCCGCGGGCAATTGAACCGTTGATGGGCTGGACCAGCTCCGGCGACATGAAGCAGCAGCTCACGCTTCGCTTCGACAGCAAGGAGGACGCCGTGGCCTATTGCGAGCGCGAGGGCATCGCCTACCAGGTGATCGAGCCGAAGCCTGCGGCGCGGCGCCAGGCCGCCTACGCCGACAATTTTGCATTCCGGCGCGGCGAACCCTGGACCCATTGAGGGCCCGCGATGCCGCTTCAGTCCACGCTCGACACCAGCTCGTCCGATTTTGCGGCCAACAGCGAAGCCATGCGCGCGCTGGTGGGCGAACTCCGCGAGAAGCTCGCTCAGGTCGCGGGCGGCGGCGGCAAAGCGGCTCGGGCAAGGCATCTGTCGCGTGGCAAGATGCTGGCGCGTCAGCGCGTCGATCTGCTGATCGATCCGGGAACGGCGTTTCTCGAGCTTTCGCCGCTGGCCGCCCACGGCCTCTATGGCGGCGATGTCCATTCGGCGAGTATCGTCACCGGGGTAGGGCGCATCTCGGAGCGCGAATGCGTGATCGTCGCCAATGATGCGACCATCAAGGGCGGCACCTACTATCCGATGACGGTGAAAAAGCACCTGCGGGCGCAGGATATCGCGCGCCAGAACAACCTGCCTTGCGTCTACATGGTCGATTCCGGCGGCGCCTTCCTGCCGCAGCAGGACGAGATTTTTCCCGACGAACGGCACTTTGGCCGCATCTTCTACAATCAGGCGCAGATGTCGGCGCTGGGCATCCCGCAGATTGCCATCGTGATGGGTTCGTGCACGGCAGGCGGTGCCTATGTGCCGGCGATGTCGGATGAGAGCATCATCGTGCGCAATCAGGGCACGATCTTTCTCGGCGGGCCGCCGCTGGTGAAGGCAGCGACCGGGGAGGTGGTCTCGGCCGAAGAACTCGGCGGCGCCGACGTGCATTCGCGGCAGTCCGGCGTCACCGATCACTATGCCCAGAACGACAGCCACGCGATCGGAATCGCCAGGCGCATCGTCGCCACGCTGAAGCCGCCGCAGCGCGCGGCGCTGAACATGCGCGAGCCGCGCGAGCCGCTGTTTGCACCCCAGGAGATCTATGGCGTGGTCTCCGCCGACGGGCGCAGGCCGTTCGACGTACACGACATCATTGCCCGTCTGGTGGATGGTTCGGAATTCGACGAGTTCAAGAAATTGTATGGCCAGACCCTGATCTGCGGCTTCGCCCATGTCTGGGGTTATCCGGTCGGCATCATCGCCAATAACGGCATCCTGTTCAGCGAGAGCTCGCTCAAGGGCGCGCATTTCATCGAACTGTGCTGTCAGCGCAATATCCCGCTGGTGTTTCTGCAGAACATCACCGGCTTCATGGTCGGCAGGAAATATGAAGCCGGCGGCATTGCGCGCGATGGCGCCAAGCTGGTGACGGCGGTGGCGACCGCCGGCGTGCCGAAATTCACCGTCGTGATCGGCGGCTCCTACGGGGCCGGCAATTACGGCATGTGCGGCCGCGCCTACAGCCCGCGTTTTCTCTGGATGTGGCCGAATGCAAGGATCTCGGTGATGGGCGGCGAGCAGGCGGCGATGGTGCTGAGCCAGTTGCGACGCGACAACATTGAAGCCAAGGGCGGTAGCTGGTCGGTCGAGGAAGAGAATGCGTTTCGAGCGCCGACCCGGGCGCAGTTCGAGGCCCAGGGCAATCCGTATTATGCGACCGCCCGGCTCTGGGACGACGGTGTGATCGATCCTGCCGATACCAGGCTGGTGCTCGGCCTTGGTCTTTCGGCTGCGGCCAACGCGCCGGTCGAGCCGACCCGGTTCGGCCTGTTCAGGATGTAGCGATGGATCGCGCCAAACCGTACCGGCGATTTCGCGCCCTCCTGATCGCCAATCGCGGCGAGATCGCCTGCCGCGTCATCCGAACAGCCCGGGCAATGGGTCTGCGCACCATAGCGGTCTATTCCGAGGCCGATCGCGGTGCGATGCATGTCGCCGAGGCCGATGAGGCGGTGCTGCTCGGGCCGGCTCGGGCGCGCGACAGCTATCTCGATATCGAACGGGTGATCGATGCCGCGCGCCGCAGTGGTGCGGAAGCCGTTCACCCCGGCTACGGTTTCCTGTCTGAGAACGCCGATTTTGCCCGGGCTTGCGCCGATGCGGGGCTGGTGTTCGTCGGCCCTACCGCCGAGATGATGGTCGCGATGGGATCCAAATCGGGCTCCAAGGTGCTGATGGAAAAGGCCGGCGTGCCGCTGGTGCCGGGCTATCACGGCGAGGCCCAGGACACGGCGACGCTGGCCGGGGCTGCCAAGGGGATCGGCTTTCCCGTGCTGGTCAAGGCGTCGGCCGGTGGCGGCGGCCGCGGCATGCGGATCGTGCGTTCGGCGGGCGAACTCGAGGCCGCGATCGTCAGTGCCAAGCGCGAGGCCAAGGCTGCGTTCGGCGACGATCGCATGCTGATCGAGCAATACGTCGATCATCCGCGCCATATCGAGGTACAGGTGATTGGCGACAGCCACGGCAATCTGTTGTCGCTGTTCGAGCGCGAGTGCACACTGCAACGGCGGCATCAAAAGGTGATCGAGGAAGCGCCGTCGCCGACCCTCGGCCCGGCGCAGCGGGAGGCCGTGTGCGCAGCCGCGCGCAAGGCCGCGGCGGCGGTCAACTATGTCGGCGCCGGCACCATCGAATTCGTCTCCAATGGCAAGGAGGTGTTCTTCATCGAGATGAACACCCGTCTGCAGGTCGAGCATCCCGTGACCGAACTGATCACGGGGATCGATCTGGTCGAATGGCAATTGCGGGTGGCGTTCGGCGAAAAGCTGCCACTGACGCAGCAGGACATCGGCTTCAGCGGGCACGCCATCGAAGCCCGGGTATACGCGGAAAATCCCGGGAAGAATTTCATGCCGTCGGTCGGCCGTATCAAGATCTGGCACACGCCCAGGGCCGTGGATGGCCTGCGCATCGACGCCGGCTACCGCGAGGGGGATACGGTCTCGCCCTACTACGATGCGATGCTCGCCAAGGTAATCGCCTGGGCGCCGACCCGGCAGGCTGCGATCGACAGGCTCGATCGCGGGCTGCAGGAGATCGACGTCCGCGGCGTCGTCACCAACATTCCGTTCCTGTCGGCGCTGTTGACCCACCCCAACGTGCGCGCCAATGCCATCGACACCGGTTTCATCGAGCGCGAACTGAAGAACCTGACGGAGGCGGCGAACGAAATCGGCGACCTCGAGCTCTGCGCGGCTGTTGCCGCCATCCTCGCTGACGAAGGCGCGGCCGCGCGCGGCGATGCCCACTCGCCGTGGCGAACCTTCGGCTGGATGCCGGTCGGTCGGCGGCAGCGGGAATTTTCCTTCCGACAGGGACAGGGCACCGAGCACAGGGTGATGCTGCGCTATGGTGGGGGGCCCTCGACCCTGACGGTCGGCAACCGCGAGGCAGCGTTTGCGCACGCGGTCAATGACGAAGGCGGCATCGATATCACCCTCGATGGCATCATCTCGCGGGTGGTGTCCGTGGTCGATGGCCACGAACTTTATCTGCGAACCCACAACGGCCGCTTCGATCTGCACTGGATCGATCCGTTCGGCGGCGACGACGGGGAGCAAGTCGGCGAGGACAAGATCGTGGCGCCGCTGCCGGGGACGGTGGTGGCGTTGCTGGCCGAACCAGGCGCGCGGCTCGAGAAGGGAGCCCCGATCCTGACGCTCGAGGTGATGAAGATGGAGCAGACCTTGCGCGCGCCGTTCGCCGGCGTGCTGAAGATCATCAAATGCAAGGTCGGCGACATCGTGCAGGAAGGCGTCGAACTCGCCGAGGTCGAGCCATTGCCCGGGTGAAATGAGCGCGCACGCGATGGCGAGATTTCCACTCGCTGTCTGTCACCAGCTATCTGCCGCCATCCGGTCCCATTACCAGATCGGGCAATGACGTGGAAATGCCGGGCAAGAAGCACAGCAGGACCACGGCCAGCATCATCAGCAGCACGAACGGCAGCGTTCCCCGGATCACTTCGCCCAGCGAAACATCCGGCGCGACATTGCGGATCACGAACAAATTGAGGCCCACCGGCGGGTGGATCAGCCCCATCTCCATCACGATGGTCATGACAACGCCGAACCAGACAATGTCGAAATTGGCGGCCCGCAGCGGCGGCAGGATGATCGGTGCGGTCATCAGGATGATCGAGACCGGCGGCAGAAAAAATCCGAGCACGACGACCAGCACAAGGATCGCGGCCAGCAATTCCCATCGCGGCAGGTGCATGGCGACGATCGACTCTGCGGCGGACTGCGAGATGTGCAGGTAGCTCATGACGTAGGAATACAACAGCGACATGCCGATGATCATCATCAGCATGGTGGACTCGCGGATCGTCGATTTCAGGATCGGCGCCAGGTCGGTCGGCCGCCATACGCCGTAGATCAGCGCAATCAGCGCCAGCGCAAGCAGACCGCCGAGCCCGGCGGTCTCCGACGGCGTGGCGTAGCCGCCGTAAAGCGCCACCATCACCCCGCTCAGCAGCAGCACGAACGGCAGCACCCGCGGCAGCACGCTGAAGCGCTCGGCCAGGGTGAAATCGTCGCGGATGAGGATGGCCGATGTCGCGCCGGTCTTGGCATGGAGGGCGTGGGCTACGGCATATTCCTTGCGAAAGTGGATCACGGCATAGCCGCCGAACAGCAACACCAACAGCAGGGCCGGACCGATGCCGGCGAGGAACAGCCTTCCCAGCGACTTCTCCGCCGCGACCGCGAACAGGATCATGGTGATCGAGGGGGGCAGCAGGATCCCGAGCGTGCCGCCGGCGGCGATGATGCCGGCGGCGAAACCGCCGGAATAACCGCGCTTGCGCATTTCCGGGATGCCGGCCGAGCCGATCGCCGAACAGGTCGCGGGTGAGGATCCGGCCATCGCCGCAAACAGCGCGCAGGCAAACACGTTGGCGACGCCGAGCCCGCCGGGAACACGGTGCAGCCAGGCATGCAGCGCCGAATACAGATCCTGGCCGGCGCGGGATCTGCCGATCGCCGCCCCCTTGAGAATGAACAGTGGAATCGACAGCAGGGTGATCGAAGCCAATTCCTCATAGACGTTCTGCGTCACCGTATCGAGCGAGGCCGCGGGCATGTAGATGCCCATGAACACGACGGCGACCGCCCCCAGCGCGAACGCGATCGGCATCCCCGAGAACATCGCAAACAGGGTCGCGAGCGCGTAGCTGACGCCGATTCCGAGTACCGTCATCGGCGCGTCGCGGCGCTGATCGGAACGACGATCTGCAGCAGAATCTGCACGCATAGCAGCGACATGCCGACGGCCATCAGTCCGTAAGGAATCGAGAGTGGCGGCGACCACATCGAATTCGAGACCTGGCCTTCGACCCAGGCCTCATGGGTGAGCGTCCAGGATTTCCAGGCGAAGAACGCGCAGAACAGCAGGCTCGCCACGTCGACCAGCCAGAGCCGGACCCGGTTGGCCATCGGCGACAGCAATCCGACGAATGCCTCGATGCCGATATGGCCGCGTTGGTCCTGCACATACGCCGATGTCATGAAGGCCACCCCGACCAGCAGAAACACCGCCGCTTCGTCCTGCCAGTAATTCGGGCTATGGAACAGGGCGCGGCCAAGGACGCTGTAGCTCAGGATGGCGCTGGCGGCGACTAACGCGATCGCCGCCAGAAAGACGATGATGCGGTTGCAGAAGGCGAGCGCGCGTTCCAACGCCGCCACGAGCGCATGGCCCGCGGCGGCGTTGGAACGGTCATTCTGATCCGGAAGCGGACCATGCATCATGCGGTGACGTCGGACGCGAGTTTCAACAGCTTGGCGGCATTTGCGGTCTTCGCGCCGTAGTCCTTCCACGCGGTGTCGCGGGCAATGTCGCGCCATTTGCCGACGGTGGCCGCATCGAGCGCGCTGACCTTGGCACCGGCCTTTTCGTAGACCTTGGCCACCTCGATATCGTCGGCCTGGGCGCCTTTCCGGCCATAGGCTTCGAGCTCGGAGCCGACGGCGAGAATGATGTCCTGATGCTTCTTCGGCATGGCGTCCAAAATCGATTTCGACATCAACAGCGGCTCCAGCATGAACCAATAGGAGGCGCCGGCCCCCGAAGTCAGGGACTTCGCCACTTCCTCGAGCCTGAACGAGATCAGGCTGGTGGAGGAAGTGATGCCGGCATCGCAGGCGCCGGTCTGCATCGCCGCATAGATTTCGTTCGACGGGACCGACAGCACGGCGGCGCCCGCGGTTTGCAGCACCATGTCCATTTCGCGCGAGCCGCCTCGGACCTTGAGGCCCTTGGCGTCTTCCGGAGCCACGATGGGGCGCGACCGGCTGGCGACACCGCCGGCCTGCCAGATCCAGGTCAGCATGATGATGCCCTTGTCGGCCAGGAAATCGGTCAGCGCCTTGCCGACCGGTTGGTTCTTCCAGCGCAGGCCCTGATCATAGGTCGTGACGAGGCCGGGCATCAGGCCGATGTTGGTCTCGGGCAATTCACCGCCGGCGTAGGGAAGCGGATACAGGCTGATATCGAGCGCGCCTTTGCGCATGGCCGAGAATTGCGCATTGGTCTTGATCAGCGAGGAGTTCGGGTAGATCTCGGCGGTGATGTCGCCGCCGCTGCGCTTGGCCACTTCGGCAGCGAACACCCGCGTCAGGCGGTCGCGGAAGTCGCCCTTGTCGTTCGTTCCGCCGGGAAACTGATGCGATATTTTCAGAGTGGTCGCCGCATGCGCCGTTCCGGTCCCAAGGCGCAGGACGGCGGGGGCGGCAAGCGCGGTGGCGATGACGTGGCGGCGTGTCAGCATGGAAATCTCCCTGTACGCATTTAGGTTGAATCGTTCGGCGCGACGATGACGCTATGAAGCGCGCCTTCGCCCGAATTTCCTCTAGATCGTTCTAGATTGAGAGTTTGATAATTCGGATTGAACTTTGCAGTGTCCCAGGATGGTGCAGCGCACACTTGCCGCAAGATTCGGCGGAATGAAGACCAACCCTCATGTTTTTTGTCTCCGGAGGATTTCTCAGAAACCCCGGCGCCGGAAAATATTTCGAGACGGACGTAACAATCCGGCCGGCGCGGCCGTTTTGAAGACAGCGGCATTCGTCGCTTTCAAAACCGGCTTCGAAGGGATCAATCAGCAATGACCATCACCACCCGCATCGCATGCGGCATTTCGGCCGCCTCCATTGCACTCAGCCTCGTGCTCGCGCCCGCCGCCTTCGCCGAGGACAAAATGGGCAAGGACAACATGATGAAGAAGGACACCATGTCCAAGGACACGATGAAGAAGGAGACGGTGTCCAAGGACGGCATGAAAAAGGATGATGCGATGAAGAAGGACAGCATGAAGAAGGACGACATGAAGAAGTAGCCGTCACCGTTTCGCATGCCTCGCAGGCGCGTCCCTCAGAGGCGGCCTGCGGGTCTGCACCCCAGGTGCTGCGGCTATTTCTTCTTGCCCTTGGTCTTGCGGGCCGCGTAGCGGGCGTCGCGTTTTGCCTTCTGCTCGGCTTCAATCGCCGCCTGCCTGGCGGCTTCTTCAGCCTTTTCGCGGGCAAGCTGCGCCGCAGCCTGCTCTGCGGCCTCGGCGTCCCGGCGTTTTTGCTCGGCCTTTTCCGCCTCGCGGGCCTCCCTGGCCTTGGTGCGTGTGGCCGCAGCCGCCTCGCGCTCGGCGCGTTTTTGCGCCACCTTGGGATCGTCGGGTCCGGGTTGGGCGCGAAATTTGTCTAAAATGCTCTGCTTCGCCTGCTGTGCCGCCTTTTGCCGGTCTGCGAAGCTGGGTTCCTTGAATCCACTCATGGCCGGGCTTTTGTCGCTTTCATCGTTGGTGTGGACGATCGGTTTTTGCGTCGTGCGTGCGATGTCGACGCCCGCCCGACAGGAGCGGCTTTTACAGCCGCGCGGGCCGGCAAGCCACCATTTAATCTGGCGGCAGGCCCCATCTTGACGATCCGGCAGGACCAGCTTCTGGTCTGCGTCCGTGTTTTCCCGGAGAATCAACTGCCGGGCTCAATACCGGTTCGACGGCCGGACTGCACGGCGCGGGGCGCGATCCCATGAAACTGCACGCTTCCAAGCGGCGCGGACTGTCCGTTTTGGCGATCACAGCAACGCTCTATTTCGGGCTCGCCTATGTCGTGCTCCCGGCGCTATGGACTCATCACGAGCACGAACCGGGGCTCGCTTCGCTGCCGATGGTGACGCGGACCGGTACCGGGATTCCCGGCGATGCGCTCAATGTCGGACTGGTCGGGAGCCGGGACGACATTCTGCTGGCAATGCAGGCGGCGGCCTGGTTTCCGGCCGACCCCGTAACATTGCGCACCAGTGCGGAAATCGTCGGCAGCGTCGTGCTCGACCGTCCCTATCACGATGCGCCGGTCAGTCCGCTCTACTATCAGGGGAAGAAGGAGCAACTCGCGTTCGAAAAGCCGGACGGCAGAAGCGCAGATCGACGGCACCATGTTCGCCTGTGGCTGGTGCTCGAGAAGGGCACGGATGGCCGTCCGGTCTGGCTTGGCGCGGTAACGTATGACCGTGGGGTCGGCCTCAGTCGCTATACCGGGCAGGTGACGCATCATATCGGTCCCGACATCGATGCCGAACGGGACTTGCTGATGCGGGATTTGCGGGGGGCCGGAATGGTCGATGCGCTGTTCCAGATATCCGGCATTGGCCCGACGGTGTTCGGACGGAACGGCGGCGGGGATCCCTATTACACGGATGGCGAAATCGACGTCGCGAGCCTGGTCGCCAACGGCGTCAAGCGGACCGAACCGCCGGCGACGTTGCCGCCGCCGCCGCTGATAGCGCTGAAGGATCAGATCTGGCATGACGCCAGCAAGACGATGACGCCATGAAAGGTCAGCAAGCCGGCCAGACTTGCTGGGTTCCCGGCCGGTGGACGGTGTCGGGACAGACTTGAAGCGCAGCTTTGAACCTCGGCGCCGTCCGCGCATACCAATCCGGCGCCGGGGGATTTAAATGGGCCCGGTGACCAGCCAACGTCGCCAAGCGAAGATATTCCGCTTTCGGCGGCGTTGTGCTTTTGGGCGACGCCGACGGCGCGGAATCGGCCGCCGGCAGCGACCTCGCGCGGCGGCGCGGATTGGTCTCGCCCGGATTTAAATAAACAGTAATTTAATATTTAAAACCGCCTGCGGAATCGCATTGCAGGCGGTCCGAAATTGCATATGGGTGCCTTATTTTGGCCATTTCCGGTTCCTTAAACGGCAGTACGATTTAATTTGGCGGTGGGGCGAAAATTAAATCATCTTTAAATCGCGTCGCTGGATGCCCATTTAACTGACCCCGGGCCAGCGGCTTTGGCGATCGCGTCAGCCGATCTTCCCCTGCTCAAGGAAACCCCATGATCCGTTACATCGCAGCTGCAACGGTGGTGTTTTGCGTATTTGCATCGAGTGCAGAAGCCCGGTCACGGCACGCCCACCATCATCATCACCATTCCACTTCCCGTCACCACCACCATTATGCTGCGCGGCATCATCACCGGTATGCGGCCTCGCATCATCACCGCTATGCCGCCCGATCCGGCTACCATGGCCGCGGCGGCAGGCCCCGGGCCTGGTGCGGGTGGTATATGCGTGGGCAGGTCGGAGCCGATCCCGGTCCTACCTACAATCTGGCGCGATCCTGGGCTCATTACGGATCTGACGCGGGCGGCCCGTCGGTCGGTGCCATCGTGGTTTGGCGTCACCATGTCGGCAAGATCGTCGGTCACGAAAACGGCAAATGGATCGTGCAAAGCGGCAATGACGGCCATGCCGTCCGGACCCGCGCGAGGTCGATCGCAGGTGCCATCGCGTTCAGACGGGCCTGAGGGGGCACCGGCAGATACTGCATCGAGGGCCCCAGGGCTGAAGCTGGTCGCGGGTCGGAAAACGCGACCTCGCGGCACGATGGGACGGATCTGGCGGTTCACTCCACGGCCTGCCGCAGCGCCGGGTGATCGCGCAGCAGATTTTCCCTGAGCGAGGCGTCCTGCACGGCCCGAAACAGGATGCCTGCGGTTTTCAGATCGTTCGCATTCACGCACAACCCAACGATCTGGCAGACGGCGGCATCCCGTAGCAACTCGTCGGAAACCTGGATGGCGATTTCCATCGCCACCTTGGCGGCGCGCTTGTACCGTCCCGTCGCCTGTTGGGCGGCGTCGTCAGCGCCGGTTTGACGGCCGGATTTGTCCGTGCTGCCGGCGGCCGAATTGCAGATTTCGCGTATCTTGCGGGCAGCTTCGAAATCGTCCGACACCGGCAACTCGATGTCTTCCCAGACTTCCTTCGGCTCACCCTTGTTAAACCAGCGCACGGACCGCCATCGCAAAAAATGCAAGTTTGCCGCGTTGCACGGCAACTGTCGATGCCGGAGTTCGCTGGCCCGCACACGCCAGGGGAAGATCGGGTGCTGATGCTTCGACGGACGAGGCGGCAACCGGCGGGTGGCTGATATGCCTATCAATTAAGCGCCGCCGCGCCTGAACTTGACCAGCAACCGAGCCGCGAAGGCGCGGCGCGTCATGCCTTCCGTATCAGTGGGCCGTCGAGAGATGAGACTTGCGCATCTCCATCAGGCGGGCCAGGCAATATCGGCGATAGATCAGGCTGAGAACTGTCCACATGATCGAACTCCTACGTTTGATCAGCATCGGTCAGGCTGACCCGCAATCGTTTCGGGATCATTGCGCCGCCTGCTGAAATGGTTTCTTGGCAGCCCAAAATGATTTCGTCGAGGACGCGACGGAGGTCGGCGCAGGCAAACGTGCCGGCTTTCCGAACCGCCGGCGCCTTACGCTTCCGGGAGAGGAGGCCGGCCCTTGGCGCGGGTATTCCAACTGCCCCAGCTTACGCTGGCGAGACTTTGAAGATCGGTTGCGACCGGCCGCCTGGTCTGGCGTTCGTATGCCGCAATGCATCGCTCGGATTCCGTGATTTTTCGCTTCAGCTCGGCGATGGTTTTTTGCGTTCCGCCGGCTCTCTTGGAACTGGCGATTTCGCCAATGGTAAACCGGGCGGTCTCCAGGGCCTTCAAGGCGTCCCGGTTCCTCCTGAGCTGGACCCTGTGCCAGGCGATGTTGCTATTGCTGTCAGCAATCATGTGAACCTCCTGATTCGCGCCGGAGCATAGCATTCCTTGGAATCGGCGGGCAGCGCCTCCTCGATCCGGAGCGAATGGTCAGAGCTCTCGACATGCAGTCCGCAGGTTCGGCATCGACCGCAGCGAAGATTGCGGCGGTTTCGGTCAGAAGACCCCGGCGCTCAGATCATATCCGACGATCGCGAACAGCAGCGACGCCAACAGCCCGACCCCGCAAAATATGATGATGGTCTTGAGTCCGTCGACGTCGGTATCGGCTCTTGATGCACGTATGATGGCCCTTAGGATTGTCTCCATGTTACCGCCTCCGTTGCGCTCCCGGGGTTGGACTGGAAGCAACCCTACCTGCGTTGCGGCGGTAGACCTGTGAGCCAGATCACAGGCCAGGTTGGCCAGCGCGCGATGACACGCAGGTCACATCCAACGATGCTGGACGGGGAAATTGTTTCGGTCGCATCTTCTGGGGTCAATGCCCCAGCGCCGCGGCAACCTGGCCGACCAGTTGTTCGGCCAACATGTGATAGCCCTCGGGAGTCAAGTGTTGGCCGTCCGGTTGATGCGGCAATCCGTGGAGCATGCCGTTCGGCAAGAGGACAACCTTGACGCCCATTGAGGCAAGCCGCGCCTGGATCTCTTCCGTCCTGTCAGGCGCCAGCTTGCGTCTGTCGTTTCCACCTGGCTGCAGGATCACGACGCTGGTTCCCTTTGGCACGACATGATGCAATCGCGCGAGCATTCCACCGGTGGTGTCACCATTGATTCCGGCATTGATGACGCGAGCATTCAAGCCCTTGCCGCGGAGCAGGGCTTCGAGTTGAGCCGGGTAGGCCTGACTCCGGGACACACCCTTGCCGAACGTATTGCTCGCCCCGAGCGCGACGACCGTCGCAGCCTGCGCAGTGGCGGCGGCGAACAGCACGCCAATGACCCCGACCAGACCGATCAGCATTCGTTGCTTCATTTCCAGCACCTCCCAACGCGCGCCGGCAAAATGGCAATGTCGGCTGCGCGCATCTTGCATCACAGCCCGGCGGCAAGGCCTACAGGAATCCTGTCAGGCGCGCCAACGCAGAACGCGGTGGCGCACCTTGCGTTTCATGCGGATGATGGCCGGCCGTGCGCGGCTTTGCGGGGGCCTGGAAATCGGTCAAAGTGGAATTTTGTCTTCCAGTTTGACGTTGGGGTTACTCTTTGGCAGGATAACGTCACAGGGCTGAGTGCCGCAAAGTTGATCCAGTTGTCTCTGAGCGAAAAATCGCCGGCAGGCTTCAAGGACAGCAATCCGCTCGTAAGGGAGGGACCCGTCGTGACCAAGTTGCTTGCGTTGCCTGCAATCGCTCTCTGCCTTTATGGCCTTGTTTTCTACGTTTCAGCCAAACCGAATTGGATCACCTCCAAGTCGAACAATGTGTCTCATGACGTTGCCGAGCTGCCCGCGGCGCCGACCCAGAAGGTTGTCCAGGCCGAAACGGCTAAGCCGGAGCCCAAAACGGCTGCGCAGGAGCCCAAAACGGCTACGCAGGAGCACGCGTCGCCGGCTAACACCCTCGACAGCATTCACGCCGAGCTGCAGCGGTTGTCCGGCGATATCAAGGCGAACAGCGACAAGATCGCGCAGACCGCTACGCTTCGCCCCGACCTTCTCAAGCTGATCCAGGACTCGAAGTCGAGCAGCGATGAGGCCGCTCAGACTGCACGCGACCAGATCGACGCGCTGCGCTCCGACCAGGCCAAATTCCTGGAGAATGCCAAGGATACCGGCGACAAGGCGGCGCAATCGCTGCGGGAGGAGGTCGCGGCTTCTCAAGCCAAGCTCGTGGCCCAGGTCAGCGATACGCTCAAGGCCAACAGCGCCAACTCCGAAGCCCTGGCGCAACGTGTTGACGCGATGAAAAAGGACGTCGAGCAGATGAAAAAGAGCTTCGATGAAGTCCGCCAGAACGATTCCAGCATATCGCCGACCGTTGCTCTCATCGCTGCGCTGGTCGCGCTCGTACTCGGCCCGTTCATCGCATATAAGTTGGCGGCCGCCAGGCAACGGTCAGGTACTGGCGCAGCGTAGCCCCAAGCCGCCAAGACGGACGAAGGCTAGCCGTCCCCCGTCGCGGCCGAGTCAATCAGACCAGACCAAGATGGGACTGGCTATCGAGAACGATGATCGGCTTGTTGAAACGACGGTGCCGTATCGTGTAAGGGCGGGCCGATCTCTCTTTGAATGGTGGCTCAATAACCGCGCCACCGCCGCGCATCGGTGCTCCCGGCGAGGCCGCTCGCGGAAAGAAGGCCGCCATTTGCGGCGGCCCAAGTCTAGGGAGGAAACGCCGTACAGGACGGCAGCCACAACCTAGGTGATTCTCGCTTTTGGCAGTGTGTCGCGACCGACACAACGACCATCATTTCTTCGCCTTCAGCACGATCTCGACCACACGGTCTTCCGCATTTCGGGATGGTACACGGATTTGACGCGAGCAGCACACCTATCCCGTTGAAATAATTGGCGATCCCAGCAGGATTCGAACCTGCAACCCACGGAGTAGAAATCCGTTACTCTATCCAGTTGAGCTATGGGACCGTCCGGCGGCCGTACCGTCTCGCCTTCATAACACTGCCAATATGAAAAATCCGCTGTGACGCCAAGCCTGTTCCGAACCATTTTCCGGGACCGACCGACCAAGCTGGGGCGGCTTTCGCGCCAGGCCGGGCGCCAGAGACCGCACCGGCCATGCCGCCTGCGACTTTCCGCTAGCTTCGTTTTGTGGCCATGAGTCCGTCACCTTTCGCGCCTCTTCTTTCGATGCACGGCGCTCGTCTGCGCCAGGGAGCTCCATCATGATCGGTTTGGTTCGCGCCGCGACACTTTGCGCCACGCTGGCGTTTGGCCTCGTTGCGGCGCAAGCGGCGGACAAGACTTTCCGACGTGACGACCTCGCGGATTCCGCGATCAAGCTGGAAGCGCAGATCAGGAGCGAGGCCGGTGCAGTCGCCAAGTCGGGGGCAGGCCTGCGGACCGATGCCGACGCCGCGTTCAGGCGCAGCGACTTCCGCACCGGCTTGCGGATCCTCGGGCAGATCGCCGCCACGACGCCCGACGACAGCGCCAACTGGCTGCGGCTTGCCCGAACCATCTTCCAGATCAGCCCGGCCAACAGCAGCGAGCAGACGTTCCTGCTGGAACGCGCCTCGACCGCGGCGTACATCGCCTATCAGCGTGCCGGCAACGCCGCCGATGAGGCCGATGCGCTGGCCGTGCTCGGCCGGGCGCTCTCCGAACGCAAATTGTGGCGCCCGGCGCTCGATGCGCTGCGGCTGTCGCTCGATCTGCGCGAGGTCGCCGAGGTGCGCGGGCGCTACGAAAAAATGCGCGACGAGCATGGCTTCCGGCTGCTGGACTACACCGTGGATTCCGACTCGGCCGCGCCGCGGGCCTGCTTCCAGTTCTCCGAGGACCTCGCCAAGCGGACCGACTTCACGCCGTTCGTCGCGCTTGCGGACAGCGACAAGCCGGCGCTGTCGTCGGAGGAAAGGCAGCTTTGCGTCGATGGCCTCGAGCACGGCGAGCGCTACAATGTCGTGCTGCGCGCCGGCCTGCCGTCCGCGGTGAAGGAGGGCCTGCCGAAATCGGCGGAGTTCAACATCTACGTCCGCGACCGCAAACCGTTCGTGCGCTTCACCGGGCGAGCCTATGTGCTGCCGCGCACCGGCCAGCGCGGCATTCCGCTGGTCAGCGTCAACACGTCAGCGGTGACGGTGAACGTGTTCCGGATCGGCGACCGCAATTTGATCAACACCGTGATCGACAGCGATTTCCAGCGCGCCCTCAACAAATACGAGCTTTCCAGCCTCGGCGACGAACGGGGCGTGAAAGTCTGGTCGGGCGAATTGGCGACGGCGACCACGCTCAATCAGGACGTCACAACCGCATTCCCGGTCGATCAGGCGCTCGGCGACCTCGAGCCCGGCGTCTATGTGATGACGGCGGCGGCCAAGGGGCCCGGCAGCGACGACGACAGCCAGCTTGCGACCCAGTGGTTCATCGTTTCCGATCTCGGCCTCACGGCGTTTTCCGGCAATGACGGCATCCATGTGTTCGTCAATTCGCTGGCCTCGACCGATGCGGTCGCCAGGGCCGAGGTACGGCTGGTCGCGCGCAACAACGAAATTCTCGCCACGCGAACCACTGACCAGTCCGGTCACGTGCTGTTCGAAACCGGACTTGCGCGCGGCGAGGGCGGCCTCTCACCCGCGATGGCGACGGTGACCGGTGAGAACGCCGACTACGCCTTTCTCAGCCTGAAAACCGAGGCGTTCGACCTGTCGGACCGCGGCGTCGCGGGACGGGCGGTGCCAGTCGGCGCCGATGCGTTTGTCTATGCCGAACGCGGCGTCTATCGCTCCAATGAAACGGTCTATCTGACCGCATTGCTGCGCGATGGCCAGGGCAAGGCGGTTACCGGCGGCCCGCTGACGCTGGTGATCGAGCGGCCGGACGGCGTCGAATTCCGCAGGGCCGTACTGGCCGACCAGGGCGCAGGCGGGCGAAGCCTGGCGGTGCCGCTCAATTCCGCCGTGCCGGCGGGAACCTGGCGGGTGCGTGCATTCACCGACCCGAAGGCTGCACCGGTCGGCGAGACCACTTTCATGGTCGAGGATTACGTCCCCGAACGGATCGAATTCGATATTTCGAGCAAGGACAAGGCCATCAAGGCCGATGCTGCGGTCGAACTGAAGGTCGACGGCCATTTCCTGTATGGCGCGCCCGCTTCGGACTTGCAGCTCGAGGGCGATCTTCTGGTGGCGCCGGCCGCCGAGCGTCCCGGCTTTGCCGGCTACCAGTTCGGCGTCGCCGACGAGGAAACCACCAGCAACGAGCGGACTCCGATCGAGAACCTGCCCGAAACCGACGCCAAGGGCGTCGCGACCTTTCCGGTCAGCCTGGCAAAGCCGCCGACCTCGACCCGCCCGCAGGAGGCCCAGATCTTCATCCGGATGGCGGAAGCCGGCGGCCGCGCCGTGGAGCGAAAAGTGGTGCTGCCGGTGACGCCCGCAACGGCCATGATCGGGGTGAAGCCGCTGTTCGGCGACAAGAACGTCGCCGAAGGCGACAAGGCCGGCTTCGACGTGGTGTTGGTCGCGCCCGATGGCCAGCGGCTGGCGCGCGATGGCTTGCGTTACGAACTCCTGAAGATCGAATCCCATTACCAGTGGTATCGCCAGAACTCGGCCTGGGAATACGAACCGGTCAAATCAACCGCGCGCGTCGGCGACGGCGATGTCACGGTCGCAGCGGACAAGCCGTCGCGGATCACGCTGTCGCCACGGCCGGGTCGCTATCGCCTCGACGTCAAATCGACCGAGGCCGACGGGCCGCTCACCTCGGTTCAGTTCGATGTCGGCTGGTACTCCGACGGCAGCGCCGACACCCCGGATCTTCTGGAAACCTCGATCGACAAACCGGAATACCAATCCGGCGACACCATGGTGGTGTCGGTGAACGCGCGCACGGCCGGCAAGCTCACCGTCAATGTGCTGGGTGACCGCCTGCTCACGACGCAGACCACCGACGTGCGCGAAGGCACGACGCAGGTCAACATTCCCATCGGCCGCGACTGGGGCACCGGCGCTTATGTGGTGGCAACGCTGCGCCGTCCGCTGGACACCGCCGCGCAACGGATGCCGGGGCGGGCCATCGGGCTGAAATGGTTCGGCATCGACAGGAAGGCCCGGACGCTGACGGTCGATCTTTCCGCGCCGACCCTGGTTCGCCCCGGCGCAGCGCTCAAGCTGCCGGTCAAACTCGGCGGGTTAAGCCCCGGAGAGGATGCCAAAATCGTCGTTGCCGCGGTTGATGTCGGGATTCTCAATCTGACCAACTACAAGCCGCCGGCGCCGGATGACTATTATCTCGGCCAGCGCCGCATGAGCGCGGAAATCCGCGACCTCTACGGGCAGTTGATCGACGGGATGCAGGGCACCCGCGGCCAGCTCAAGACCGGCGGCGATTCCGCCGGTGCCGAGCTGCAGGGCAGTCCGCCGAGCCAGAAACCGCTCGCGTTGTATTCGGGAATCGTCACCGTCGGCGCCGACGGTTCGGCCGAAATCGACTTCGACATTCCGGAGTTTGCCGGTACCGCGCGGGTGATGGCGGTGGCATGGACCGCGACCAAACTGGGCCGAGCCACGACCGATGTCACGGTGCGCGATCCGGTAGTGCTGACCGCGACGCTGCCGCGCTTCCTGCTCAATGGCGATCACGGCACCATGAGCTTCGATCTCGACAATGTCGAAGGTGCGCCGGGCGACTATACCGTCAACGTCAAACCGTCCGGACCCATCAAGGTCAGCGGCAACCCCACCACAACGGTGACGCTCGCCGCGCATCAGCGCGGTTCGATGGCGCTGGCGCTCGACGCCGGCGGTACCGGCACAGCGCAACTCGATGTCGACATCAGCGGGCCGAACGGGCTGACGCTGGCGCGGCACTATGCGCTCGACGTCAAGGCCGCCACCCAGATTCTGGCGCGGCGCTCGATCCGCACCCTGGCCAAGGGCGAGAGCCTGACCCTGACATCCGACATGTTTTCGGAACTGGTGCAGGGCACCGGCAGCGTCTCGCTGTCGGTCAGCCTGTCCACCGCGCTCGATGCCGCGACCATCCTCAAGGCGCTCGATCGCTATCCCTACGGCTGTTCGGAGCAGATCACCAGCCGGGCGATGCCGCTGCTCTATGTCAATGATCTCGCCGTGGGCGCTCACCTCGCCATGGACACCGCGGTCGATCAGCGCATCAAGGACGCCATCGATCGGCTGCTGGCACGGCAGGGCTCGAACGGGTCGTTCGGCCTGTGGTCGGCCGGTGGCGACGACGCCTGGCTCGATGCCTATGTCGCGGACTTCCTGACCCGCGCGCGTGAAAAAGGGTTCGCGGTTCCGGACGTCCTGTTCCGGAGTGCGCTCGATCGCATCCGCAATTCCGTCGTGAACGCGAACGAGCCGGAAAAGGACGGCGGCCGCGATCTCGCTTACGGCCTCTATGTGCTTGCCCGCAATGGTGCCGCGCCGATCGGCGATTTGCGTTACCTCGCCGATACCAAGCTCGGCAACCTGGCGACCCCGATCGCGAAGGCGCAACTGGCGGCGGCGCTGGCGCTGGTCGGCGACCGCAGCAGGGCGGAGCGGGTCTATGCCGCCGCGCTCGACAGCCTCGCGCCCAAGCCCGTGCTGGAATTCGGCAGGGCGGACTATGGCAGCGCCTTGCGGGATGCCGCGGCGCTGGTGACGTTGGCCAGCGAAGGCAACGCGCCGCATGCGACGCTGACTGAGGCCGTGGCGCGTGTCGAAGCGGCACGTGGCCTTGCCCCCTACACCTCGACCCAGGAGAATGCGTGGCTGGTGCTGGCCTCGCGCGCCCTGGCGAATGAACACCTGACGCTCGATGTCGATGGATCGCCGATCAAGTCGGCCCTGTACCGCAGCTACAAGGCGACCGAGCTCGACAACAAGCCAATCAAGATCACCAACACCGGTGACACGCCGGTACAGGCGGTGGTTTCGGTCAGTGGCGCCCCGGTCACGCCGGAGCCCGCGGCATCGAACGGCTTCAAGATCGAACGCAACTATTTTACGCTCGACGGCAGCCCGGCCGATGCGACGAAGGCAAAGCAGAACGATCGTTTCGCGGTGGTGCTGAAGATCACCGAGCCGAAGCCGGAATACGGCCACATCATCGTCTCGGACTACCTGCCGGCAGGCTTCGAGATCGACAATCCGCATCTGGTCTCGTCCGGCGACACCGGTACACTGGACTGGATCGAGGACGGCGAGGAGCCGGCGAACACCGAATTCCGCGATGACCGTTTCACCGCGGCCATCGATCGCGCGAGCGACGCCAAGTCGGTATTTACCGTGGCCTACGTGGTTCGCGCGGTCTCGCCCGGCAAATATGTGCTGCCGCAGGCCTATGTCGAGGACATGTATAGTCCTTCGCGTTACGGTCGCACCGGCACCGGCGCCATCGAAGTGCGTCCGGCGAAATGAGTGGAGATATCGCCATAGCGCCTGCCAGAACTCACGCGCGCCGCCGGCGTTGGATCAGGCTGACGGCCGCGGCCGCGGTGGTGGCCTGCTTGATCACGATAGCGGTCTTCGCGGCGTGGGTGGTTTCGCTGGGACCGACGCCGCTCGCAGCGGCGCAACAGGTCTCGACCACGGTCGTCGACCGCAATGGCAAGCTGTTGCGCGCCTATGCGATGGCCGACGGCCGCTGGCGGTTGCCGGTCGATGCCAAAGCCGACGTCGATCCCACCTATCTCAAGCTGCTGCTCGCCTATGAAGACAAGCGGTTCTATTCCCACGACGGCGTCGACCTGCTGGCATTGAGCCGCGCCGCGCTTCAACTCGTCACCCGCGGTCACATCGTATCCGGTGGCTCGACCATCACGATGCAACTCGCGCGGTTGATGGAGCCGCGGCGGGAGCGTTCGGTTTATGCCAAGCTGCATCAGATTATCCGGGCGATCGAGCTCGAGCGGCAGTTGAACAAGGATCAGATTCTCAATCTGTATCTCGCGCTGGCACCCTATGGCGGTAATCTCGAGGGCATTCGTTCGGCCTCGATTGCCTATTTCGGCAAGGAGCCGAGGCGCCTGTCGCTGGCGGAATCGGCGCTGCTGGTCGCGTTGCCGCAATCGCCGGAAACGCGCCGCGTCGATCGCTATCCCGATACGGCGCGCGCCGCACGGGATCGGGTGCTCGAGCGCATGGTCGAGGAGGGCGTCGTATCCGAAGCGGACGCGGCGCGGGCGAAGGGACAGCCGGTGCCGCGCATGCGCCGGCCAATTCCCATTCTGGCGCCGCACTCGGCCGATCGGGCGGTTTCCATCGTGAAGGATGCGCCGATGATCTCGCTGACGCTCGATTTCAGTCTGCAGAAAATGCTGGAAGCGCTGGCGCGCGATCGTGGCGTCGCGCTCGGGCCGAACATTTCCGTGGCGATCGTGGCGGTGGACAACGCGAGCGGCGAGGTGCTGGCTCGGGTGGGCTCGCCGGATTATTTCGATGACCGTCGCGCCGGGCAGGTCGATATGAGCCGTGCCGTGCGCTCGCCCGGATCGACGCTGAAGCCGTTCATCTACGGGCTGGCGTTCGAAGATGGCCTTGTCCACCCCGAAAGCCTGATCGACGACCGGCCGATCCGGTTCGGCGACTACGCGCCGCAGGATTTCGACATGACCTTCCAGGGGACCGTGCCGGTGCGCAAGGCACTGCAACTATCGCTCAATGTTCCGGCGATCGCCCTGCTTGATCGGGTCGGCGCCAGCCGGCTGTCGGCGCGGCTGAAGCAGGCCGGTGGCAATCTGGTCCTGCCGAAGGACGAGGTGCCCGGACTGGCGATGGGGCTCGGCGGGGTCGGGGTCACGCTTCAGGACCTGGTGCAGCTCTATTCCGGCATCCCGCGGCTTGGTACCACCCGGCCGCTGCGGGAAATCATCAGCGCCCACGACGATCAGCGCGATC
>DASUIA010000086.1:0-12801 GCA_036273255.1 Bradyrhizobium sp.
GGCGCGCTGCAATGGGTGCGGCCGCTGCATGCGATCGTCGCCACCTTCGGCATGGAGACGGAGGAGCCGGATCTGGTGCGGTTTTCGGTCGACGGCATCCCGGCGGCCGAGACCACGTTCGGCCATCGCTTCATGGCGCCGGCGGCAATTCATGTGCGCCGCTTCGAGGATTATCGGGCCAAATTGCAGGCGGCCAGGGTCGTACTCGATCCGGAGCGCCGCAGGGAGATCATTCTCGCCGATGCCAGGACGTTGGCGCAGGCGCAGAATTTCGAACTGGTCGAGGATCAAGCGCTGCTCGACGAAGTCGCGGGACTGGTCGAATGGCCTGTGGTCGCGATGGGATCGTTCGAGGCGGAATTCCTCTCAATTCCGGACGAAGTGATCCGCGCCACCATCCGGAACAACATGAAGTGCTTCGTGGTCGGCGACCCCGCGACCGGCACGCTGGTCAACAAGTTCATCCTCACTGCCAATATCGAGGCATCCGATGGCGGCAAGGCCATCGTCGCCGGCAACGAGCGCGTCATCCGCGCACGCCTCGCCGATGCCAAGTTTTTCTACGAGACCGATCTGAAGACACGGCTCGAGGACCGCTTGGCGAAATTCGACCAGATCGTGTTTCACGAGAAACTCGGTACGCAAGGCGCGCGCATCGCGCGCATCGAACGGCTCGCCGCGGAAATCGCCCCGCGCGTCGGCGCCGATGTCGACAAGGCGAGACGCGCGGCACGGCTGGCGAAGGCGGATCTGCTGACCGATGTGGTCGGCGAATTCCCGGAGTTGCAGGGCTTGATGGGCAAGTATTACGCGCTGGCGCAGGGCGAGCACGCCTCCGTCGCCGCCGCCAGCGAGGACCATTACAAGCCACAGGGACCAAACGATCGCGTGCCGACCGATCCCGTGAGCATTGCGGTGGCGCTGGCCGACAAGATCGACACGCTGGTCGGCTTCTGGGCGATCGACGAGAAGCCGACAGGAAGCAAGGACCCGTATGCACTGAGACGCGCGGCGCTGGGAATGATCAGGATTCTGGTTGAAAATAATATTGGCTTCAGTCTGTGGGAAGCCTTTTACAAAGCTACGACGATCTACCGCGAGAGCGACAACTCTCTTGTAACCGCTGGGATAGATTCATGGATTGCACGTGAAGATACGGCGGGCGAAAGCGTGCGTGACACCCTAGAACGAGTCACGAAGGGGCTAGGCGCTTCTGGTCTTCGAGACTTCTTCGCCGACCGTCTGAAAGTCCAACTCCGCGAGCAGGGCGCACGGCATGACCTCGTCGATGCCGTGTTCGCGCTCGGCGATCAGGACGATCTTCTATTGGTGGTCCGCCGCGTCGAGGCGCTGGGAAAATTTCTCGACACCGACGACGGCAAGAACCTGCTCGCCGGCACCAAGCGTGCCGGCAACATCCTCGCCATCGAGGAGAAGAAGGACAAGCGCCGGTTTGATGGCGCGCCGGCCGCGAAGCTCTACTGCCTTGCTGAAGAAAAGGCGCTGGCGAACGCGATCGATCGGGCCAGGGCGGAAGCAGGCGCCGCCGTTGCGAACGAGGATTTCGCCGCCGCGATGAGCGCGATGGCCAGGCTTCGGCCCGCGGTCGATGCCTTCTTCGACAAGGTCAAGGTCAATGACGACGACGCCAGACTGCGCGAGAATCGCCTGAAGCTGCTGAACGAAATCCGTGCCGCGACGCATGCGGTGGCGGATTTTTCCAGAATCGAGGGGTGAACACCCCCCGTCATTTCGGGGCGCGCGGAGCGCGAGCCCGGAATCCATCTCACCGCGATCATTGTGGTCGGATGGATTCCGGGTTCGCGCCAAGACGAGAGGCGCGCCCCGGAATGACGAAAGAAAAAAGCAAAAGCCCCGTCCGGGCGGGGGAGACCGGACGGGGCCTGCATGCCCGGAGCGCCACTTGCGGGTTCCGGACAATTTGCGTCGGGTTGTTGCGCTACTCGACCACCTCGACGATGCGGCGCGAGCGGGGTTCGACCAGCACGGTACGGCCGTTCACCACGGTGTAGCGATACGGCGTCACGCCGAACGTCTGCGGCACGTCGTAATAGGTGACGCCGGCTTCCGGCAGAATCCCGCCGACCACGACCCGGCCGGGAATGGCGTAATTCGGCACGTGTTCGCGCACGACGTATTCACGAAATGCCGGCCGCCGATCGATCGCGATGCCGTCGGCATCCTCGTCGATCACGACGGGTCCGCCGCGAACGACGCCGGTGGTGATCTCGCTCTGCGCCTGAGCTGCGACCGGCGCGGCGAGAGCGCCCGCAATCGCGGCAATGGCAAGTAGCTTGTTCGGCATGATCAACTCCCTGACGATGGGCGCGCGCCGGTCTCCACCGGCGAGCAATCCCCTGCCAATTCATGCCGCGCGGCATCGTTCCCGAAACAACCGTGATTTCTCCGCGGCAATTTCCGGCATTTCTGGCGACCGCCGGAACTCGTTGAAGCGGCGAGCGTAATCCTATCGTGGAACCGGCGTAGCCGGTAACATGCGGCCTCGATTCGAAATCTCCCCCAAGCGCCGCAGCGGAGGCTTTTCATATGACACTCACCGTCGCCCACATTTCACCCATCATGTCTGTGATTGCGGGCCTGCTCATCCTGATCATGCCGCGGCTGCTCAACCTCGTGGTCGCGATCTTCCTGATCCTGAACGGCCTGATCGGCCTCGGGCTGCTGCGATGGCTGCACATGTAGCCTTGAGACCAGCCCTCGCGCCTTGCGCGGAACCGTCCAAAGTGGTGTAAGGCGCCCACCTCCATTCCCTCTCCTGGATTGATTGCAAGTCATGGCCAAAGCCGTAGCGAAGACAAAGAAAGTCGCAGCGAAATCAAAGTCATCCGCGTCGACCCGGGCCAAACCGGCTCCAGCCAGCGCCCGCAAGGCGCTGAAAAAAAACGTCGCCAAGCCGGCCGGCAAAACCGCCGCGAGCAGGGGAGCGGCCGAGCCCGTCAAATCAGGCAAATGGGTATTCACGTTCGGGGACGGCAAGGCCGAAGGCAAAGCGGGCTTGCGCGATTTGCTGGGCGGCAAGGGCGCCAACCTTGCCGAGATGGCCAATCTCGGCCTGCCGGTGCCTCCGGGCTTCACCATTCCGACCTCGGTCTGCACGTATTTTTACGCCCACGGCAAAACCTATCCGAAGGAGTTGAAGGCGCAGGTCGAAAAAGCCCTCGACCATGTCGGCAAGCTGACCGGCAAGGCGTTCGGCGATGCCAAGAATCCGCTGCTGGTGTCGGTCCGCTCCGGCGGCCGGGCCTCGATGCCCGGCATGATGGACACCGTGCTCAATCTCGGGCTCAACGACAGGACGGTGGAGGCGCTGGCCGAGATGTCCGGCGACCGCCGCTTCGCCTATGACAGCTATCGCCGCTTCATCACCATGTATTCGGACGTGGTGCTCGGCTTCGAGCATCACCATTTCGAGGACATCCTCGATACGTTCAAGGACAGCCAGGGCTATACGCTCGACACCGATCTCAGCGGCGAGGACTGGGTCGACCTGGTCGGCCGCTACAAGGAGGCGGTGGCACGCGAGACCGGCAAGGATTTTCCGCAGGATCCGCACGACCAGTTGTGGGGCGCGATCGGCGCGGTGTTTTCGTCGTGGATGAACGCCCGCGCGGTGACCTACCGTCGGCTGCACGACATTCCGGAATCCTGGGGTACCGCGGTCAATGTGCAGGCGATGGTGTTCGGCAACATGGGCGAGAGCTCGGCGACCGGCGTTGCCTTCACGCGCAATCCCTCGACCGGCGACGGCAAGCTGTACGGCGAATTCCTGATCAACGCGCAGGGCGAGGACGTGGTGGCGGGAATCCGCACGCCGCAGGACATCACCGAAACTGCGCGCCAGGAATCCGGTTCCGACAAGGCCTCGATGGAAACCGCGATGCCCGACGCCTTCAAGGAGCTGACGCGGATCTACACGCTGCTCGAGAAGCATTACCGCGACATGCAGGACATGGAGTTCACCGTCGAGCAGGGCAAATTGTGGATGCTGCAGACCCGCGCCGGCAAGCGCACCGCCAAGGCGGCGCTGCGCATCGCCGTCGAACTCGCCAATGAAGGCCTGATCTCCAGGAAGGACGCAGTGTCGCGGATCGATCCGGCTTCGCTCGATCAGTTGCTGCACCCGACCATCGATCCCAACGCCAAGCGCGACGTCATCGCCACCGGCCTGCCGGCCTCGCCGGGCGCCGCCGCCGGTGAAATCGTGTTCTCCTCCGACGAGGCGGCAAAGCTGCAGGCCGATGGCCGCAAGGTCATTCTGGTGCGGATCGAGACCAGCCCCGAAGACATTCACGGCATGCACGCTGCCGAGGGCATTCTGACCACGCGCGGCGGCATGACCTCGCACGCCGCCGTGGTGGCGCGCGGCATGGGCAAGCCGTGCGTCTCCGGCTGCGGCACGATCCGCGTCGATTACGGCCGCGGCACCATGAGTATCGGCTCGCGCACCTTCAAGACCGGCGACGTCATCACCATCGACGGCTCGCTGGGCCAGGTGCTGGCCGGGCGGATGCCGATGATCGAGCCCGAAATGTCGGGTGAGTTCGGCACGCTGATGAGCTGGGCCGATCAGGTTCGCAAGCTCGGCGTTCGCGTCAACGGGGATACCCCCGATGATGCGCGCACCGCGATCAAGTTCGGGGCCGAGGGCATCGGACTGTGCCGCACCGAGCACATGTTCTTCGAGGAAACCCGGATCCGCACCGTGCGGGAGATGATTCTGGCCGAGGACGAACAGGCGCGCCGCGCCGCGCTGTCAAAACTGCTGCCGATGCAGCGCGCGGATTTCGTCGAGCTGTTCGAGATCATGAAGGGCCTTCCGGTGACGATCCGGCTGCTCGATCCGCCGCTGCACGAATTCCTGCCGCACACCCAGGCCGAGATCGAGGAAGTCGCGCGCGCCATGAATACCGATCCGCGGCGGCTGGCCGATCGCGCCCGCGACCTCGCCGAATTCAACCCGATGCTCGGCTTCCGCGGCTGCCGGCTCGCGATTGCCTATCCGGAAATCGCCGAGATGCAGTCGCGCGCGATCTTCGAAGCCGCCGTCGAAGCCGGAAAACGCACCGGCAACGCCGTCGGCCTCGAGGTGATGGTGCCGCTGATCGCGACCAAGATGGAATTCGACCTGGTCAAGGCGCGGATCGACGCCATTGCGCAATCGGTGATGAAGGAGACCGGCGCCAAATTGAGCTATCAGGTCGGCACCATGATCGAACTGCCGCGCGCCTGCCTGATGGCGGGCGACGTCGCCAAAACCGCGGAATTCTTTTCATTCGGTACCAACGACCTGACCCAGACCACCTACGGCATCAGCCGCGACGACGCCGCAGGCTTTCTCGGCACCTATATCGCCAAGGGCATCCTGGAAATCGATCCGTTCATTACGGTCGATCGCGACGGCGTCGGCGAACTCGTCAAGATCGGCGTGGCACGAGGCCGCAAGACCCGTCCCGATCTCAAGGTCGGGATTTGCGGCGAGCACGGCGGCGATCCGGCCTCGGTCACGTTCTGTCACGAGATCGGCCTCGACTACGTCTCCTGTTCGCCCTACCGCGTCCCGATCGCGCGACTTGCCGCGGCGCAGGCCGCGCTCGGCAAGACGACCGGCAGCCAGGCCTGACGCACTTCCTTCACCATTTTTGTTGACGCGATGTTTACCAGTTTGCGCGATCCGCCGTTTACCAAGGATTTCGATACCGCGGACGCAAGCCCAGCCGGTCCTTGCGTGGTGCAGCGGTGCACCGCCGATTAACTCCCTCGCAACCTAAATTCGATAACAACAAAAAAGATCGAATTGCACGGATGTACTGAAGTTCGATCGCGTGTGTATGCGTTGCGTGAGCGTTGCGATGTTGGAGTTGCGTAACCGGCCGAAGGGCGCGCGTTTCGCGTTCTTCGGCCTCGGTCTTTGCATCTTTGCATTGGCCCCGACCGAAACCGGCTATCAGGATATCGCATCGCTGCTGGCGCGGCAGCCCGGCGTCGGCGAGCGCTGGCAGAAGCGGGTATTCTCGGCGGTCAGTTCCATTCAGGTCGCCACCTACAGCTTTGGCCGTCCGATCGGGACGTCGTCGCCGCTGAGCACGGCCTATCGGCTGGCGAGCCTCGACAATCAGGGCATCGGCCTTGCCGGGGCGGTGACGCGCAATCCGCTGGTGCAGCCGAAGCCGCGCTACCAGGCCTCCGATTTTCCCAAGGTCGACCGCACGCTCAAGGGCGATCGGCTGGTCACGTTCCCGCCGGCAAGCGCGGCGCCGGCGCTGGAAGAACCGTCGTCGTCCAATGCCTCGGTGGCCGGCGCGAAAACCGCTGCGGCCGCGCCGGGCGACCGTCTGCCGCTCGATCCCGAATTGCAGGAGGCGCTGAGCGCGCCGCCGCTTCCTCAATATGATGTTTCGCTGTCGCTCGAGGCCCAGCCGCTCGACGACCTCAAGGCCGCCCCGGATGCCGAACCGTTGCGTCCCGAACCCGCACCTTCGCGCGACGGCTTCTCGGTGCAGACCGCGAGCCTGTATTTCGGAACCGCCTCGCTTGGCGCCGCCGCTGAGAGCATGGAACGCTGGCAACCCGGTGAAGAGCCGATCATCGTGACGCCCGATGCCGTCGACCCCGACATGAAAAAGACGGCATCGTTGCCGGTGCGCTCCGACCCGGTATCCCGGGCAGACGAGAATGGCGAGAGCATCGCCGCCAAGGGCGAAGTCAACACCGACAATCAGCATACGATGACGCCGGCCGAACGGCTTGGCCTGTTCGACGCCAAGCTCCGCGCCAAATCCGAAAAATGTCTCGCCGAGGCGGTCTATTTCGAAGCCCGCGGCGAGGCCGTGCGCGGCCAGATCGCGGTGGCACAGGTGGTGATGAACCGCGCCTTCTCCGGCTTCTATCCCACCACGGTCTGCGGCGTGGTCTACCAGAACAAGCACCATCACATGGCGTGCCAGTTCACCTTCGCCTGCGACAACGTCCCCGACGTGGTGCGCGAGCCCGACATGTGGGACCGCGCCAGGAAGATCGCCAAGGCGATGCTCGACGGTCAGCTCTGGCTGCCGGAAGTCGGCAAGTCGACGCACTATCATGCCTATTGGGTGCATCCGTCCTGGGTCAGCGAAATGAGGAAGATGTACAAGTTCGGCGTACACACCTTCTACCGGCCGAAGGCATGGGGTGACGGCAGCGATGCGCCGAGCTGGGGATCGCCGACGGAAACCGCCGAGATCTCGGCGGAACTGACTGAAGAAGCCAAGAGCACGGCGGAATTGTCGGAAGCGACAGTGCGGCGCTAGACCAGAGCAACTTCCAGCGCCGTGGCTTCATCTTTCGAGACGCACGCAAACGCGTGCTCCTCAAGATGAGGTCTGCACCCTCATGGTGAGGAGCGTGGCAAGCCGCGCGTCTCGAACCACGAGGCCCTGGATGCATTCGACCCAGCCGGAAGACGGTCCAGTACCTGGCACCGGCCGCTATCCTGAACCCGCGAGGGGCGTCAGGGCTGCCCGGCCCAATTCGCAACGCTGCATTGCAAGGCATGGTATTCCTCGATCGCCGCTGGGATTTGCATGCGAATGCATTAATATCCCGCGCGACCTGCGCTGGGGGCGCCTCGCGCTCGGAATTTGTTTCGTGATCGCAGGGGAATCGAGGAAGCGCATGAGTGCGACTGAAGGCGATCCGCCGGCGGTTTCCGCTACGGCGACATGGCGAACGCCATTGGTGATCGTGATTTGCGGTTGCCTGATCGGCATGCTGACATTTGGCCCGCGTTCCACGTTCGGCTTTTTCATGCAGCCGATGAGCGGCGAATTTTCGTGGGGCCGCGACGTCTTCGGTCTGGCGCTGGCGATCCAGAACCTGCTGTGGGGTTTTGGTCAGCCGATCGCGGGTGCGATTGCCGACCGGTTCGGCTCGTTGCGGGTAATTGGCGCCGGCGCGCTGCTGTACGCCCTGGGCCTGGTCACGATGCGTTACGCGGCGACGCCACTGTCGCTCGACCTCAGCGCCGGTGTGTTGATCGGCTTCGGATTGTCCGGCAGTTCGTTCAATCTCGTGCTGTCGGCGTTCGGAAAATTGCTGCCGCCGCAATGGCGCGGGGTCGCGCTCGGCGCCGGCACCGCGGCGGGGTCGTTCGGGCAATTCCTGTTTGCCCCGTTTGGGGTCGCGCTGCTGGACAATGTTGGCTGGCAGCAGGCGTTGATGGTGTTCGCCTTCCTGATGCTGCTGGTGCTGCCGCTATCGCTGGCGCTGATGACGCCGCCATCGACGTCGAACCCCGCCGTGGTGGCGGGACAGCAGACCTTCAGGCATGCGCTGGCGGAGGCGTTCGGTCATCGCTCCTACGTGTTGCTGGTGTCGGGCTTCTTCACCTGCGGATTTCAGCTCGCGTTCATCAGCGTGCATCTGCCGGCCTATCTGGTCGATCGGGGCCTGCCGGTTCAGGCCGGCGGCTGGGTGATCGCCACCATCGGCCTGTTCAACATCATCGGTTCGCTCGGCGTCGGTTGGGTGCAGAATCAGGTTCCGAAGCGCTACATCCTGTCGACGATCTATCTGATCCGCGCGATATCGATCGTGGCATTCATCTCGTTCCCGCTCACCACGTTCTCCGCCATCGTTTTCGGTATTGTCACCGGCCTGACCTGGCTCTCGACCGTGCCGCCGACCTCGAGCCTGGTCGCCCTGATGTTCGGTACGCGCTGGCTCGCGACGCTTTACGGGTTTGCCTTTTTCAGCCATCAGCTCGGCAGTTTCCTGGGCGTGCTGCTCGGCGGAATCGTGTTCGAGAGGTTCGGATCCTACACGCCGATCTGGTGGCTATCGGTGCTGCTCGGCCTGGTGTCGGCGCTGATCAACCTGCCGATTGTCGAGGCGCCGGTCGGGCGTCCGGTTGCGCAAACCGCCTGACCGGTTCAAGCTCCGGGAATCCGATCAATGAAGCGCGGGGATGAGGCGTTGGCGACATTCAAGGCGATCAGAATAGACAAGGCGGAAAAAGGCACCACCGTCGCGCTGACGCAATTCGACGAAGCCGAATTGATGGCAGGCGACGTCACGGTGCGGGTCGAGTGGTCGACGCTGAACTACAAGGATGGCCTCGCCGTGACCGGCAAGGCGCCGGTGGTGCGGCGCTTTCCGATGATCGCCGGCATCGACTTCGCCGGCAGCGTCGAACAGTCCTCGCATCCGCAGTGGAAGCCCGGCGACACGGTGATCTGCAATGGCTGGGGCATGGGCGAGACCCATCTCGGCGCCTACGCCGAGAAGGCCCGCGTCAGCGGCGACTGGCTGGTGCGGCTGCCCGAGGACATGTCGAGTCGCGACGCCATGGCGATCGGCACCGCCGGCTATACCGCGATGCTTTCGGTGCTGGCTTTGGAAAGGCACGGCGTGAAGCCGAACAGCGGGCCGATTGCCGTCAGCGGCGCCGCGGGTGGCGTCGGTTCGGTCGCAACCGCGGTGCTTTCGAAACTCGGTTACCACGTCATCGCGTCGACGGGACGGATGTCGGAGGCCGGCTATCTGAAGGATATCGGCGCCGCCGAGGTGATCGATCGAGCCGAACTGTCCGGGCCGGCCAAGCCGCTGGCGAGGGAACGCTGGGCAGGCGGCATCGACAGCGTCGGCTCGACCACGCTGGCCAACATGCTCTCGATGACCAAGTATGGCGGCGCGGTGGCCGCGTGCGGCCTGGCCGGCGGCATGGACCTGCCGTCGTCGGTGGCGCCGTTTATTTTGCGCGGTGTGTGCCTTCTCGGCATCGATTCCGTGATGTGCCCGATCGCCCTCCGCCGGACCGCCTGGAGCCGTCTCGCCAGCGATTTGGATCGGGCAAAACTCGCTGAAATAACTGACGAAATTGGGCTAGGCGAGGTCATTGGGGCAGGTGCCAGGATCCTTGCCGGGCAGGTTCGCGGCCGCATCGTGGTAAAAATTGTCTAACAGCGTTCAGACTTTACCAACCAACCTGCTCCAATGTTGCCACGGTTCGTATGGTAAGCAGCGGGTAAAGAGGCCATAGAGCCCATACCCCTGCTCGGTGAGTTGGAGTTGCAGCATGCTTGCGCGTTTTGTGTTGGGGACCGTCGCGGCCGGAGCAGTGATTGCGCCTGCGCTGGCCGGGATGATGAACGCCGATGAGGCTCGCAGGTTTGTGGTCGGCAAGGTATTCGCGTTTACCTGTTTCGACGGCACTCGCGGCGCAGGCCGTATCCTCGATGATCTCGGTGCGGCAGGTTCCGTGCAATTCAGCGGCGCCGGTCCGATACGCCACATTCGGTTGCCCGGCAACACGCTCCAGATTCGCGGGCAGGCCGTTTGCGCGTCGATCAAGGGCCTTCCGTTCGAACCTTGCTTCAATCTCGAGAAGAAGGACGAGCGCAGCTTCCGCGGATCGGTTTCGGGCCTGGGCTTCGCCTATTGCGACTTCCATCATCAGGGAGCGGCACAGATGCTGCTGGCGCGCGCGGTGGCGCGCCCGCGATCGCTGCACCGGCCGGTGCAGTCCACTGAGGTATCGCGAACCGAGGTTTCCGCGCGGGTGGAAACCCCGCGGGTGGACAGCGCCAGGATCGAGCCGGTCAAACCCGAACCGGCGAAACCGGAAGGCGCATCGGAACTGCGCCGCTCGACCGACTGATACCCACGGCCCTGCGTAGTTGACTCGTCATGCCCGCTTGTCGCGGGCATCCACGGCTTCATTCGAGTTCGATGCGGAACGGGCGGCCTTCCGCGATCATGCTGCCCGGCCCCATTTCATCGAGCGCGCGCAGCATCCTGCCCTGCCGCCGCAGTGCCTTGTCCGCGAGGCTGACGATCAGCCGGTTGGGTGCCGCGATCGGGGAGGCAGAGCGGATTTGCCGCGCGATCGCGATCTCGTCGCGGTGCGGGTTGAGCGCGCAGGCAGCCGCAAAGGCGCTCGCGGTCGAGCGGCTAATGCCGGCGTAGCAGTGCACCACCAGTGGCGCACTGCGGTCCCAGCCGCGCACGAAATTCAAGACCTGTTCGATATGGACGTCGGAGGGTGCGACGAAGCCATCGACCGGTTCGGTGATGTCGTCCACTGCGACCTTGAGATGATTGGCCTCGAGCACCGATTCCGGCCGCTGGACCTGATCGACCTTCGCCATGATGGTGAGGACATGGCTGGCACCTGTGGCCTTGACGGTATCGGGAAGAGCGGCGAGCGAACAAACGTGAATCATGGCAATCCCTTGATCAGCCGGATTATAGGGCCGCAGGTCTGCCGGTGAAAGCAGCTTCGGGCGCGCGCCGTCTATCCGTGCAGCGCCTTGAACCGCGCCAGCAGCCGCTTTTCGGCCTTGGCCGCGGGCCAGGGCGTCAGGTAGTCCTGCCGGGTGGCGGCCGGCAAAGCCGGGTCGCGACCGAACAGGCGTTTTGCTTCGGCCCTTGCAAAGCCAGCAAGCTCGGTCGCCTCGAGATAGGCTGCGCCGCGGTCGGCGGCCTTGATCTGCTCGGTGATCTCTTGGGCCAGCACCGGCGGCAATCCGAAGCGGACATGGATGGCCGCGAGCAACCGCTTTTCCACTGCCTTGTAGTCGCCGCCCAGCACGGCCTTGAACGGCGAGATCATGTCGCCGATGACATATTCCGGCGCGTCGTGCAGCAGCGCCGCGAGCCGCAGGCTGACATCGACCCGCGGCGCCTGTTCACGCATGACCGCTTCGACCAGCAGCGTGTGCTGCGCTACCGAAAAAATATGCGCTCCGCTGGTCTGTCCGTTCCAGCGGGCGACGCGTGCGAGGCCGTGCGCAATATCGGCCATCTCGATATCGAGCGGCGAGGGGTCGAGCAGGTCGAGCCGCCGTCCCGACAGCATCCGTTGCCAGACACGGGCCGAGGCCTCGGGCGCGGCCAGTTTGCTTCTCGCCGTCATTTGATCTTGAGACGCGGTCCGCGGTGTTTGGCGCCGCAGGTTTCATGGCAGAAACAGCTCACCAGATGGTCATTGACCATGCCGGTCGCCTGCATGAAGGCGTAGACAATGGTCGGGCCGACAAACTTGAAGCCGCGTCCGGCCAGCTCCTTGGATATCTTGACCGAGACCGGCGTCGAGGCTGGCACGCTGGCGGTGGTCTTGAATTGGTTGACCTTCGGCTTGCCGTCGACGAAATCCCACAGGAACTTCGAGAAGCCCGGGCCGTCTTCCATGATTTTCAGAAAGGATTTCGCGCTGGCGACCGCGCCCTCGATCTTGGCGCGATTGCGGACGATGCCGACATCATTCATCAGGCCGTGAATCTTCCTGGCGTTGTAGCGCGCGATCTTCTCGGGCCGGAAATCGTCAAAGGCATGGCGGAAATTCTCGCGCTTGCGCAGGATCGTGATCCAGGACAGCCCGGCCTGGAAGCCGTCGAGGATCAGCTTTTCGTACAGCGCACGGTCGTCATATTCCGGCACGCCCCATTCATAGTCGTGATAGGCCATGTAAAACGGATCTTCGCCGGGCCACGGGCACCGCGTCAGCCCATCTTCATGCAGGCGCGCCGACCTCGTCATGCCACCGTCTGCTTCGATGCGGTCCGCAACGCGTCCGGCTCGGCGACACGAATCGCGAGTCCGCCCGAGCTCAGGGCCATGCCGGCAGCCAGCGCGTCCGCGACCCGATCGACCCTGATCCTCGCGAGGCCGGCACCTTCGGCCGACGAGCCCATCGTTCCCACCGGCTTGTCGCCGGCGACAATGGCGGTACCGGCTTCGGGCGCCGGGCCATCCAGTACGATCCGCACCGTCCGGGTTCGCGCC
>DASUIA010000087.1:0-2742 GCA_036273255.1 Bradyrhizobium sp.
TGAACAACGGCGCCGACACCGCCGAGCGGATGGGTGTCGATGCCGGCGACGTTTTCGTCACCACTATGCCGCTGTTTCACACCGGGGGCTGCGTCTGCTGCGTGATCGGCGCGGTCTCGAAAGCGGCGACGCAGGTTCTGGTCGAGGCCTTCGACCCCGCCATCGTGCTCGAAATGTTCGGCACCTATCGCGGCAACGCCATGGTCGGCGTGCCGACCATGCTGATCGCGATGCTGGAGCATCCGACCTTTCCAAACACCGATCTCTCCTCGGTGAAGGCGATCTGCTCGGGCGGTTCCACCGTGCCGGCCCCGCTGGTCAGGCGTTTCGAGGAAAAACTCGGCGCGCCCTTCAACATCGTGTTCGGCCAGACCGAGTGTTCTCCCGTGGCCGCGCAAACACGGACCAACGATAGCATTGAGGACAAGGCCGGCACGATCGGCCTGCCGCTGCCCAACATGGAAACCAAGATCATCGACCCGGCCACCGGCGACACGGTTCCGGTCGGCACGATCGGCGAATTCTGCACGCGTGGCTACCACGTGATGCTGGGCTATTTCGAGATGCCCGATGCCACCGCGGCCGCCATCGATGCCGACGGCTGGCTGCATACCGGCGATCTCTGCGCGATGGACGCGCGCGGCTATTGCACGGTCGAAGGGCGGCTGAAGGACATGATCATCCGCGGCGGCGAGAACATCTATCCGCGCGAGCTGGAGGAGCTGCTGTTCAAACACCCAGCGATCAGCGAAGTCGCGGTCATCGGCGTTCCCCACGAACGATGGGGTGAGGAGGTCGCAGCCTTCATTCGCCCGGTGCCCAATGCCACCGTCGACAAGGAAGAGCTCATCGCCTACATGCGCGCCGGGCTCGCCCCGCACAAGACGCCGAAGCACTGGTTCGTCATCAAGGCATTTCCGCTGACAGGCTCCGGCAAGATTCAGAAATTCAAGTTGCGGGAATCCTGGACCAAGGGCGAGTTGAAGGCGATCTGAGTCTGCGCCGCTCGGAACTAAAATCCGCGAGCGCGGTTCAAGTTCCAAACCATTGGAAATGCAGGAGATATGATGGCTCCCCGTGCCTATTGGAAAGGCTCGCTCAAACTGTCACCGGTGACCTGTCCGGTGGCGCTGTACCCAGCCTCGACTTCTGCCGCGAAGACCCGCTTCCATCAACAGGGAGACCGGCAACCGGCTCAAGCAACAGATGGTCGATGCCGAGACCGGCGACGTCGTCGAAGGCGACCAGAAAGGCCGCGGCTACGAGCTCTCCAAAGGCAAATATGTCGAGATCGAAGGGAAGGAACTGGAGGCCGTTCAGATCGAGAGCAACCACGCCATCGATATCGACAGCTTTGTCCCGAAGGACGAGATCGACCAACGCTATCTCAACCATCCCTACTACATCGTGCCCGACGGCAAGGCCGGCCTTGATGCCTTTACCGTGATCCGCGACGCCATGAAGGACCAGGACCGTGTGGCGCTCGCCCGCATTGTGCTGACCAACCGCGAGCATGTCATCACGATCGAGCCGTTCGGCAAGGGCCTGCTCGGCACCACGCTGCGCTACCCTTACGAGCTGCGCGATGCCCACGATTATTTCGACGACATCAAGGCAGCCGGCAAGACGATCGAAGCTCCCGAACCCGAGGAGAAGCCAGGCAATGTCGCGCCCAGGCAGAGCCTGAAGACAAGGGGATCCGCACCGCACTCGGCGAAGTCACATGCACGCCGCTCGCCACAACGGCGGCCGGCGAAGCGGGCAGACCGCTCGGCGGCCCGGCACCGGCAGGCGGGTTAGTCCACCGCACGCAGGCGATAGCCGATGCCGGTCTCAGTCAGCACGAATTGCGGGCGCTCCGGATCGGTCTCGATCTTCTGCCGGAGCTGGCGCACATAGACACGCAGATACTGCGCGTCGGTCAATTCGTTCCAGAGTTCCTTGAGCAGAAAGCGGTGGGTCAGAACCTTGCCGGCGTGCTGCACCAGCACGCGCAGCAATTCATATTCCTTCGGCGACAACTTTATGTCCCTGTCACCCACCTTGACGATGCGTCGCACCAGATCGACGGAGAGATCGCCGGAGCGAAAGACCGGCCGCTCGCCGTGGACCTGCAGCTGGTGCCGCAATGCCGCGCGCAGGCGCGCGAGCAATTCGTCCATGCCAAAGGGCTTGGTCAGATAGTCGTCGGCCCCGAGATCGAGCGCCTCGACCTTGCCGGCTTCATCGCCGCGGCTCGACAGCACCACGATCGGAACGCCGTCGTTGCTCCCGCGGATCAAGCGCAAAAGCTCATGGCCCTGAATATCCGGCAACCCGAGATCGAGGATGATGAGTGCCGGATTCTGCGCCAGCAACTCCAGCGCCGCCTTGCCGTTGCCCGCCTCCAGGATTTCATAGCCCTGCGTGTTCAACCCCATCCGTAGCAATTTGCGGATCGGCGGCTCGTCGTCGATGACCAGAACCTTGATCGGGGGCGCGCTCATGCGGCGGTGTCCAGCGTCCTGGTTTCCGCCGGGATCGGCAGGCGGACAGTGATGACCGCGCCCGAGCGATCGGTGCGATTGGCGGCGGTGATCTGCCCCGCCATCGCTTCGATGAAACCGCGCGAAATGGCCAGGCCCAGGCCGGTGCCCGGGCGGACGTGGTCGCCTTTCTGCGCGCGGTAGAACTTGTCGAACACGCTTTCCAGCTCGTCGGCGGGAATACCGTCGCCTTCGTCGGCGACCTGCAGCGACACGG
>DASUIA010000088.1:0-2582 GCA_036273255.1 Bradyrhizobium sp.
CTCCAGGCGCAGCAACAGTCCATGCGAACGCGCTGCTGATCCAGACGAGAACGCTCCGGCGATTCATTCTCGGACCTCGGGTTCAGGATGTTGATCCTACCGATGGAGCAGCATCTTCGAAAGGGGTCGGAATCGATCGAAGTCGACATCGCTTTCGGCCAGCAAGCAGAGAGCGTTCAAACACCTCGTCTGCGCGAGAACTGATTGCCTCGACGCTCACCGCCGCCCGCGCTCGAGCGATTTTGTTTCGCCGATCAGGCAGGGCACCCGGGGCTCTGTCCCGGCGGCCGGGACGATCCGGCGCCCCGGCGCGAGGCCTGCAACTTCGAGGACAAGCTTGGTCCGGATCGCTTCCTGGAACTTTTCGCGATCCTTGATCGTCATGATGAAGGAGCCCGGCCCTCCGATCACGCAGTCCTCGTAGTAGACATCCAGATTCTCGATATCGACCGGCGAGGTTGGCGCCTTCACCATGATCGGCAGGCCGTTGATGACGATACCCTTCGCCAGCGCCGCGTCGCGCGCGCCGGTGACCGGAACTCCGTCGTTGTTCGGCCCATCGCCGGAAATATCGACAACACGCCGCAACCCGCGATACGGATTCTGCTCGAACAGTTTCGCCGCGAAATCGATCGCGCCGGATATCGAGGTACTTGAACCCCGGCGAACCGGCGTCTTCATGATCTCGGCGGCCACCGCATCCGCCGATTCCGGGCCTTCGATCACGCGCCAGGGAATGATGATCCTCTCGTCACCCGACATCGACCACTCGAAATAGGTCACGGCCACCTTGCCGCCCGGACTGGCCCTCAGCGCTTGAAGGAAGTCCTTGGAGACGATGGCGCGCGCATAGCCCTCGCGCTGAATGGCAAGTTCGTCCATATCCATCGAATAGGAGACGTCGACGGCGATCACCAGTTCGACATTGACGGCGGGCGCAGTTTGCGTGGTGTCGGCGAATCCTGATTTCGGGCCCGGCGCTGCAATGCCGGCAACATCACCTCCGACCATCGCGCCGGCAACAAGCAGCACCCCGACCGAGACACACCAGCGCATGGCGGCCCTCCCGTTCACCAGGATGGTGACATCCAAATCGCCCCGCGAAAAGCGGAAACAGGCAATTTGTCATGTCCATATGAGGACAAGCGACCGGGATCGAATGGAGATCAGGCGAACCAACGCCCGTTGCCAGCCCGAGCTGATTTGGAACTCCGGCGCTGGACCGGCGTTGCATCTGGTCCATGCCCCCGCCCGATGGTCCCGATCGCGAAAATGCACCTTCGCCTCGTGGCCGGTTTCGGCTCCGTTACGTCTTCGCGGCGGCGGTTTTGATGCTCATTGTGGCGGCCGCGGGCGTCGTGGGATGGTCCCTGCATGGAATTCATTTTCCGTCGCGCAACGAGGTGACATCCCGGCGCGTCATTATGATTACGTCGGCCGACGGGCAGAACCTTTTCCAGAAGAAACACCTGCAGCTTGCGCCGATCGATGCCAAGGATATGCCTCCCGACGTCGTCAATGCCGTCCTCTCCATCGAGGACCGGCGCTTTTATGAGCACGGCGCGGTCGATTTTCCCTCGGTGCTGCGTGCGTTCAGGGACAATATGTTGAGCGGCAAGACCGTCGCGGGCGGCAGCACGATCACGCAGCAGCTCGTCAAGATCCTGTTTCTCGATCCGGAGCGAACCTATCAGCGCAAGATCAAGGAAGCCACGATTTCGATGTGGCTCGAGCATCACCTGACCAAGGACGACATCCTCACGAGCTATCTGAACAACGTGTACCTGGGTTCTGGCGCGACCGGCTTTCCGGCGGCGGCAAAAGTTTATTTCAACAAGAGCACAGCCGACCTGAGCGTGCCGGAAGCCGCCATGCTGGCCGGCCTGATCAACGCGCCTGCGCAGGACGATCCCTTTCATGATCTTGCCGCTGCGCGAAACCGCGCGGCGACCGTGTTGGACGCGATGGTGGAGAACGGAAAGCTGAGCGAGCAGCAGGCGCTGCTGGCAAAGCTGCATCCGGCGCTGCCCGGCCAGGCACCTCTATCGCCGCCAACGGCCGGCTGGTTCACCGACTGGGTCTACGGCAAAGCGGCGCAAGTCGTGCCTCCGCTCGGCGGCACCATTCACATCCGCACGACGCTCGATCTGCGTCTGCAGGAGCTGGCGGCCAATGTCGTCAAATCCACACTCGCGAAAGACGGTGACGACAAGCACGCGACACAAGCGGCGCTGATCGCAATGCGTCCCGACGGCGCGGTCCTCGCAATGGTCGGTGGCCGCGACTACGCCAGGAGCCAATATAACCGCGCGGTGCAGGCGCAACGGCAGCCCGGCTCGTCATTCAAGCTGTTCGACTACTACGCCGCCCTTCGCCAGGGTTTCGGCCTGGACGATCAAATCGACGACACGCCCGTCAGCATTCACGGTTGGCAACCGGAAAATTATGGGCACCATCACCATGGCCGAGTCAGCCTTGCCGACGCCTTCGCCCAATCGCTCAATGATGCCGCCGTGCATTTGACGCAGAAGGTCGGCATTCCCCAGGTGATTGCGGCCGCGCGCGACCTCGGGCTGCGCGCG
>DASUIA010000089.1:0-3190 GCA_036273255.1 Bradyrhizobium sp.
ACTTTTATTCCTAGCCATGCCATATGCGTCTCAGCTCGCTCGTCGTGAGGGACGTCAAGGCCAGACGAACTTTGACGGAGCGGGCGCGGGTTCTGCGGGCTGGGTCGTCAGCCCTCTCGCAGACGGCCTGGGCATCATGCCCGTCCGGCGCGTGTTCGGACTGTAGGGTGCCTACTGCACTGGTGCCGGAGAGGGAGTGCAGAACTCTCGTTGACCCGGTGATTCCAGGAAGCGCTGGCCCGGGCCGGGTCGGGACGAAAGTTCCGGCAATTCGCGGTGGAGCGCCGAAAGGTGAGCGATCCCGTAAAACGGATCGCGGCTGTTCCCGGTAACGGGTGCAGTTCTCTACCCCCTGCACCAATCGGCGCTCCGCTTCCCTCTCTTTATTGGGGGAGCGAAAATGGAATGCGCCTCGAACCCGGGCGGGGTGTGCCGCGGGAATGATTTGACGCGTCATTGCGAGCCATCAGGGCGTTCACGCCCGTCTTCGACGGGCTATGGCGAAGCAATCCAGCGCTCAATGCCAGCAGCCCCTAGATTGCTTCGTCGCTGGCGCTCCTCGCAATGACGAAGAATGCATCCGCCCCCGCTATCGCGGGGCAGGATGAAGACATACCATCGGCGAAAACAGGGAGTGAGGAAGTCCAATGGCGCAAGTCGTCGCCGCGTTCGGCTCGTCGCACAGTACGATGCTGGTTTCCACCGAAGAGCACTGGCAGGAGATGTTCGACCGCGTCGACCGCCGCGCGCCGATCAATGATTTCGATGGCGTGGCGCGGAGCTTCGACGATCTCCTGAAAACATTGCCGCCGGACGCCGCGGCCAAGATCGCCAAAGAGGCGATGGCGGAGCGGCACCGCACCACCATGAGCGCCATGGACCGGCTGGAGCGTGACATTGCCGCGGCGGACGTCGACGTGCTGGTGATCATCGGCGACGATCAGCGGGAAATCTTCAAGGACGATTTGCGACCGGCGATCGCCATCTACTACGGCGACACCATCCGCAACGCCGCGGCACCGAAAGAGCCGGCGGCCGACTGGTATTTGCAGGATCAGCGCAAACGGATGGAGGACAACGAGGACCGCCAGTATCCCTGCCATCCGGGATTGGCGACCGCGCTGATCAAGGGGCTGGTCGCGCGCGATTTCGACATCACGGCGATGAAAGCGCTGATTGGCGAACAGTTCGAAGGTCACGCCTATTCGTTCATTCACCGGCGTTTCATGCCGAAAGGCCCAATCCCGATCGTGCCGGTGATCCTCAACACCTATTATCCGCCCAATCAGCCGAGCCCGCGGCGCTGCTTCGAGCTCGGCATCGCCATTCGCGAACTGGTCGAGGCCTATCCGGAGAATTTCCGCGTCGGCATTCTGGCGTCAGGCGGCTTGAGCCACTTCCTGGTCAACGAAGCGCTCGACCTCGAGGTCGTCAGCGCGTTGCAGAAGAAGGATTACGCCACGCTCAAGGGGCTGCCGCTCAACAAACTGGTCAGCGGCTCGTCCGAGATCAGGAACTGGATCGCGACCGCGGGCGCGGTGCAGCACCTCAATCTCGACTGGATCACCTACGTGCCGGGCTACCGGTCGCATGCGCTGACCGGCGTCGGTCTCTGCTTCGCGCATTGGCGCTAGGGGAGGGCAAATGCGAAGCGTCGCGCTCGGGCTGTTCGCGGTTGCCGCGGTTTTCGCGCAAGCCGCAAACGCGCAAGACTATCCGGCGCGGCCTGTGAAGTTGATCGTTCCATTCGCGGCCGGCGCCGGCACCGACCTGACCGGCCGCATGGTCGCCGAACAATTGAGCAGACGGCTGGGTCAGCAGTTCGTGGTCGAAAACAAGCCGGGCGCGGCGGCGCAGCTTGGGACCGATCTGGTCGCGAAGTCAGACCCGGACGGCTACACGCTGCTGTGGACGGTAAGCGATGGCCTCTCGGTGTTGCCGGCGGTCAAGGCGCCGCTGCCGTACAAGGTGCCGGACGACTTTGCGTTCATCGGCAGCATCGCCCAGCAGGCCTACACGGTATCGGTGTCGGCGCAGCGTGACTTCAAGACGTTTGCCGACCTTGTCGCTTACGCCAAGAACAATCCGGGACACCTGATGAATTATGGCAGCGCAGGAATGGGCAGCGCGCCGCATTTGACGCTTGCGATGATCGCCGCCGGAGCCGGCATCCAGATGGTTCATGTTCCTTTCGCCGGACTCGGTCCGGCGACGAATGCGCTGATGGCTGGACAGGTCGATGTCGGCCTGGTGACTCCGGTTCAGGGCAAGCAGCTGATCGCGACCGGCAGCATCCGGGCGCTGGCGTTCACCGGCGAGACACGGTCGCGCCTCCTGCCCGACGTGCCAACGCTGAAAGAGGTCGGCATCAACGGAACCTCGATTATCAGCTACGGCCTGCTGGCGCCGGCGAAAACCAACGCGCCGATTATCGCCCGCTTGCGACGCACGTTGCGCGACATGATGAGCGACACGGCGTTTGCCGGTCACCTGTTTGCGATGGGTTACGACGTCAAACCGCTGATCGGCGATGACTATCGCGACTTCATCGTGAAGGATCTGGACAAGTGGCGCGCGATCGCCAAAGCGGGGAATATCAAGATCGAGAATTGATCCGACGGCCAGACAAAGCCGCGGCGAGGGGGAAAAGATGAGCCGGTTCATTTCAGCGATAACGATGGCATTGGCGCTCCTGTTAAGTTGCGCCGCGCCGCAAGCGCGTGCCGAAACTTTTCCTTCGCGCACGATCACGCTGATCGTCCCGTTTCCGCCCGGCGGCTCGACCGACGTCGCCGCCCGCATCATGGCCGACAAGATGGGCACCTCGCTCGGCCAGCCGGTGATCGTCGAGAATGTCGGCGGCGCCGGCGGCTCGATCGGGGTCGCGCGTCTGGCCCACGCGGCGCCGGACGGCTACACCATCGACATCGGCCAGTGGGATACCCACGTTGGCACCATCATCTACAACATCACTTACGACCTGGAGAAAGACTTCGCGCCGATCGGGCTGATTTCGATCAATCCGATGCTGCTGGTGGCGACGAAGAAGCTGCCGGCCGACGATCTCAAAAGCCTGGTCGCCTGGATGAAGGCGCATCCGGACGACACCAAGTTCGTCAACCAGAATGCGTCGGCGCAGGTCGGCGGCCTGCTGCTGCAAAAGCTCACCGATACGAAGGTGCTGTTCGTG
>DASUIA010000090.1:0-5469 GCA_036273255.1 Bradyrhizobium sp.
TCGCCGAAGGCGAAGCCCTGGGCGTATTCGCAGCCGAGCTGGTAGAGCTCCACCGCATCGGAATCGGTCTCGGCACCCTCGGCCACCACATCCATGCCGAGGTCGTGCGCCAGCGCGATGATCGATTTCAGGACTACCGGCCGCGTGCCGCGGCTGGTGGTGCGCACGAACGACTGGTCGATCTTGATGGTGTCGAACGGAAAGCGCTGCAGATAGGCCAGCGACGAGTGGCCGGTGCCGAAATCGTCCAGCGACAGCCCGGTTCCGAGCTCGCGGATGCGGGTCAGCATCTGCGCCGCATGCTCCGGGTTCTCCATGACCAGCGATTCCGTCAGTTCAAGCTTCAGTGTGCCGCGGGCCACCGAGGAACGCGACAATACGGTGCGGATATCGTGGATCAGATCGTGCCGCAATAATTGTCGCGAGGAGACATTGACGCTGGCGAAGATCGGTTCGCGCGAGCGCATGGCGCGCTGCCAGATCGCAAGCTGTTTCGCGGTCTGGTCCATCACGAACATGCCGAGATCGACGATCAGTCCGATCTCCTCGGCGATGGCGATGAATTCCGTCGGCGACATTCGCCCCAGTTTGGGATGATCCCAGCGCGCCAGCGCCTCGAAGCCGGCGATCGAGCGATCCTCGAGCCGCACGATCGGCTGGTACAGGATGGTTATTTCCTGGCGTTCGATGGCGCGGCGCAACTCGGATTCCAGCGTCAGCCGGTCGGTCTTGCGCGCGCGCATCGCCGGCTTGTAGACGTCGATGCGGTCGCCGCCGATCCGCTTGGAATGATACATCGCGAGTTCGGCGTCCTTGATGATTTCTTCGGACAGTTGCGTCTGCGGATCGCTCAGGGCGAGACCGATCGAGGCGGTCAGAAAAATCTCGCGGTCGTTGAAGGCGATCGGCGCGCGGATGGTCTTGCGGATGGTCTCGGCGAAGGCGGTGATCCGGGTTGAATCCTGCTCCGACATCAGGATCAGGCCGAACTGGTCGCCGGCCAGGCGGGCGAGGGTGTCCTGCGGCTTCAGGATGCGGGTCAGCCGCCGCGCCAGCGTCAGCAGGATCGAATCGCCGACCGCGATGCCGACGGAATCGTTGACCTGCTTGAAACGGTCGAGATCGATCACCATCAGCGTCGGCCGCAGGTTCGGCATGGTCTTGGCAAAGCTCGCGACGGCACCAAGGCGGTCCATGAACAATTTGCGGTTCGGCAGTCCGGTGAGGTTGTCATGCACCGAATCGTGCAGCAGGCGCTCCTCGGCATTCTTGGATTCGGTCACGTCGGTCAGCGTGCCGACCACGCGCGAGACTTCGCCATCGGAGCCGACCACCGGCCGCGCCTTCAGCGCAAACCACATGAAATGGCCGTCAGGCGTGCGCAGCCGGAAATCCTGCACCAGGCGCCCGCGGCGCTGGTCGAGCACGCTGTCGAGCGCGGCGCGAAAGCGGTCCTGGTCGAGCGGATGCAGCACCTCGAGCCATTTCGCGGCGGGACCCTCCAGCGTGCCGCGCTTCAGCCCGAGCAGGCTTTCGGTCTCGGGACTGGTGAAGACCTTGTCGGCGGAGACGTCCCAGTCCCAGATCAGGTCGCCGGACCCGGTCAGCGCCAGCGCACGGCGCTCGACGTCGGAGACCACGCCGGTGGTGGCGCCGCCGCCCGCGAAGGCATGCTGCATGACGGTAAACCCGATCAGCATCACGATCAGCACGAGGCCGCCGAGCAGCGCCGGGCCGACGATGTCGTTGGTCACACTGCCGGCCACGGTCATGCCGGCCGCGACCACCCAGACCACCAGCAGGAACCAGGTCGGAATCAGCAGCACGGCACGGTCGAAGCCATGGGTCGAGAGATAGACGATCAGCGCGAAGCCCGCGAAGGCGATCAGCACCAGCGACATTCGCGCGATGCCCGAGGCCACCGCCGGATCGAACAGCGCGAGCGCCACCAGCGAGCCGAGAAAGGCAAGCCAGCCGACCGTGATGTGGGAATAGCGCACATGCCAGCGGCTGAGGTTGAGGTAGGCAAACAGGAACACCAGCAGCGTCGCCGCCAGGATGGCTTCGCCCGCCGCGCGCCAGATCCGCTCGGCGTTGTTCGACATGTCGAGCACCTTGCCCCAGAAGCCGAAGTCGACGCCGATATAGACCAGCACCGCCCAGGCGAGCGCAGCCGCAGCCGGGAACATGATGCTACCCTTGACCACGAACAGGATGGTCAGCACCAGCGCCAGCAATCCGGAAATGCCGATCACGATGCCCTGGTACAGCGTGAACGAATTGACCTTGTCCTTGTAGGCGTCGGGCTCCCAGAGATAGAGCTGCGGCAGCTTGTCGGTGCGCAGTTCGGCGACAAAGGTGATGACGGCGCCGGGATCGAGCGTGATCCGGAAGATGTCGGCGGTCGCGCTGTCCTGGCGCTCGGGCCGGTCGCCGGTCGATGGCGTAATGGTCGCAATGCGCGACAATCCGAGATCGGGCCACAGCAGGCCGGACGACACGATGCGATAATGCGGCGCAACGATCAGGCGATCGAGCTGGTCGTCGGTGTTGTTGGCGAGCGCGAACACCACCCAGTTCTGTCCGCCCTCGCGGGCACGCACCTCGATGCGGCGGACGATGCCATCGGTGCCGGGCGCGGTGGAGACCTGGATGCGGTCGGTGTCGCTGTGCTGATGATCGAGCACGCCGGTCAGATCGATGGCGGGCGCGTCACTGCGGACGCTGACGGCGTCGAGCGCGCGTGCTGGTGCCGCGGCGGCAACAATCATGAGACCCAGCGCAAGCGGCGCAAGGCACCTGATCAGGCGCAATGTCAGTTCTCCGCGATCAACGACGGTTCCGGATCGCCGAAGCACCTCGGCGTCGCGCGATAGATGACATGAATATGAAGGAATTCAAAGGGTTTCCGGTGCCGATCGCGCGCGATGGTCAGGTCACCAACACAATTTTGCCTATATGTTCGCTGGTCTCCATGCGCCGATGCGCATCGGCCGCCTTTTCAAGCGGAAACGTGCTGTCCATCAGCGGCTTGACCCGTCCGTCACGGAGCAGCGGCATCACCCTCGCCTCGATGGCGGCTACCATCGCCGCCTTGTCGGCATTGCTGCGGGGGCGCAGCGTCGAGCCGGTGTGATGCAGCCTTTTCACCATCAGCTTGGCGAAATTGGCGGTGGCCTTGGCGCCGCCGAGAAGCGCGATCTGCACGATCCGGCCGTCGACCGCGGCGGCCTCGTAGTTGCGCTCGACATAATCGCCCGCGACCATGTCGAGAATGACATTGGCGCCTGCGCCCGCTGTCGCGGTTTTTACCTCCGCGACGAAGTCCTTGGTTCTGTAGTTGATGGCACGGTCGGCGCCGAGCTTGAGACAGGCGTCGGCCTTGTCTTGCGCCCCGACGGTGACGATCACCCTGGCACCGAAGGCCTTGGCGAGCTGGATCGCCATGGTGCCGATGCCGGACGATCCGCCATGGATCAGCAATGTCTCGCCGGGCTGCAACGCCCCGCGCTCGAACACATTGTGCCACACCGTCATCAGGGTCTCCGGGGTGGCGCCCGCCTCCTGCATCGAGAGCGCCGCCGGCACGGCCATCGCCTGGGTGTCCTGCGCCAGGCAATATTGCGCGTAGCCGCCGCCCGCGACCAGCGACATCACCTTGTCGCCGAGCCTGTGCTTGCGGGCGTTGGTTCCGACCGCAACCACTTCGCCCGCAACCTCGAGGCCGGGCAGATCGCTGGCGCCGGGCGGCGGCGGGTAGCTGCCCGACCGCTGCGCGACATCGGGACGGTTCACCCCGGCCGCGGCAACCCGGATCAGGATATCATCCGGGCCCGGCGCCGGTACAGCGCGGGTTTCGGGTACCAGCACGTCGGGGCCGCCGGGCTTGCTGATGCCGATGACGGTCATTTGCGCGGGCAGCTTTTCCATGATTTGTCCTTGCGAAAGACGGGAATCCCGACCGGCTCCTGATTAGCCAGCCGCATGGCGGCTGGCAACCGCTTCGGGAGACAAGCGACCATGGAGGACGCATCATGGCGATCGAGGACGACGACAAACCGAGGAAGAAAATCAGCCACGAGATCGGACAGGATCTTTCGCTGCTGTCGGTCGAGGAGCTTTCCGAACGGATCGCGCTGCTGAGCTCGGAAATCGAGCGGCTGCAGGCCGCCATGACCGGGAAGCGCGCATCGAAAGACGCGGCCAACAGCATCTTCAAATCGTGACCCTTTTGCCGTCATGGCCGGGCTTGTCCCGGCCATCCACGCCTTCCCTTGTTGACTGGAGGGAAGACGTGGATGCCCGGCATAAAGCCGGGCATGACGAGGGCCGTATTCAAGCCGACGCACTCGGCCAATGGCCGACATGGCAAATGAAGACTGAATAAATCGCTTCGTTTACGATCCGTTAAGCTTTCCCGATTATGACTGGGTACGTCCTCTTTTGGACACCGAGTGGCTCCTGTCCACTCTGTTTGACGCCTCCCTGTTATCAACTTCAAAAGCCGCCGGAAACGGCGGCTCTTTTTTTGGCCGTCTTCGTCACCGTGATGGAAACCATAAAAAGCCTTGCGGCTGGACTCTCGCCGACGGCCGCGCAATGATTTGTTCATCATAAGCCGGCGCGGGGTTGAAGCCGGCAGCGTTGCAGTCGCGTGAGGGCGTTTACCATGTCAGACCGTTCGCAAGGCGAATCCGCGCTCGTGCAGTTCAGCGAGCGGCTCACCAACTCCGCGGCGTTCGGCACCCTGTTCCGGGAAGGCATGGATCTGGTCGAGGAGACCGCTGCCTATCTCGACGGCGCCGGCCGCAGCGAAGCCAAGGCGCTCGATCGTGCCGCCGCCCTCACTTACGCGACCGAGAGCATGCGATTGACCACGCGCCTGATGCAACTCGCGTCCTGGCTGTTGCTGCATCGCGCGGTCAAGGAAGGCGAGATGACGCTGACCCAGGCCAATCGCGAAAAGACCAAGGTCAAGCTCAGCGCTGCCGATCCCGGCGCGCCCGACATGATCGAAAAGCTGCCGCGGCAATTGCAGGATCTGATCGCGCGTTCGATGGCGCTGCAGGGCAAGGTTCGCCGGCTCGACGTCACCATCCACGCGCCGGCGGCGGAACGCGCCGCGATCGGCAATCCGCTGGTGCCGCAGCTCAATCGCCTGAAGGCGGCGTTCGAGCGATAGCCACTCGACGAGCGGCCAGCATTTGCAGCCACTCTTGATTTTAGCGGACCGGGAATGAGTCGTTCTTCGTCATGGCCGGGCTTCGTCCCGGCCATCCACGTCTTCCTTATTCCGTTGAAGCAAAGACGTGGATGCCCGGGACAAAGCCCACAGGTGTCCGGCACGATTTCTGCTTGAGAAAGTGCACGACATTGATTCTGCTTGGGTTCAGGTGGTTACGAATCATCTGAACAGCAAAAGGATCAACGTCGTGCCGCACCAGAATATCGTTTTTCACAGCCTTCTGA
>DASUIA010000091.1:0-10479 GCA_036273255.1 Bradyrhizobium sp.
TCGTGCTGGAAATCGCATTCTGGCTGCTCGGCTCGCTGGAAGACCGCAGTTTCCGGGACGTCTCGCTGGCGCTGCCATTCATCGCGGCGGGAGCGCTCCTGCTGTGGAGCCAGCGCAACGCCTTTCGGGCGCTGAGCCTCGGCGAGGAAACGGCGCAGAGCCTTGGCGTCAACGTCGGACGATTGCGGCTGGCGGTGATTGTCGGCACCGCACTCGGCGTCGGTGGCGCGGTCGCCGTCACCGGCACGATCGGGTTCATCGGACTGGTGGCGCCGCACCTGATGCGGCCGCTGATCGGCCACGATCCGGCGCGCCTTCTGGTGCCAAGCGCGTTGACCGGCGCCGCGCTGCTGCTGGCCGCCGACATCGCCGTGCGCATCATTCCATCGTCGAGCGATATCAAGGTCGGCGTGCTGACCTCGATCATCGGCGTGCCATTCTTCCTCTATCTGATCATGCGCGAGCGGCGCGCGCTTGGCGGAGGCGTCGCATGATGGCCGCGGCCTTCCTCACCGCTCGGGAGTTGAGTGTCGCGCTGGCCGGCCGTGCGGTGCTGGTGGATATCTCGCTGGCGCTGCCGGCAGGAGGTCTGGTGGCGCTGGTCGGGCCGAACGGGGCCGGCAAGACCACGCTGTTGCGCGCGCTCGCGGGCCTGGTGCCCTCGCAAGGCGCGATCGATGTCGGCGGCGACGCCCTGTCGTCGCTGTCGCTGCGCGAACGGGCGCGGCGTTTCGGCTATCTGCCGCAGGGCCATGTCGTGCACTGGCCGTTGCCGGCGGGGGACGTGGTGGCGCTCGGCCGCTACCCGCACGGCGCCACCGACCCGGCACGATTGACGCCCGCGGATGCCGCGGCAGTGTTGCGGGCGATGCAGGCGACCGACGTCGTCGAATTGCGCCGGCGCCGCGTCACCGAATTGTCCGGCGGCGAGCGCAGCCGCGTCGCGCTGGCACGCGTGCTCGCGGTGGAAGCGCCGGTGATTTTGGCCGATGAGCCGACCGCCTCGCTCGATCCGCGTCACCAGATCGATGTCATGAGAAGTCTGCGCGCCGCGGCCGACCAGGGCACGCTGGTGATGGTGGTGACGCACGATCTCGGCCTGGCCGGGCGATTTGCCGACACGGTGCTCGTGCTTTCGAACGGCCGGCTGGTCGCGCGGGGCACACCGGTCGAGGCGCTGTCGGAGCAGGTGATGGCTGACGTGTTCAGGGTCAGTGCCTACCGCGCGCAGCATCAGCGCGAGGCCGTGATCGTGCCTTGGGCGGAGATCTAGCCGTGCGCAGCCGGCCTCTCCCCTTGTCGGCCCTGCTCGGCCTCGCCTTGCTCGCGATCTGGGCGGGCATGCGGACCGAGCCGGCGGCAGCGGCTCTGCCGCGTGTCGCCTCGATGAATGTCTGCACCGATCAACTTCTGCTGACGCTGGCCGATCCCGCCCAGATTGTCGGTCTCAGCCGTTTTTCGCGCGATCGTTTCCAATCCCGGGAGCCTGATGCCAGTCGATACCGAACGCTGTCGGGCGGCGCCGAAGACGTCCTGGTGCTCAAGCCCGACGTCGTGGTCGCAAGCCTGTTCGACAAGCGGTCGACGCGCGACCTGCTCAAGGCGAACGGTCTTAACGTGATCGAATTTTCCGTCCCGCGCACGCTCGACGAGGCCAAGGAGCAGATTCGCCGAATGGGTGACATCGTCGGACATCCCGACCGCGCCGCGGCGGCGATCTCCCGACTGGATGATGCGATCGCCCGGGCGCGACGGGCCGCGACCGGCCAGCACCACACGGTGTTGCCGCTGTCCCGGCGCGGCTGGGTATCCGGCAGCGACAGCCTGGTCAGTTCACTGCTTGGCGAGGCGGGATTGCACAATGCGGCCGACGATCTCGGCTTCGGCTTCGGCGGCTATGCCTCGCTCGAGGCGATCGTGAGCGCCGGGGCGGATTTCATCCTGGTGTCGGACGCCGGCGACCATGCCGAGGATGAAGGCCGCGCCTTTCTGCTGCATCCGGCGCTGGAACATTTCTATCCGCCGGGCAAGCGCATCGTCATCCCGGACCGGCTGACCGAATGCGGCAGTGTCATGCTGGCCGATGCGCTCGATATGCTGGTGCGGGAATTGCGCCGGGTCGAGCGTTGAGACCGCCGGAGGCCCCGGATTTCGCTACGCTGCATCCGGGCTACGCGGTGCTATCCCATCAGCACCGGACCGCCGGCCTTTTTCCACGCGTCGATGCCGCCGGCAATGTGGGCGGTGTTGGCGAGGCCGGCCTCCTTGGCGGCGGCGACGGCCATCGCCGAGCGCTCGCCGAAGGCACAGAAGAATACGACGCGGCGCCCCGTCGCCGCGGCTACTTCGCGCAACATGCCGCCGGGCCGCAGGTTTTCGTCGATCGTGGTATAGGGCGCGTGAAGCGCGCCGGACAGCATGCCGTGCCTGGTGCGTTCGCCGCTCTCGCGAAGATCGACCAGCAGCACATCGGGCCGGCCGAGGCTCTCGATCGCCTCGCGGGCGTCGAGCGCGAGGCCCTGCCGGGCAAGATCGTCCTGATGCAGCCCGACATGCATGTTGGCCGGCACCGCCACGTCCATCATCTTGGGATTCGGCAGTTTCAGATTGTGCATCAGCTCGACATATTCCTCCACCGAGCGCACCTGCAGCCGCGGATTGAAGCGCTTTTCCTCGCCGATGGTCGAGACGGTATCGCCCTTGTAGTCGTGGGCGGGAAACACCATCGTCTCGTCCGGCAGTTTGAGCAGCCGGTTGAAGATCGAATCGTATTGCGCGTGCGCGCTGCCGTTCTGGAAATCGGTGCGGCCGGTGCCGCGGATCAGCAGCGTGTCGCCGGTGAAGACGCGATCGCCCATCAGGTAACTGTAGGAATCGTCGGTGTGACCGGGGGTATACATCACGTCGAGGCTCAGTCCCTCGATCGTCACCCTGTCGCCTTCGGCGACACGCATCGCCACCACGTCGGCCTTGCTTTGCTCGCCCATGATGGTGACGCAATGGGTGCGGTCGCGCAGTTCGCCTAATCCGGTGACGTGGTCGGCGTGCAGGTGGGTATCGACGGCCTTGACCAGCCTGAGATCGAGTTCGCGCAGCAATTGGCAATAGCGATCGACCTTCTCGAGCACGGGGTCGAGGATCAGTGCCTCGCCGCCGTGACGGCTGGCCAGCACATAGCTGTAGGTTCCCGATACGCTGTCGAATAGCTGGCGAAAGATCATGGCTCAATGCTGCCGCGAGACCCGGCAATCATAGTCGATTTTCCCCAAATGTAACGCTTTTCCGGAAAACCTGTTCTGTCGCCCATTGCCGCCAGGCCTGGCACGGCAGCGGTCATGGCCGGCGCCGGCGAGATCGAAACGATCATCGCCATCGCCGGCGCTTCAGGTTTCGATGGCGCTGTTACGGGCGAAGATAGCTCCAGCCGCCTTCCTGCAGCTCCATCAGGTGGACCACGCCCGAGGGAACGACCGTCGCTTCGGGCACGATGGCAATTGGATGGCCTTCGGCCTTCTCCATGCCCAGCTTGGTGTTGTTGCAGGCCGAAAACTGCACCTTGCTCGGAAACGCGATATCCTTGAGCCGCTTGATGCGATCGCGCACCGGCGACGTATCAGCCCGCAGCATGTGCAGGCCGGGGCCGTAGGCGACGATGTCGACGTCGACGTCCTGTTTCTTGGCGCGATAATATTCGATCACGTTGGTGGCGTTGTTGAGCACCAGGTTCATGACCTGCGGATCGTTCTGGTCGATCTGGATGGCAATGTGACGCGGCTTCGCCGGCGCCGCAAAGGCGGATGTGGCAACGGCGAGCGAGAGTATGGCAATGGTGGCGAGACGACGAAACATGACAAAAAACTCCGTTGGAATTGAAAGCTGGAATACCAAACCTGATCTCGATTGCTTCCTTGCCCCCTCAAGGTCTTACCAGACTATACCCGTTTTCGGTCAGCGCCAGGATTTGTCCGACCCCGACCTGAACCGGTGTCGCGGCCGGAATAAAGGATGGCCGCCTGCCGGTTTCGCGTTCGATCGTATCCACCGTATTGAGGCAGATGTCGAACCGCACGCCCTGGGCCACCAGGCTCTCGACGAGCTGACGGTTGGCGTTGCCCGGGAACAGCAGATCAATTCCCGGACCGAATGTCACGACCTCGATCGCGACCTTGTCCGGGCCGTACAGCTTCAGCAGATTATAGGCGACGCTGATCACGAGGCTCTGTTTTTTGGGATCGTTGTCCGAAAGCTGCAATACAATGCGGTGCTCGGCGAACGGCTTGTCCGGCAGCGTTGCCGGTTCCGCGTGCGCAATCCCGGGAAGCGTTGCCAGCATCAGCGCCGCCATCGCGGCCCCGCAGAAGCCACGAACCACCGATCGTCGATGGCCGCCACCGTGAAATCGTTCGAAACGCGTCATCCCGGCCCCGCGACCCCAGGGTTGTCGTCAACGCCCCGCAAGGCGACGCCGCCACCGCGCGGCTCCCTGATTTTCCCGGAACGCAGATATCTGGCAAGGACATCCCACACCGGCGTGCCGTCCTGTTGGTTGACGGAAGCCCATCCCGCCACCTTGTAGTTGCTGCCGGCCTCGATGGCGCGGCCGTCGTCGAGCTTCAGGTCGGAAATCCGCCGACCGATGCTTTCCCCGGGGGTGCAGCTATAGGACATCCCGCCGATCCGGACCATGTCGCCGCCCTGCTGATAATAGGGGTCGGCGTTGAAGAGATTGTCACAGACGTCCTCCATGATGCCCTTGATCTGGCCGCCGGTCATGGTCTGGAGATAGGTTTCCGGGTAGGTCATCGCGGTCTGCGACAATATGTCTTCCATGGTTACGGGCTGGCCCGGCAGCACGCTGAGGCCCCAGCGGAAGCCGGGCGACAACGCGATCTCGGCGTCGAATTCGCCGCGCAGCGCGTCGCAGATCAGTTGGTCCATGGGGCCGTTGAAGTTGCCGCGGCGATACAACAGCCGATCCGCGGTCGCGATCTTTTCGGCGTAACCCGCTGCATGCGGTTTGCGCATTTTTTCGATCAGCGCGGCCATCGCCGCGTCCGGGTTCAGCAGTTCCGAGAAGACGGGGAAGAGCCGGTAGCGCACCTGGCCGATCCGGCCCTTGGTCAGTTCGAGATCAAGCACTCCGAGGAATTTTCCGTTCGAGCCGGCATTGGTGACGAGCGTGGTGCCGCCGGCATTGGTCACGGGAATCGGCAGCGGCACGGCGTCATGGGTGTGGCCGCCGAGAACGACGTCGATGCCGCTGACCCGGCTCGCGAGTTTCAGGTCGACATCCATGCCGTTATGCGACAGCAGCACTACCGCATCCACCTTGTCGTCGTTGCGCAAGCCGGTGACGAGTTTCTGCAATTCGTCATCGCGGATTCCGAACGTCCAGTCCGGCGTAAACCGCTTCGGGTGGGCGATCGGAACATAGGGGAAAGCCTGCCCGATCACGGCGATGCGATGGCCGCCGATCTCCCTGATGCTGGCCGGCTTGAATACGCGGCCGGAAGCGGGATCGAAGGCGGTAGCGTCGTTGAATGCGGCCTCCTCGGTCAGGAACACGTTCTGGGCCAGAAACTCGCCGGTGAATCGCGCGAGGTTGCGGCGCAGCGCCGGCTCGCCATAGGTGAATTCCCAGTGACCGGTCATCGCCTCGATGCCGAGCAGGTTCGCGGCCTCGACCATGTCGGCACCCTGCATGGCATGGGCCTGCCCGGTGCCCTGCCACAGATCGCCGCCGTCGAGCAGCATCGAATTTCCCGGCCCCACCTCGCTGCGCAGGCGGTCGATCAACGTCTTCAGATGCGCAAATCCGCCGAGCTTGCCGAAGCGTGCGGCGGATTTCTCGAAATCAAGGAACGTGAAGGCGTAGACGTCGGCGCTGTCGGGCTTGATGCCAAACCGGTCGAGGAAAGCATGGCCGACCAGATGCGGCGGCTTGCCCTGCATCGCGCCGATTCCGAGGTTGACGTTCGGCTCGCGGAAAAACACCGGCTGCAGTTGCGCATGGGTATCGGTGATGTGCAGGATGCGCGCATTGCCGAAGCGCGCGAGGTCGTAAACGCTGGGGTTGTCGGCGCTGCGCGCAGGCCGTGGCCATCCATCCGAGAACGCGGCGACGCCCGCGAGCTTGAGAAAATCCCGGCGGCGGATAGCCATGCGATGTCTCCGCGCGGTTCCGAACGTGCTCAATGGATTTCGAGCGCCTGCCAAGCCTGCCTCTCGCTCTCGGCCTGCGCGATCGAAGCCCTGGCCAGTGCCTCGGCCTCCCTCGACGATGCGATGGCCCTGTCGAAATCGCCATTGCTGGCGGCTTTCTTCGCATTGGCCAGCGCCGCCGCCGTCGCGGTCCATTGATCGCGCAATTGACCCGCCCGCTGGTTGGCGGCCTCCGCGGCGGCAAAGGCGGCGTTGAAATCGGCCTCGGCGCCGCCGGCGAGAACGGGATGCGCGGTTGCGATCAGCAGCGCGGCCGCAAGCGGCGCCGCGGACCTCAGCAAATTGTGCCGGATGAGGTTCACGGGCGCGCTCCCGGCCCGGAGATCGGCAGCCCGTTGCTGACATAGGACAGATAGTATTCGAGGTCGCGGTATTCATCGGACTGCGCCTCGAGTGGCACGCCGCGGGTCTGGCTGTTGCAGGTAATGAAGCGCCGGCTGATCGTGCCCATGCCGCCCCATTCGGATCGGTAGATCGGCATCGCGTTCAGGATCCCGAGCGCGGGCGCCAGCACCTCGGCCCGGATGCGCTCGCCGGGATTCTGCACATGGCAGCTCGCGCAGGAAAAATTGAGCTGGCCGCGCCTGGTATAGAAGTAGCGCTTGCCGTTCTCATACGCCTCGAGCGCGCGCGGATCGTCGGGGATCTTGACGTCGAACGGCTTGCCGCGCGAGGTGAACGCCATGTAGGCCGTGAGCGCGGCCATATCGTCCTTCACATAGGAGAGCGGCGCTTCGCCATTGGCCTCGCGGCAGCGGTTCAATGCGAGCTCCAGGGTGATGACCTTGCCTTCCTTCTGGTCGAAATACGGATAATCCTGACGAATGCCGACACCCTTGTTGGGGAAGCAGTCGGCATAGCCCTTGCCGTTCTTGAACGGCGTCGCAAACATCTCCTTGCCCTTGTCGAGCGAGAAATCGTAAGGCGGGAATTCCTCTTTCTCCACCCATTGCCGGTGCATGTCTTCGTTCATCGAGTAGGGGCCGTTGACGAAGTCCTCGAGCTTGAGCGCGGGGAATTTGCTGGTGAAGAATTTCTGGAACGCCCTGGCATCGGCCGCGGGATCGCTGCCGCCGGCGGCAACGGCGCGATCGCCGGGGTCCAGCATCAGCGCGGCCAATCCCAGCGCGGCGCACAAAATTTGAATCGCAGGTCGCACCCTGTTCTCCGCCGTCTATTGAATCTTCGCCGTGGTGGTATCCGATGCGCCCTTGTTGTCGACCCAGTTGATTTTCAGATCGTCGCCCTTCTTGCCGCCCTTGAAGCTGAACTTGACATAGGGATCCTTGGAGACCGCGGTGCCCCAGTCGGCAAGGAAGACGTTCTTGCCGTCATGCTGGAAGGTCACCTGCTGGATGAAATGCGGCGGAATGATCTGCCCCTGCGCGTCCTTGACGAAGCCTGAATCCATCGGATGCTGGATCAGCGCCTGAACCTCGGTGGTGTCGTCCTTCGAGGTTGCGCGCACGCGAATGGTCGATGCCATCACAAAACTCCTTCAAATCCGGTTAGCCGCCGCAGCCGCCGACGGTCACCTTGACTTCCCTGGTCGCGCTGTACAGCTTGCCGTCGGCTTCCACGATGGCGATCACGTTGCTGGTCTTCGCCATTTTCAAGCGGTTGGCCACGCTGGGATTGGTCCCCGGCGGAATTTGATAAGACGCCGCCAGCGCATTGGGATTGTCGGCGACCAGGAACGATATCGAGGTCACGCCCGCCAGTGTCGTGGTGACCGCGATCGGCACCACCGCGCCGTTCTCGGCAATTTCGGGTGCGTCGAGCTTGACCTGGTCCGATGGTTCGGGGGTCCTGCCATACAGCGCCTTGACGGCATCCGCCTCGCTCTTCTGATTGAACGCATTCTCCGGATATTTGTCGTTGGCCGCGGCCAGCGCCGGTCCGAACGCAGAATTGCCGAGCCCGATCAGCGCGACCGTCACCGCGCCGTGCAGGACCAGGCGCCGCGTCGGGGCAAGGCCGTCGTCAGTCATCGTCATCTGAACTCTCCCAAGGCGCGCGCATCATCGTCGCCGTCACAAGGTCTGCAGGAAATCCACGATCGCGTTGATCTCTTCGCTGGTCAAAATTCGATTTCGCCCGAACGGAGGCATCACGGTCAGCGGGTTACGCTGGGTCTCATCGGTGAGGATGGCGACGAGATCGTTGCGGTCCGGATATTTGCTTTTGATATCCTTCAGTGGCGGCCCGATGGTGCCGGGCAGGTCGCCGCCCCTGATGTCATGGCAGGTCAGGCAGTTGCCCTTGCCGCGATCGAATGCCAGTTTTTGACCCTCGGAGACACTGGCTTGCGCGTCGGCCGGCCCGGCAAAGACGGTCGCACCGATCAGCAATGCCAACGCCAGCGGGAACAGGGCGGGGCTGGTCGAGGCCGGGTCGGTCAAAAGGTGCTTCCTCAAGGGTTCGTGTCGATTTGGCCGTCCGAATATAGGTGGTCAAAATCATAAACGCCATTGGCGGAATGTCTTGCTGAATCTTGCGGTTCGCGCCTTGGCGGTAAAGCGGATAGGCTCGCGCCGCCCATCAATCCGGGAGGATGGTCATGGCGGAATATGTCGTGGAATTCGGCAAGGACGGCCGTCCGGTCGAGCCTGACGGGCGTCTCGACGCGACGGCGTTTCATCGCAATCATGAGCCCATCTGGTCGGTATTGCAGCGATACCTTGCGGCCGAAACAGGCGACGTCGTCGAAGCCGGCAGCGGCACCGGCCAGCATGTGGTTTATTTCGCCCGCCACACGCCCGATATCGTCTGGTGGCCGAGCGATCTCAACGAACAGCACCTGAAGAGCATCGCCGCGTGGCGGGGGCATTCAGGATTGGGCAATGTCCGTCCGCCGCAGCGGATCGACCTTTCCGATCCGGCGTGGAGCCTGACGCCTCATGACGGCAGCGGTCCGGGCCGGTTGCTGGCGATCTTCTGTGCCAATGTAATCCATATCGCGCCATGGCGGGTCGCCGAGGGGCTGTTCGCCGGCGCCGGACGCCTGCTGCGCGCCGATGGATGGCTGTTCCTGTACGGGCCGTTCAAGCGTGACGGCGCGCATTCCGCCGTCAGCAATGCCGTGTTCGACAGCAGCCTTCGCGACAACAATCCGGAATGGGGCGTGCGCGATATCGCCGAGCTCGAGAAGCTGGCAATGGGCGCCGGGCTGCACCTGGTCGAGATCGCCGAAATGCCCGCCAATAATCTGGTTCTGGTGTTCGGCCGCAGCAAGGCGGCCTGAAGGTTGGCGCATGGCGCAGCTCTGCTGGCGCCGGTTGATTGCTCCAAAACCCGGCTTCATAGTGCCGGGAATCAGGCGGCCTGCTGCATGGGCCGCGCCCGGAACCGGCCGATGACCGATCTGACTGCTGTCGACGAGATCACCGATGATGCGCGGGCAAGATCCAATGTGGTGCGGCTGGCTGCGGCGCAGGCGCTGACCGGCGCCAACTCGGCGGTGATCTTCGCCACCGGCTCGATCGTCGGGGCGACGCTCGCGCCGGACATCTCGTTCGCGACCGTGCCGCTCTCGATGTATGTGGTCGGGCTGGCGGCCGGCACGCTGCCGACCGGCGCGATCTCGCGCCGGTACGGCCGCCGCATCGCCTTCATCATCGGCACCGGCTGCGGCGTGGCGACCGGCCTGCTCGGCGCCTTCGCCATCCTGCACGGTTCGTTCGCGCTGTTCTGCTGCGCGACGTTCCTCGGCGGACTGTACGGCGCGGTGTCGCAATCCTACCGGTTTGCCGCCGCCGATGGCGCCAGCACGGAATTTCGCCCCAAGGCAGTTTCGTGGGTGATGGCCGGCGGCGTCTTCGCCGGCGTGCTCGGTCCGCAGCTCGTGCAGTGGACCATGAACATCTGGTCGTCCTATCTGTTCGCCTTCAGCTTCGTGGTGCAGGCGATGGTCGCACTGGTGGCGATGGCGGTGCTCGCCGGCATCGATGCGCCAAGACCGGCGCCGTCGGATCTGCACCGAGGGCGTCCGCTGTTGACCATCGTGCGGCAGCCACGCTTCATCGCCGCGGCATTGTGCGGCGCCATTGCCTATCCCATGATGAACCTGGTGATGACCTCGGCGCCGCTGGCGATGAAGATGTGCGGGCTCAGTGTCAGCGATTCCAATTTCGGCATTCAATGGCACATCGTCGCGATGTACGGCCCGAGCTTCTTCACCGGCGCCCTGATCGCCCGCTTCGGCGCGCCTGTGATCGTTGCGGTCGGACTGGCGCTGGAAGCGGTCGCCGCCACCAT
>DASUIA010000092.1:0-11114 GCA_036273255.1 Bradyrhizobium sp.
CTACGTCGCCGAGAATTTTGACAGCCTGCCAAAGCCCTATCGCAGCTACCGCGAAGGCCATGTCTATCGGAACGAGAAGCCGGGGCCGGGCCGCTTTCGCCAGTTCATGCAGTTCGATGCCGACACGGTGGGGAGCGCTTCTCCCGCCGCCGACGCCGAAATGTGCATGCTGGCCGCCGATACCATGGAGGCGCTGGGCATTCCCCGCGGCAGCTATGTGGTGAAGGTAAACAACCGCAAGGTGCTGGATGGGGTACTAGAGTCCGTGGACCTTGGTGGCGAAGCAAACTTTCAGAGACGACTGACGGTTTTAAGGGCGATCGACAAGTATGATCGCCTGGGCGATGGTGGCGTTCGGTTACTCCTCGGCGAAGGTCGAAAGGATGAAAGCGGAGACTTCACCAAGGGAGCAGGTCTTGACCGAGACCAGATTCATGAAGTCATGACACTGCTGTCCTCCAATCCCGATGTCACAGAAGGAAAGCTTCTTGCTGAATGGCAACGCCAAGACTCCAAAGATATAGGAGGCGGGCTTTTTATAACCAATCAGGCAACGTTACAAAAAATCCGATCCCATTTTTCTCACCCACTCTGTTGCCAGGCTTTCGACGAACTAGAGCAAATTGCAGAACTGGCGAACGCTGGGGGATACGCCAGTAAGCGGATTTTGATCGACACCTCCGTCGTCCGCGGTCTCGAATACTACACCGGCCCGGTCTTCGAGGTCGAACTCCTGCTGGAGACAAGAGACGAAAAAAGCCGTCCGGTCCGCTTCGGCTCGGTCGGCGGCGGCGGGCGTTATGATGGGCTGGTGTCGCGGTTTCGCGGCGAGCCGGTTCCCGCAACGGGTTTCTCAATTGGCGTGTCGCGGCTGCAGGCCGCGCTCACCATGCTTGGCAAGCTCGATACGAGGCCGGCATTCGGCCCGGTGGTCGTCACCGTGTTCGATCGCGACCGCCTCGCCGACTATCAGAAGATGGTCGCGGCGCTGCGTGACCAGGACATCCGCGCCGAACTCTATCTCGGCAACCCGAAGAACATGGGCAACCAGCTCAAATATGCCGACCGGCGCAACAGCCCCTGCGTCATCATCCAGGGAAGCGATGAGAGGGACGACCCCGCCGGGCCGCAGGTCCTGCTCAAGGACCTCGTCCTCGGCGCCGAGCTTGCCAAGCTGGAAAAAGGCCGGGAGGAATATCTGCAGAAGCAGGGTGAGGCTCAGACCAAGGTGCCGCAGACCTCAATGGTCGAAGCGGTACGCCGAATTCTTGATAGGCACGGGGTGAAGTGGAAATAAGAAGGCCGTCATGTCCCTGAAAGGATGATGACGACCGTCCAAGATGCAGCGCAAGAGCAAGGGAGTGACCGAAATGCCCGAGATTACCGTAAACATGGCCGCCGGCCGTACCGATGAGCAGAAGGCCGGGATGATGCGCGATATCACCCAGGCGCTGGTGAAGAATCTCGGCGTCGATGCCGATGCGGTAGTGATCCAGATCAACGAGGCCCCGCTGGCGCACAAGATGAAGGGCGGCAAGACCTTTGTCGAACGCGCCGCCGCCGCGAAGAAATAGTCCTTCGTCGTCATTCAATCCTGGACACCCATGGACGCGCGCGAGGTCATTGAGGTCGGCATGAGCGCCGAGCGCCGGCTGGTGGTGTCGCCGGAGCGCACCGTCGGGCATTTTGTCCCGCATATGCCGATGGTCTATGCGACACCGATGATGATCCTGGAGATGGAGATGGCGGCGGGCGACGCCATCTCGGCGCATCTGCAGCCGGGCTGGGTCACCGTCGGCACCGAGGTCGACATTCGGCATCTGGCTGCAACCCCGGTGGGCGCACGGGTGCGCACGACCGCGAAGGTGATCGCGGTGGAACGCCGGGTGATCCGGTTCGAGGTCGAAGCCTTCGATGACACCCGCCGCATCGGCGAGGGCCGTCATGCCCGCGCTTTGGTCGATGTCGCGAGCTTTACCAAGCGCTTCGGCACGAAATCCGGCTGATTACCCGGCGAGTTCCCGGGAACGCCGGGTCGCTGCCGCCACCGCGCGCGTCAGCAGCGGCTGCAGGCCGTTCGGTCCCATCAGCACGTCGAGCGCGGCAGCCGTAGTGCCGCCGGGCGAGGTGACGTTCTGGCGCAGCGCGGTGGCGGCCAGTTCCGAGCGATGCAGCAATTCGCCCGAGCCCGCGACGGTCTCGCGCGCGAGCCGTGTGGCAAGCTCGGCGGGCAGGCCGGCCTCGACGCCGGCGCGGGCGAGTTCTTCGGCGAGCAGGAAGACGTAGGCCGGGCCGGAGCCGGAAACCGCCGTCACCGCGTCCATCAGGGTCTCGTCATCGATCCACTCGACGGCGCCGGTGGCGCGCAACAGTGTGTCGGCGACGCTACGCTGCGCTGCGCTGACTTCGGGGACGGGCACCGCCACCGTGATGCCGCGGCCGATCGCAGCGGCCGTGTTGGGCATGGCGCGAACCACGGCGCCGCCGCAGATTTCGCCAATCGTGGCGATCGGTATGCCGGCCATGATCGAGACCACCAGCGTCGCGGGTCCGATCAGTGGCTTGAGTGCCGCCCCGGCTTCTCGAAACGACTGCGGCTTCACGGCGATCACCAGCGTATCGACGGCGCCGGCGTGCCCTGGCGGCGGATTGAGACGAATTCCCCCAGCGGCCAGCGCCAGGATCTCCTGGGAGGGATGCGGCTCGATCACGACAACGCGGTTTGCCGCGAGCCCGCCGGACAACCAGCCCGACAGCATCGCCCCACCCATCTTGCCGGCACCGGCCAGCGCGATGGTGCCGGTGATCTGTCCGAGTTGTTGCGCGGTTGCGACTGACGACGACATTCCAACACTCTCACGCGTCCCCGCGAACGCGGGAACCATAACCACCAGCGGTTCTAGTGGATCGGGAGATTTGCAACAAGCACCGTGCCAACATTGCCGCGTCACGGAGTATGGGACCCGGCTCGCGCCCGGGAGCCTCGCTTGGCCGGGACGACGTGGAATTTGTTGCTATGCCTCGCCCTCGGTGTCGAACATCGCGGCAGCCATGGCTTCGCTGGCGGACTTGCCGGCCCAGACCACGAACTGCAGCGCCGGATAATAGCGTTCGCAGGCGTGGAGGGCGCCGACCAGCATGGTCTCGCATTGCGCGGTCGAGGCGGTGAGGCCGCCCGGCAGCACCAGCGCCTGGCGGTACATGATCATGCCGGTATGGGTCCAGATGTCGAAATGGCCGACCCAGAGTTGCTCGTTGATGGCCGCGATCAGCCGCTGCACCTCGGCGCGGCGCGGCGGTGGAATTTTCATGTCGAAGGCACAGGCCAGATGCAGCGCCTCGATCTCGGTCATCCAGGTGAAGGACAACTGGTAGTCGGTCCAGTTGCCCTTCGACACGATCGTCACCTCGTCCTCGCCGGAACGTTCGAACGGCCAGTTGTGATCGGCGGCGATGTCCTCGACCACCGCGAGCGGATTGTTCCGGGAATCGAGGATGCTTTCGAGGAGGGACATGCCGTCTCGACCTTGCCTTTTGATGGTGTTGATACGCACACGGAGATCAGCACGCGCTTTCGGGGCGACGCGTCGCTGCACCTGCAAATCCGCCGAACGGATCGGGGCCTGCGCGGATCAAGTGATGTGATTTGCGGAATCCGCGCAACCGCACGCCGAGTCCGTCCACAGACAAAGCGGCGCTCGTCCACAGCTCATCACTGCCACAATGATTAACAACAGGAACAAACCGGAATCGGATTCGCGCCATACGAGTCCGGCGCGCCGGTTTCGTGTTCGCGCTGCGTCGGCTCGCCGCAATCGTTGACCTTTCCGACCGGGGACGTGCCGGATCCTCTCAGGCGAGTCTCGCTTCGGGCTCATGGGGACATGCGGATTTCGATGGCGAGGGTGCTTGCTGGGACGCCGGCGAGCCGTCATAATTCGCTTCAGGTCGCCCATACCGGGCGGCCGATGTTCTCAGGGCGGGGTGAAAATCCCCACCGGCGGTAAGGGTGAAGTCGCCCAAGCCCGCGAGCGCCTTCTCCTCCCAGGGAGAAGGGTCAGCAGATTCGGTGCGATTCCGAAGCCGACGGTCACAGTCCGGATGAAAGAGAACGGTTGCGGCAGCCGCGCCCTGGTGCGGGGCTGTGTCGTTCCGTGTGCCCTGATTCTGGTCCTGAAAGAGGAAAGCCATGAATCAGATGTTGCAAGACTCCCCGTTACACAGCCCCCAGTCGAACCCGATACAAGATGTCGATGCGCCCGATGCCGTCGACCGTCCGCCGAGGCCTGCCTATCCGCGCTTTGCGAAGCCGCAGCGGGTTGCGTTCGTGCAGTCGTCCTGGCACCGCGAGGTGGTGGAGGAGGGCCGCCACGCCTTCCTCGATGAGATCGAGGCGCGGGGCATCGCGCGCGCCCAGGTCGATCTGTTCGAGGTGCCGGGCTCGTTCGAGATCCCGCTGCACGCCCAGTTGCTCGCCAAGACCCGGCGCTACACCGCGATCGTGGCGGCGGGACTCGTGGTCGACGGCGGCATCTACCGCCACGAATTCGTCGCCGACACCGTGATCAAGGCGCTGATGGACGTGCAGTTGCGCACCGAGGTGCCGGTGTTTTCGGCAGTGTTGACGCCGCAGCAATTCCACGAAAGCGCCGTCCATGTCGATTTCTTCCGTAAACATTTCGTCATCAAGGGCGTCGAGGTCGCGGAGGCCTGCGCCAATACGCTGCATAGTCTGGAGCGGTTGCGCAGCCAGGTCGCGGCGGGGATAGTTTAGCCGAGCCGCAATCCGTCATTGCAATGACGTGGAGACGTGGCGCCGCCTCAGTCGAACAGGCTCGACACCGACTCTTCCGCCGCGGTGCGGCCGATCGCTTCCGCGATCAGCGTTGCGATCGACAGCGTGCGGATATTGGCGGACTTGTTGACCGCCTCGGTCGGCTGGATCGAATCGGTGATGACGAGCTCCTTGAGCCTGGAGCCGGCGATGCGCGCCGCAGCCCCGCCGGATAGCACGCCGTGGGTGATGTAGGCGTAGACGTCCCTGGCGCCGCTGGCGAGCAGGGCGTCGGCGGCGTTGACCAGCGTGCCGCCGGAATCCACGATGTCGTCGATCAGGATACAGGTATAGCCGGCGACATCGCCGATCACGTTCATCACTTCGGATTCGCCGGCGCGCTCGCGGCGTTTGTCGATGATGGCGAGCGGGGTGTTGATGCGCTTGGCGAGGCCGCGCGCGCGCACCACGCCGCCGACGTCGGGCGACACCACCATCAGATTGGCGAGGTCGAAACGCTCCTTGATGTCGCGCACCATCACCGGCGAGGCGTACAGATTGTCGGTGGGAATATCGAAGAAACCCTGGATTTGCGCGGCATGCAGGTCGAGCGTCATGACGCGGTCGGCGCCGGCATGGGTAATCAGGTTGGCCACGAGCTTGGCCGAGATCGGCGTGCGCGAGCCGGATTTGCGATCCTGCCGGGCATAGCCGAAATAGGGCACCACGGCGGTGATGCGGCGCGCCGAGGCCCGCCGCAGCGCGTCGGTGATGATCAACAGCTCCATCAGATGGTCGTTGGCCGGATGGGACGTCGACTGCAGGATGAAGACGTCGGAACCGCGGACGTTCTCCTGGATTTCGACGAAAATCTCCATGTCGGCGAAGCGCCGGACCACCGCCTTGGTCAGCGGCAATTGCAGGCTACCGGCGATGGCCTGTGCCAACGCCGGGTTGGAATTACCGGCAACGAGCTTGATCGCACCGTTCTTGGCCGACATCGACGCTTCTCCCCGCGCCTTGCTGGAAATGACGTTCAGCATATCGGAATACCTACGGAACCGGCAGTGTCGACAAGCGAGGTGATATAAGGAGGTGGTACGGCTGGCAACCCTTGGCGGCTGGTTTTCCTGCGCAAATCCTAAAGTCGGAACAGCTATTTGCGCCCTTACCGGTCGCCATAAGCGAGGGCGCTGACGGCAAAGCTTTGCGAGGCTGCCGGTTCCGCGGCAGCGACCGCCGGACCGTATTTGGCCGGCGCCGGGTCGGCGGGTGGCGCATCCGTCGGGCCGGTTGCGTTGATCATGGCGGATAGTCCGCTGAAGCCGGCCTGGGCGATCTTCCGCAGCACCAGGTCGTCGGCGCCGCTCCAGGCATCGCGTCCGGCCTTGCCGGCCGGCTCCTCGCCGCTGAGCCGCAGCGCGCGCTGCTGGTTGCTGTCGTAGACGTCCCAGACCCATGCGATGGTGGTGCGGCCGCGGCTGACCTGGGCGGCGAGATAGCTTCGCACCCGGTACGAGGCGGGGCCTTCGCGGGATACCACCGACAGGTCGCGCAGCTTGGATTCACTGTCGAGCACGCTCACCATGCGGTCGAACACCTGGGGCGGCGGACCGTCGATCGATTCGAACGCCACACTGCTCCCGGAATTCGCCATCGCGAACGAACCGCTTGCAGCGCCACCGCCGGCGCAGCCGCCAAGACCGCATGCCGCCGCAAGCACCATGGCGGTGGCCACGACGCGTGGCACAGCCCGGCTCGCCCGGAAAAGAGTGGTCAAGGCGTCCCTCATGACCGCGATCGATATCGTTAAAATGCGTTAAGGTCTAGGTCGATCCATGTCGCGGCGACGGCGCGAGCCCGACCCAGCAGATTTTTCGGCTATAACCATTTCGGGGCTCAAGCAGGCCGGTCACTCGGCCGGGAGCCCGGGACGAGCTTGCACGAGAGAGTTGGGTGCCCTGGAATCAGCGAATGAAAGAGCGGCACGGACTGGCGCGGTCGTGGTCGGTGAAGTTGCTGGTTGCGACGGCCGTGACCGCACTCGGTGCTCTCATGGTTTGGGGGGTCCTCGCAGGCCGCAACGAGGCGGCGATCGAGGCCGAGCGCGACCGGCCGATCAAGGTACCGATTCGGGTCTCCAGCGAGAACGGCGAGCCGTTGATCAAGCTCGACAGCGAGACACAACAGCGGAGCGGCATAGAGACCGCGGCGCTGCCCTCGGCGCCTCATCCGGAGCAGGTTCGCGGTTACGGGATGGTTCTCGATGTGGCGCGACTGACCGAGCTTAGCAACAACTACGCCAATGCGAAGGCGCAGGTCCAGATTGCGCAGGCGAAACTAGCGATGTCGAGGCCGGCATTCGAGCGCGCGCAGAAACTGTTCACCGAGCATCAGGTTGTCTCCGAAGCCCAATTGCAGGCCGCGGTGGCCGGTTTCGGCACGGACCAGGCCAGCCTGGCTGCGGCGGAGGCGCAGGTGCGCACGCTCACCGCGACCGCATATCAGGAATGGGGTTCGGTTCTCGGCAAGTCGCTCATCGATGGGTCACCCATGATCGCCCGGTTGATCGAACGCCAGGACTTCCTGCTGCAAATCACGCTGCCACCCGCTGTAATCCTCCCGACTCCGCCTTCCACGGCCTCCATCGCCATCGACAAGGCCTCACAGGCAGCGATCACGTTCGTCTCGCCGGCAACGCGGATCGACCCCAAAATTCAAGGCATGAGCTTCTTCTATACGGTACCCGCGGAAAGCGGCGTTCTGCCCGGCATGAACGTGCTGGCCTCCTTGCCCTCCGGTAAATCCATTGAAGCTGCCACCGTACCAGCTTCGGCGATTGTTTGGTGGCAGGGTCGAGCCTGGGTATATCGGCGCAGGGGTCGAGACAGCTTCGTCCGCGTTGAGATCGCGACCGACCTGCCGGCGCGAGGCGGCGGCTACATCGTGAAGGATTTGCCGAAGGACGCGGAAATCGTGATGCGCGGCGCGCAATTGCTTCTGTCCGAGGAATTCCGTTCGCAGATTCAGGTCGAGGATTAGGAGTGAGCGCCGTCTTCCCCACCGGCCCGCAGGCGGCGATCGTCGCCTTCGCAATCCGCTTCCGCGCTATCGTCGCCGCGCTCGCCTGCGTTCTGGTTGCCTATGGCATCTATGCGCTTGGCCGCGCCAAGTATGACGTGTTTCCCGAGTTTGCGCCGCCTCAGGTCAGCATCCAGACCGAGGCCGTTGGACTGACGCCCGAGCAGGTCGAGATTCTCGTCACCCGTCCGATTGAGAATGCCGTCAGCGGCGTGCCTGGCGTGCAGACACTCCGTTCCACGTCAATCCAGGGCCTGTCCGTCGTGACGATATTCTTCGACCCGTCGAGCGATATTTATCGCGACCGGCAGGTCGTCGCCGAACGGCTGGCCGCCGCCAACCAACAGCTCCCGCAGGGGGTGCAGCCGCCCATCATGACACCACTTACCTCGTCGACCAGCCGAATGCTGGTGGTCGGTCTCACGTCGCAGACACGCTCGCTGATGGATCTGCGCACGGTCGCCGACTGGACGGTCCGCTTGCGCCTGCTTGCTGTCCCCGGTGTCGCCAGCGTGACCATTTTCGGCGGCGACAAGCGCTCGATCCAGGTCCAGGTCCACCCCGACGAACTCATCCGATATCAACTGACGCTCAATGACGTGCTGACCGCGGCGCGCCGGTCAACGGGTGTCCGGGGCGCCGGCTTCATCGACACCCAAAATCAGCGGATCGTCTTTCAAAGCGAGGGACAATCTCTCAAGCCCGACGATATTGCCCGGACCGTATTGTTGAGCCGGGGAGCAGCCAGCATCACCTTGGGAAATGTGGCCGACGTCGTCGACGCACCGGAACCGCCCATCGGCGGTGCGGGCATCCAGGGCCGCCCCGGCGTGATCCTCAACGTGGCGGAACAGTATGCCGCCGACACGCTCAAGGTGACGCAGAAGGTCGAGTTGGCGCTGGAAGAGCTGCGTCCTGCGCTTCAGGCGGACGGCATCGCGATCCACAGCGATCTTTTCCGCCCCGCGAATTTCATCAATACCGCAACGAGCAATGTCCGGGACTCGTTGATCCTGGGCGGCGTGCTTGTCATCGTGGTCCTGTTCCTGTTCCTGTTCGACCTGCGCACCGCCGCTATCTCCTGCACCGCTATCCCGCTCTCGCTCCTCGCCGCGACCCTGGTGCTGGAGCGGCTCGGCGCCTCACTCGACACCATGACCCTGGGTGGCCTCGCCATCGCGATCGGCGTGGTGGTCGATGATGCGGTGATCGACGTCGAGAACATTGTGCGCCGCTTGCGCGAGAACAGGCGATCGTCGCAGCAGCGGCCGTTGGCGCGAGTCGTGCTGGACGCGACGCTCGAGGTCCGCAGCGCGGTGGTATATGCAACGTTCGCGGTCATTCTGGTCGTCCTGCCGGTGATGACGTTGTCGGGGACCGCCGGACGCTTGTTTGCACCGCTGGGTTTGGCCTATAGCCTGGCGGTGCTTGCCTCGCTGGCGGTCGCGCTGACCGTGACACCGGCGCTTTCCATGGCGCTTCTTGCCGACAGGGTGCCGACACGGGATCCGCCGGTGATCCGATGGACGCGCGCCGGCTATCAAAGGCTCTTGCGGCGGCTCGCGCAACGGCCCCGGACGCTGGTTACTGCGGCGGCGATGCTGACGATTGCCGGCTGTGCCGCGCTGCCGTTTTTCGGCGGCGGCTTCATCCCCGAGTTGAAGGAGGGGCATTTCGTCGTTCACATGTCCGCGGTGCCCGGCACGTCGATCGACGAGTCGCTGCGTATCGGCGCCCGTATCGCCGACGGATTGCGACAGTTGCACGAGGTGCGCTCGGTTGCGCAACGCGTCGGACGAGCGGAAGAATCCGAGGACAACTGGGGTCCTCACTACAGCGAGTTCGAAGTAGATTTGAATCCGGGCCTATCGGGAGACGACGCCGAAAAGGCGCAAGCGGATATTCGCCGAACGTTCGCAGGTTTCGTCGGCGTGAACGCTGCTGTCATGACTTTTCTCACTGAGCGAATCGAGGAGACCTTCTCGGGCTACACGGCCGCATTTGCGGTCAACGTTTTCGGCAACGACCTCGACCTGCTCGATCGCAAGGCGCAGGAAATTGCCCGGACGCTGGAGCAAACCCCAGGCGCGACGGACGTTCAGGTCCAGTCGCCGCCCGGTCTGCCGCAACTCTCGATCCGCCTCCGCAAATCCGATTTGGAGCGTTGGGGTTTCGACGCGGTCGAGGTGCTCGAGTTGATCCGGGCCGCCTATCAGGGCGATGTCGTTGGCCAGACCTATGAAGGCGATCAGGTCTTCAACGTCATGACGATCCTCGACGCTGCCAGCCGCGACAACATCACCAAGGTCGGTGACTTGCCGATCCGCAGTCCGGGCGGTGCCTATGTTCTGCTCAAGCAGATCGCAGATATTTACCAGACTTCGGGACGCTATCAGGTGCTGCACGAGGGAGGGCGTCGCGTGCAGACGGTGACTGCCAATGTTGCCGGGACCGATCTCATTTCCTTCGTCAAAGCCGCAAAAGCCCTCATCCGCGCCAAGGTCGAACTCCCGGCTGGAACTTACATCCAGTTCGCCGGTGCGGCGGAGGCAGAATCGCGATCCCAGCGCGACCTCCTGGTCAACTCATTCATCGCAGCCATCGGCATCACTCTCTTGTTGTCTATCGTCGCGCGCAATTGGCGCAATCTGCTGTTGGTCCTGGCGAGCCTGCCGTTTGCCTTGGTCGGAGGCGTGCTGGCCGTATTTGCGACCGGCGGGGTGTTGACCCTGGGTGGCATGGTTGGGTTCGTCACGCTTTTCGGCATAAGCCTCCGCAACTCGATCCTGATGATTGCTCATTACGAGCATCTTGTTGACGTCGAGGGCAGCCCGTGGGGGCTGGAGACCGCGGTTGCGGGAGCGGCCGACCGGCTCGCGCCTATCCTCATGACGTCGATCGTGACCGGGCTCGGCATCCTGCCGCTCGCCATCGGCATGAACGATCCCGGCCGAGAAATTCAGGGGCCGATGGCGATCGTCATCTTGGGCGGCCTTTTGACATCCATGGCGCTCAATCTTCTTGTGTTGCCGACGCTGGCGCTGCGCTACGGGCGCTTCGAGCGGGTGCGCGACGAATTCGCTCGCCCGGTCGCAACTGAATCAAAGGCCGCTGAATGATACCAACGGCCCTGCGTAACTGACTCGTCATGCCCGCGCTTGTCGCGGGCATCCACGTCTTGAAAGCCTAACAGCATCAAAGACGTGGATGGCCGGAACAGGTCCGGCCATGACGAAGATAGAGAGTCATCATCCGGGGC
>DASUIA010000093.1:0-6900 GCA_036273255.1 Bradyrhizobium sp.
TACTCTGGCGGGCTCCAGTCTGATAAGAAGCCTCGCATGTTTCAAAAACTCACAGCCGTTGCCGCTTGGGCGTGCCTGGGTTTCATCATCTATGCGACACTTTCATCGGCAAGCGCGAGGCCGGAATTGACGGCGACCGAGCCCGTGATCGCCGTTTTCGTTGAACGGTTCGGGGCCTATGGCCTGCTGGGGTTTTTATTTTTCTTGAGCTATCCCCGCCGCATCACCGTGATCTGCCTGATCGTTTTCGGGAGCGCCATCCTTCTTGAATGGCTGCAGATTTTCACTCCGGACCGGGATGCCCGCGTTATCGATGCCATGGAAAAAGTGGCAGGCGGAGCCGCCGGGATGCTTGCCGGCCGCGCATGTATCGCGCTGGCCGACCGCCGCGCCCGCAATGCAACCCCTCTATAGTCTACGAGCGCCGCTCACTTGCCATGCTACCCGTCCATTAGCGAATCCGGCCGGAAGCGCCGGAAAAGAGATAAAAAGATAGGGCGCGACTGGCATCACCGCAGTCGCGCCCTACGTCACCGGTCAATGGGGCAGGGGGATAACCGGCTGCCGGGATGACTCCGAGACCCCTGCGCTCGTTCCAGCCGCCGGCAGTTTTTTTCAAATATTTTTCGCACACGGTTAAGTGATCGCCGTCCCCGAGAACCCGCACGGTTTCGTTCGCGTTGTGTCCGCGATCGCCAAGAGGCGAGGGGAACAGGCAGATGCTACAGACTGGCAAGGGAATTTTCGGCGCGGTCGCGATCGCGCTGACGCTCGGAGCGGTTCAGTTTGCATCGGGTCAGGATCTGGCCGGACGCCAGCAGGCCAATGCGGGGTCCACGGTGAGCACCATCAACCGGGACGCCAAGGCTGACCGCAGCGCGCATCTCGTCGCACCGGCGGCGCGGACCCGGACGATTTCGCTCCAGGTCAATGGTCTTTCCGACACCTCGGTCCTGGTGCGCATTCCCGCGGCGGGGATCGCGCGCAGCGGCGTATCGGCGCCTTCGCTGGTCAAGTCCGGCGGCAGCACGATGGCCGTCGCCTGCGAGCCCATGGTCAGCGTATTGACCGAAGTGGCGAAGCAACTCGGGCCCGGCCGCTGCGTGACCTGACTCGGGACCTCAAGTCTCCTGATCGTCGTCGCTGGGCGTGTTGCGGCTTGCCAGCATGCCCAAGGCGAGACCGCCGAGCGCCAATAGCGGAATCAGTTTCTTGAGACCGATGGCGCGGACGAGCTGGAGGCCGGTCGCAATCAGCATGGGATCGGCGAGCGGGGAGTGAGCCGCGGATCTCGCGGCCTCAGCGGCGCGCGCCTTGACCCTGTTTTTCCGCACCCTGTAACAACCGGCTGCGATCAGCGTCACGACAAAGAAGACCGCAGCGCCTGTGAGGCAAGCCTGGACCAGACCGTAGTTCTGCAGCACGTAGACGAAGACGGCTGCGCACAGAAACGACGTCGTGATCAACAGCGCGAGCACGGCAATGCCAGCGAGCGATGTCAGCCGCAGGGCCGTGCCGGTGCTTTCCTTGAAATCGTCGATGATGCGCTGAAACATTTGAAAATCCGAATTGAAAATTAGTGCAGCCGACCTGACGGACGGCGCACCTGCCCGCTGCTCAAATCAAGGGATGGGTGTGGTCGAGAGGGTCATCGCCCGCCCTAGCGGCGCCAGGTCACGCCGATCAGGAAGCCCAGTCCGAGTGCGAGACCAACGGTCACCAGCGGACGCTGCTGAATGACGTCCTCCAGTGACTCTTCCAGCGAATGGGCCGCGTCATGGGCGGCATCCATCATGGCGCTGCCCCGATCGGAAAGATCGTCTACCGTCGCATCGACATTGGCGCGCGCCTGCTTGTAGCCGCGGTGGGCCTGCTTCCTGGCGGTGCCGGCAAAGCTGTTGAGCACGTCGGTGATCTGGTCGGCCAGGGCTGCAATATCGTCTTTCACGGCTGCTACATCCTTTTCAAGGCGTTCATAGGTTGCTTTATCCGTCAGATTTCTCATTCCGATTTCGCCATCCGTGCTCGACATCCAAAGGCTCCCGGAAACTGAAACTGAGATCGTGCCGGAGCCAACGCCTCGGGTTCCCCGAAGTTCCCTGCGGCAAAAGCCCGCTCAATCCGGCGGAAGTTGCGGCACATCCACCGGCATCAGGTGCTCCTTGAGCACCAACCCTACGATCAGCAGCGGCGACGACAGGAAACCGCCCATCGGGCCCCACAGCCAGGTCCAGAATGCCAGCGCCAGGAATACCGCCAGCGCGTTCAATTCGAGCCGGCGGCCGATGATGGTGGGCGTGACAAAATGTCCTTCGAGGAAGGTGACGCCGACGAAAAGTGCCGCGGCGATCAGTCCCGCGCCGAGCGTGGAGAACGCGATCACCCCAACTACCGCCAGGATCACGAACATCGCGACCGGTCCGATGATGGGAAAGAAGTTCAGCGTTGCGGCCAGTGCGCCGAGTCCGGCCGGAGTTGGCATGCCGGTCACCACGCAAATGATGCCGGTCGCTGCGCCGACGCCGAAATTGATCATCGTCACGGTGAGCAGATAGCCGCCGAGATGTCCTTCGATTTCGTTGAGGATTCGCAACGTCCGCAGCCGCGCGGAGTGATCGGTAAAGGTCATGATCAGGGCCCGCCGCAAATCGCGCCAGCTAGCGATGAACAGCACCAGTGTCGCGAAGAACAGCAGGAATTCGGTGAAGGTCGGCGACAGGAAGCCGATGGTCGGCTCGACCCAGTCGAATTTCGGCAGCTGAAACGTCGTCGCCGAGGCCGCGTCCGATATGCCAACCATGCTTTGCAATTCATGCCAGAGCGCGAGCGGCCTGTCGAACACATGCAGTTTGTCGCGGAGCAGCGAGCCGAGTTCGGGCAGCCGCGTACTCCATTCCATCAGGGGCGAAGAGATCAACCCGATCATGAACGCGACTGCGGCGCCGACCGCGGCCACGATCAGGACCGCCGATATCGCGCGGGGAATTCGGCGCCGCTCGAGAAAGCCGGCAGCCGGCGACAGCATGGTACCGATCACGAATGCCGTTACCACCGGAAGAAAGAACGCCTTGGCGGCGTAGAGGACGGCAACCACGCAAATAGTCAGGAGAGCGACCAGGGCAAAGGCGACGACCTCCGCGCGGCGGATCACCGGCGGCAGTTCGGTTCGGCTGTCAGACAGCGGCGTGCCGACGGCTTCATGCGAAGACGCATGCTCATCGGGAAGGACACGCAACTGGCTCTCCCCCGCGCTGCCGCAAACCTGATCCGTGCCCGCCTCGCGCGACGAACCGGATTCTGCCGCTGATAAACCGCGGCGCCGGCCAAAGGTTCCATCGCGTAGACGTGACAGCGGGCCCCGTTGACAGCGGCGATTTGAATCGCCGCGGACGGAACCGCGATGCCCCGATCGCGTTCCCTGTGAAGAGCATCACCCGATGCGCGTCGATATGGGGCAGGTCATGACACAGAATTTTGCAACCGTTCGCATTCGCTCGCGGCGCGCGGCCGGCGCGTTGATTTTCGCGGGGTTGCTCGTGGCACCCGCGATGCTTCCGGGCGCAGCGAACGCCCAGGCGCTCGGCTATGCATCCACGCCGCAGAGTGCTTTTCCGTCCGGCGACGTCAACGGCGGCCCGACCGATTCGGCGCTGACCGACGAAGGCAGTGGCAGCGAGAGCGTGCTGCCTCAGCAGTTGCGGCGCGCCGTCGTCCGCCTTGATACCCGTGAGGCCGCAGGCACCGTCATCATCGATACCGGAAACACCACGCTTTATTATGTGCTCGGGCAGGGTCGCGCCATTCGTTACGGTGTCGGTGTCGGTCGCCAGGGCTTTACCTGGGCCGGCGTGCAGACCATCAGCCGCAAGGCAGAATGGCCGGATTGGCACCCGCCGGCGCAGATGATCGCGCGCCAGCCTTACCTGCCGCGCTTCATGGCGGGCGGCCCGGGCAATCCGCTCGGCGCGCGCGCGTTGTATCTCGGCTCCAGCGAATATCGCATCCACGGTACCAACGATCCCTCGACCATCGGCAAGTTTGTCTCCAGCGGTTGCATCCGTCTCACCAATGAAGACGTCGCCGATCTGTTCAGCCGCGTCAATGTCGGCACCAGGGTGGTGGTGTTGCCGAAGAACGGGCCGCATATCGAAGCAAGTGTCACTGGCGCCGCCCGCCCGCTGGCTGCACGGGCGCCTGCGGCGATGCCGTGGCCCGGCCGCCAGGCGATGAATCTTTCGAATTCTTCCCTGTACTGAAGTCGGGCATCCGCGTCCGGAGGCGATCATGAACTGGCAACGAGGAAGGCAATGGCTGGCGTTCGGTACCGCCGTGCTGTTGAGCGTTTCGGCGCTGGCGCCAGCGGCCCGCGCCGAAGACTTCCTCTCTGCCTTGTTCGGCGCGTTCGGCGCACACCGGTCTGCCTCGGTACGGCTGCCATTTGCAAGCGAAGGCGAGTTCGGCGCGCCGCCCGCGGAGTCGCGCCCGCGCCCTGCCGGCGGCGGCCAGGCCTTTTGCGTGCGCACCTGCGATGGACGCTATTTCCCGATCTCGGCATCCGACAGTCAAAGCCGGGCGGCGTCGTGCAACAGTTTCTGCCCGGCGAGTGAAACCAAGGTCGTCTATGGCAGCAATATCGACAATGCCGCGACCGAGACTGGAAAGCCCTATTCCGAACTGCCGAACGCGTTCCGGTACCGCAGCGAGCTGGTGGCGGGATGCACCTGCAACGGCAAGGACCAGATCGGGCTTGCGCCGGTCAAGATCGAGAACGACCCGACGCTGCGCAAGGGCGACATCGTCGCCGGTGCCAACGGGTTGATGGTGGCCGGCCGCGGCAGCGACCGGCGCGGTGCGGCATTGAACTTCTCGCCGGTCCCGTCCCGGATCAGCGCGCGCTATCAGCGCGTGCCGGTGGTGGCAGCGGACTGACGGTTTGGCGCTTGCTTGGTCGTTGCGGACGAGATATCGGGTTCCGCGACGGGAACCGGTGTCGCGGCTTTGCGTTGTTCTGCCGCAGCAACGCCAAGTGACATTCGCAGGGGGCACTGATGATTATCAGCGTACTGATTACCTTCCTCGTTGTTATCCTTGTCCTTTATTTGATCAATATGCTGCCGCTGGATGGCCGCGCCAAGCAGATCGTGCGCGTTGTCGTGATCGTTCTCGGCATCATCTCGCTTTTGAAATTTATCGCAGTGTTCTAGCGGGGCCGTCATTCCGCGATGCGCGATCGGTAGCGATCTGTAGGGTGGGCTAATCGTACTGAGTCAGAAGGTCGCACGCTTCGACTTTGAGAATCAAGTATTTGAGAAGATTCAGGATTGGCGCGCGAGGTGCTGACATGGATCGGAAGAGCGAAGAGAAGGCAGAAGGACGATTTGCGGCGTATGTAGCGGGACTTGCGGGAGTGCTTGGGCACGCCGACCGGATTGGCCCGCTGCGCGACTATTGCACTGGCCTGATCCTGCCGGGCGAACGCAAGAGCGTGGAGCCGATAGCGGCGAAGACGGCTCCGGCGCGGACGGCAGCACAGCATCAGTCGTTGCTGCATTTTGTCGGCGTCGCGACCTGGTCGGACGAGAATGTGCTGGCCAAGGTGCGCGAGATGGTGCTGCCTTCGATGCAGCGGCAGGGGCCGATCGAGGCATGGATCATCGACGACACGGGTTTTCCCAAACATGGCACGCATTCGGTAGGCGTGAAGGTTCAGTATTGCGGTCAGCTTGGCAAGGAGGCCAATTGTCAGGTGGCCGTCTCGCTGTCGATCGCCAATCACGCCGCCAGCCTGCCGGTGGCCTATCGGCTGTATCTGCCGATGGAGTGGACCAAGGACAAAGCGCGCCGGAAGAAGGCAGGGGTGCCGCGGGACATCCGCTTCAAGACCAAACCGGAGATCGCGCTCGAGCAAATAAGGTGGGCCTGTAAGGCCGGCCTGCCCCGCGGGGTCGCCTTGATGGACGCCGCCTATGGCGTGGACTCACGGCTGCGCACCGGCATGACGGCGTTGGGCGTGAGTTACGTCGTCGGCATTCAACCGAAGATCCTGGTGTGGCCACCCGGGACCGGACCGAGGCGGAAAGGCCGGCCGCTGAACAATACGGGGCGTCGCGACGAGCCCGATCTGATCTCGGCCAAACGCCTGGCGCGCGATCTGCCCAAAGACGCCTGGCACACGATCCAGTGGCGGGAGGGCTCGGCCGAGTGGCTGTCGTCGCGCTTCGCCCGCGTGCGTGTCCGGGTCGGACATACCCAGCTCAAACCGGAATCGATCTCGGAGGAATGGTTGCTGATCGAGTGGCCGGCGGATAAACCCGAGCCGACCAAGTATTGGCTGTCGACGCTGCCACCCAATGTCGGCTTCCGCGAACTCGTCGACTTGGCCAAGCTGCGCTGGCGTATCGAACGTGACTATCTTGAACTCAAGCAGGAGGTCGGGCTCGGGCACTTCGAGGGGCGCGGCTGGCGCGGCTTCCATCATCACGCCACGATGTGCATCGCAGCCTACGGATTCCTGGTCTCCGAGAGGGAGACGATTCCCCCCTCAGCACCTCGTCGCGCCGCGCCGTTCCAGACGACTGCTCTACCTGAAGGTTATCGACCCAGAGGATCCCCCCTTGCGGCCTGAACGCCACATTGCGGACTCGATCGCAACCATGCGAATTCGCCTGATCAACGCGCTCATCAAAACCCTGCCGCGATGTCCCTGTTGCGGCAGCAACGCCGCAACATACAGACGACAAAAATTATGACGCAGTACGACAAAGCCAACGGGTCGCGCGAATGCGCGCCCGATGACAGGCTCCGCATGCCCACCAATTGTCGGACGGTGGGCACGGCGCAAGCGCGTTTGCCCACCCTACGCCTGGACCCTCATGGTGAGGAGCGCGGCTTCGCCGCGCG
>DASUIA010000094.1:0-3034 GCA_036273255.1 Bradyrhizobium sp.
AAAATCAGAATTATAACTCACTCGATGCTCCTTCGCTGAATGGTCCGATATGTTCTCTAATGGGTCAAGGTCGGTGGCTCGTTTTGAGTGGTATCAGCGCCTTGGGTGTCTGCGTTCTCTACGTGCTCACATGGCACTTGATGGGGTCAGCTGGGTGCAGGGCGGCTTGGTTGAAATCGCAGTCGGTCGAGGAGACCGCATGCTACAGAATCGACGCCGTCATCTGCTCCCTCCCTGGGGCACCGCTCCACTCGGGAGCTTGATTGGACCTCCGTCTCGTTGATGCTGCCGGCTATGCCGGTTTGAACTCGGTGCCGTGCTTCAGCATGGCATGCATGATGATCGCGAGGCGCCGGGCAAGGGCAACCCGTGCCTTTCGCATCGTCGAGCGTCTGGCGATCGCGATTGCCCAGTCCTTGAGCTTCAGCGGCCCCTTGTAGCGCGTCAGCATGACGTTCGCCGCTTCGTACAGGAGGGTACGCACCCGCCGATCGCCGCATTTCGAGATGCTGCCGGTATAGTCGAGCTCGCCTGACTGGTGGCGCCGCGGCACCAAGCCGAGATAAGCACCGATGTCGCGGGATCTCCGGAAGCGGCCGGGATCATCAACCGCCGCGGTGAAAGCCAGAGCGGTGAGCTGGCCGACGCCGGGGATGCTCATTAGCCGCCGGCAAGCACCGGACGCTCTGACCATTCGCCTTATATCAGCGTCGATCGCCACGATGGCGGCAAGGACGGCGGCACGCGCCGCGACCAGACCTCGCATGGCAGCAGATAATCCGGGGATGCCGTCGCTTGCCTGGAGCGCCTGCTCGATGAACCCGGAGCTGAGCGCCCGTGGCAGCCGGACGCCAAACACCACGGCCAGGCCGCGGATCTGGTTCTCCAGGGTGACCCGCTGACCCACCAGCTTCTTGCGAGCGATGATCAGCGACCGGACGGCGTGTGCTGGCAGGGACTTCACGTGAACCGGCTTGAAGAACCCGGTGCGCGCCAGATGTGCCAAACCGCGTGCATCGTTGTGGTCGGTCTTGTGCGTCGCCAGTAGCTTCAACGCCTGATAGGCCTGCCGGCTCTCGATACAGATGACCGGCAGTCCGAGCTGGCGCAAACCGTGATAGAGCATCGGGGCCATTCGGCCGGTCTCGAATACGATCCGCCGGCAGGCTGGAACCTGAGCGAGCTCGGCCGCAATGTCTGCAGGCGTAGACGGCACCTTCGCCTTGTGGATGACAGTGCCGTTTCGCGCCACAACGCAGATCTGCGTCTCCGCCATCGAGACATCCAAACCGGCAAAATACTCCATCGTTGGTCTCCTCTTCCAATGACAGAGCCGATCCTATCGGCTCTGGGGAAGAGCCGCCGACCATTACCCGATGTTGAAAAACTCTGGGGTTGCGCGGTTTCGGGGGCACTGATTCACTCTGGTCGTTGAGACTGGAGTGCCGTCGATGATGGGGGAACGACGCGTTCAGCAGGACGCCCTGTTTTACGAGTTTTCGCTCGAGCGTCACGTGCCGGAGACGCACCTGCTGCGGGCGATTGACCGGTTCGTTGATCTTGATGGGGTTCGGGCGCACCTGGCGCCGTTCTACAGCGAAACCGGTCGGCCATCGATCGATCCGGAGCTGCTGATTCGCATGCTGATCGTCGGCTACTGCTTCGGCATCCGCTCGGAACGGCGGCTTTGCGAAGAGGTGCATTTGAACCTGGCCTATCGCTGGTTCTGTCGGTTGGATCTCGACGGAGAGGTGCCCGACCACTCGACCTTTTCCAAGACGCGCCATGGCCGGTTCCGTGACGCCGACCTGCTGCGCGAGCTGTTCGAGACGGTGGTTCGGCGATGCATGGCTGAAGGTCTGGTCGGCGGCGAGGGCTTCGCGGTCGATGCCAGCCTGATCGTTGCAGACGCTCATCGCCAGCGCGGCGTCGATAAGCTCGACCAACTCGACCCGAACGCAAACCGAGCGGTCGCCGAATACTTTGCCGCTCTCGACGACGCTGCTTTCGGCGGCGCCACCCCGGTCGAGCCGAAGTTCATCTCGCCGGTCGATCCGGCGGCACGCTGGACCGCTTCCTGGGGTGGACCGGCCGTCTATGCCTACTGCACCAACTATCTGATCGATGTGGAGCACGCCATCATCGTCGACGTCGAGCCCTCGACGGCGGTGCGCCAGGCCGAGGTAACCGCGGCCAAAACGATGATCGAGCGCGTCCACGATCGGCTCCAACTCTGGCCGGAGCGACTGATCGCCGACACCGGTTACGGCTCGGCCGAGATGCTGAACTGGCTGGTGAATAACCGTGCGATCGAGCCGCACATCCCGGTGTTCGACAAGTCCAAGCGGACGGACGACACCTTCTCACGCGAGGACTTCGTCTACGACCTCGCGAGTGACACCTATCGCTGTCCGGGCGGCACCACCCTTCGGCGCTATCGCCGGCCGTTCACGGTGCCGCGGATTGGCGTGATGAAGGACAACTCGCTGCTCTACCGCGCCAGCAAGCATGACTGCGAGCCTTGCCCGCTCAAACCGCGCTGCTGCCCGAACACCCCAGCCCGCAAGGTGCCGCGCTCAATTTACGAAGGGGCGCGTGATCTCGCTCGCGAGATCGCCAAGACCGAGGCCTACCAGACCTCACGCTGCCAGCGGAAAAAGGTCGAGATGCTGTTCGCGCACCTCAAGCGCATCCTGAAGCTCGACCGGTTGCGGCTGCGCGGGCCTTGCGGCGCCCGCGATGAGTTCCACCTCGCCGCCATCGCCCAGAACCTCCGAAAACTGGCCAAGCTGATCCCCACCCGAGCGTTCTCTCCAGTGGGGTGAGCCGGGAGAGCTCTCCTCAGCCCGACCCCGGATTATCCGCCGATCACCTAAAACCCAACAGCGGCCGAGTTCTTCAACACTATCGACCCTACGCCGTCATTCATTTGAGACGCACGGGTCGGCTGCTCGCGACCCAAAGGAGCCGTTCGTCTGGCCTCGCGCATTCGACCCGTCATCCCCAAAGCTGAACCCGCACCGCGGCGTCTGGG
>DASUIA010000095.1:0-11377 GCA_036273255.1 Bradyrhizobium sp.
TGTGCGGCGGATCCTGTGCGTCTTTCCACGCTACACCTCCTCGTTCGGAACTTTTGAATACGCGTATCCGCTGACCGCCGGGGTCCAGGCCTTCATGCCTCCGCAAGGCCTGCTGTTGATCGCGGCCTATATCCCCGCGCACTGGCCGGTCCGCTTCATCGATGAAAACATCCGCCCGGCGACGGCGGAAGACTTCCAATGGGCGGAAGCCGTTTTCGTCAGCGGCATGCATATCCAGCGCCAGCAGATGAACGATATCTGCCGCAGGGCGCATGCCTTCGATCTGACGGTCGCGATCGGCGGTCCATCGGTCAGCGCCTGCCCGGACTACTATCCTTCCTTCGACTACCTGCATGTCGGCGAACTCGGTGATGCCACCAACGAGCTGATCGCGCGGATCGGCCGGGATCCGTCCCGTCCCGAGCGGCAGGTGACGCTGAAGACAGCCGACCGGCTCGACATGACCAAATTTCCGATTCCGGCCTATGAGCTTGCCGACATCGGGCATTATTTTCTCGGCAGCATCCAGTATTCGAGCGGCTGTCCCTATCAGTGCGAATTCTGCGATATTCCCGGACTGTACGGCCGCAATCCGCGCCTGAAGACGCCCCAGCAGATCACGGCCGAACTGGACAAGCTGCTCGAATGCGGCATCACCGGCTCGGTCTATTTCGTCGACGACAATTTCATCGGAAACCGAAAGGCCGCGCTCGAGCTCCTGCCGCATCTGATCGAATGGCAGAAGAAGACCGGCTATGTGCTGCGTTTCTCCTGCGAGGCGACGCTCAACATTGCCAAGCGTCCGGAAATTCTGGCGGCGATGCGCGAGGCGTTCTTCGCGACGATCTTCTGCGGTATAGAAACGCCGGATCCGGCGGCCCTGAAGGCCATGCGCAAGGATCACAACATGATGGTTCCCATCATGGAAGCGATCCGGACCCTCAACGGCTTCGGCATGGAAGTCGTCTCCGGCATCATCCTCGGCCTCGATACCGACAAGCCGGAGAGCGGACAGCATCTGCTCGAATTCATCGACGCGTCGCAGATCCCGCTATTGACCATCAATCTGCTGCAGGCATTGCCGGGAACGCCGCTGTGGGACCGGTTGAAGCGCGAGAACCGGCTGATCGAGGATGAGGGCCGGGATTCCAACGTCGATTTCCGCATGCCCTACGAAGACGTCGTGACCACCTGGCGCGCCTGCATGGGGAGCGCCTATCAGCCCGCCAAGTTGCTGGCACGCTATGAATTCCAGATCCAGCACACCTATCAGAACCGGATTGAGCCTCCGCCGTCGCGCGAGCGGTCATCCTGGCGCAACATCAGGCTTGGCCTGACGATGCTTCGCAACATCTTCTGGAAGGTCGGTATTCTCGGCGACTACAAGCTCGAATTCTGGAAGTTCGCGCTGCGGCGCCTTGCCCGCGGCGAAATCGAATATCTCATCAGCTCGATCCTGGTCGCGCATCACCTGATCATGTTCGCGCGCGATGCGTCGCGTGGGCACACCAATGCGTCCTATTATTCGCTCAAGCTGCAGCAGGCCTCCGTTCCGGCCGAATAACGATGGTGGGGACCGGTGGCGATGACGTCGCCGCCGCCGGGTCGAACGCTGCGGGATCTGCGGCAACTTACGCCGGCGCGCGTCGGTCTCGGCCGGACCGGCGCGAGCCTGCCGACCGACGCTTTGCTGCAGTTCACGCGGGATCACGCCCGGGCCCGTGACGCGGTTCATGCCGGGTTCGACGTGGCCGCGTTGGTCACGGGCCTGAATGGCCTCGGCCTGCGCTCGCTGGCGGTCTCCAGCCGCGTCCGCAGCCGAAGGGATTATCTGGCGCGTCCCGATCTCGGGCGGATGCTCGATCCGGAGTCGCGTCACCTGCTTGCAAGTCACACGGCCGGTTCGCAACTCGCGATCGTGGTTGGCGACGGCCTGTCGCCATCGGCGGTCAACGCCCACGCGATCGAGCTCGTTCGCCGCCTCATTTCGCGCCTCGCAATCGACCGGATCGAAATCGGCCATGCCGTGGTCGCCTGTGGCGCGCGGGTCGCGCTGGGCGACGAGATCGGCGAGCTGCTCGGCGCGCGCATGGTTGCGGTATTGATTGGCGAACGGCCCGGCCTGTCCGCGCCGGATAGCCTGGGAGCGTACCTCACCTTCGCGCCGCAAGCCGGCCGCACCGACGCCGAACGCAACTGCATTTCCAATATCCACGGCGCGGGACTCGGCTACGATGAGGCGGCATTGAGAATTGCCTGGCTGATTCGTCAAGGGCTCGTTCGGAAACTCACCGGAGTGACGCTAAAGGATGGAAGCGGGGGTGTGGCGTCGGGTCTGATCACGAACCCGCAGCCGGGCGGTGAGTCCGGGGTTTGAGGCAATCTTGCCGCATCCGCGCCGATTCTGCGGCGGCGCCGGCGGTTGCGGGCCGCGGCGGCGATCTGCTAAACCAATTCGCGGCGAATTACCGCATATTTTCAAGGGGTAGTGCCAGTTAGACAGCGCCGGTCAAGGCCGCATTCGCGCTCCCGCAGACTTAAGCTATACACACTGAACCGATGTGAGAACTGGATACGGCATGCTCGAAAAGAACGGCGACAGCAGGGTCCACGTCGACAAGATCGAGCACCGGCCGAGCGGGCCCAGCATCGCTTTCGGACTGGAGCGGATTGGCCTCATTGCCCTGCGGGCGCCGGTGCTGTCCTGCATCATTCTCGTCGCGCTGATCATCGGCGCCATCTTCGGCATCCAGCGCATCAAGATCGACGATTCGCTCAGTCAGCTATTCCGCTCCAATTCGAAGGATTACCGGCAATATGAAGCGGAGACCCGGCGGTTCCCGGCGACCGAGTTCGATGTGCTGGTCGTCGTGGAGGGCAAGACCCTGCTCGAGCGTTCCAATCTCGAAAAGCTGCGCGATCTCGTGACCGATCTGCAGCTTGTCGATGGTACCCGTGGCCTGATCTCGCTGTTTTCGGCACGACAGGCGCCAGCACCGGGAAAATTGCCCGCGGCCCTGTTCCCGACCGAACTGCCGAAGGGCGCGGAGTATGACAAGTTCATTGAAACGGTCAAAAGCAACGAGATCATTCGCGGCAAGCTCCTGTCCGAAGACGGCACCCTCGCTTTGATCGTGCTGTCGCTGGAGCCCGACACTGTCGCCGGCAACAAGCTTGGCAAGACCGTCGGCGACATCCGCAAGCTGATGGCCCAGGATCTTGCCGGTAGCGGGCTAACGGCGGAATTGTCCGGCGTCCCCGTGATGCAGCTCGAGATCCGCAATGCGGTGAAACGCGATGGGCTGACCTACAATATTCTCGGCATACTGGCCGGGTGCGTCATCGCGATCATCTTTTTTCGCAAGATATCCTTCATGGTGGTCGCGGCCTTCCCGCCCATGATCGCGATCCTGCTGGCGCTCGGCGGCCTCGGATGGGCCGGTTTCAGCCTGAACATGTTCCTGAACGTGATGACGCCGCTGATCATGGTGATCAGCTTTTCCGACTCGATGCAGCTAACCTTCGCGGCGCGGGATCGCCTGATCGCGGGACAGGACAAATATGCCGCGTTCAGGAACGCGGTATATGTGGTCGGACCCGCCTGCGTGCTGACCCACGGCACCGCCGGAATATCGTTCATCGCGCTGCAATTCTCGGATTCCGACCTGATCCGCAAATTCGGTGAAGCCGGGCTTGCCGCGACCATCATCGCGCTGATCGCGGTGCTTTCGCTGGTGCCGGTGTTCGGCGTGCTGTTCGTGCGCAACGAGAAGATTCTCGCCGTCAAGTTCCAGAGTGCCGACGCGGGCGTTCAGGCGTTGCGCAATTTCTGCTACTGGATCGCGGTGCGAATGGTCGGCCGTCCCGGCCTGTTCAGCCTGATCGCCGTGCTGGTTGTCGCCGGTCTCGCCGTAGTCTACGGCAACCTGCAGCCGCGCTATCGGCTTGCCGACCAGGTGCCGAACAAGCAGCAGGCGGTTGCGGCGAGCGGACGGCTCGATGCCAAGCTGACCGGCGCCAATCCGATCGATGTGCTGATCGAATTCCCCAAGGGCGAGTCGCTGTATTCTCCGGAGACCCTGCAGACGATTGCGGACGTCCACGCGATGGTCGAGACCCAGGCGGGTGTCGGCAACGTCTGGTCGCTCGAGACGCTGCGGCGCTGGCTCGCCGAGAAAGCCGGCACCACCGATGTCGCGACGCTGAAGGAGTACGTCAATCTGCTGCCGAAGCACCTGGTACAGCGCTTCATTTCGGCCGACCAGGATGCGGTCGTGGTATCGGGCAGGGTGCCGGATCTCGATTCCAGCCGGATACTGCCGGTGGTCGAGAAGCTCGACACCGCGCTGGACGCCGTCCGCAAGAAGCATCCGGGCTATGAGATCGCCGTCACCGGGCTTTCCGCGATCGCGGCGCGCAACAGCGCCAACATGATCGAGAAGCTCAACCGCGGACTGACCATTGAATTCGCCTTCGTTGCGTTCTTCATCGGACTTGCCTTCCGCTCATGGGTAGTCGGGCTCGCCTGTATCCTGCCAGGTATTTTCCCGGTGGTGCTTTCCGGCACGGTGCTGTGGCTGCTGGGGGAGGGGCTGCAATTCGCCAGTGTGGTGGCGCTTACGGTATCGTTCGGGCTTGGTCTCAGCGCGACCATCCACTTCCTCAATCGGCTGCGGCTCGAGACGACGCCCGGCGTTAGTCCGGAACTCGCGGTCGAACGCGCGACCGTGCTGGTCGGTCCGGCGCTGATCCTGACCACGGTGGTGCTGGCCTGCGGTCTGGTGGTGACGGTGTTCTCGGACCTGCCGTCGCTGCGCCTGTTCGGCTGGCTCAGCGCCTTTGCGATGGTCGCGGCCCTGGTCGCGGATCTCTTCATCCTGCGGCCGACGGCGATGTTCCTGATCAACCTGTCGCAGCGGCTACACGGGACGGCGCGTCGCACCAAGCCGGCAGAATGATCGGACCGCTTCGTGAGGCCGCGGCGTCAGCTCTTGACCATGGTGATGGTCACGCCCCTGATCTCGCCTTTGGAGCTGATCTGGACGGTCTGCTTGTTGCCGGTGGTCCGCAATGTCAGGCTGGCGGCAAATCCCGCGGCCTCGACAAATACATCGATCTGACCTCCGCCAGCCGTGCCCCGCAGATTGCCGAACACGTTGCGGCTCGCTTCGCCCCAATTGCCGGAAATGCGGTCGCCATCGCTCGTGACGTCGCAGACGAGGTCGAATTTATAGCTGTCGCTGGCGCAGCGGAGATTCTGCTTCAGGCCCAGCCCGCTGGCGTTGACCTTGTAGTCCGCCTTGCAACGGATGCGCTCGGTCGTCCCATCGGAGAGCGCAACGGTGCCGTTGCCCGTCCAGGTCCCGTCAAAGCCGACGAATGGCCCCGATTGCGCGTGGCTTGCCGACACCGACCACAGCAGCGCGGCGCTCACGGCGGCAATCTTGATCGTCCGTTCAAACCAGGTTGGAAGAAGCCGCTTCATATGGATTTTCCCATTCAAATCGAGTTCTCGTGACGTCTCGCCGCTTCGAGGATTTAGTGTCGCCGCAGTGCGTTAGGTTCAAACGGCTCAGCCGTCGCGCCAGCGGGAGGTCAGGTTCGATCATTAATTCAAAATATAGCAAAGCTGGCCTCCGCGAACCGCCTTTTCGCTCCGCGCCGGCAAAAAAAGCGCGAGGTTTCCCCATCTCTCGTCTGCCAGCCGTGAGCGATTGGCGACATCGCGCCAACGGGTGAATCTGTGGAACAGATAGGATCGATGAAATTGCAATTCAACATCAAGCGGTTGTCGAATTCGCTGGGGAGCGCGGCAGATCCCGGCATTTCAGGTCGGGTCCGTCGTAAATTTGGCCGCATTTGCCAGCGCTCTTGGTCGGTTCGTCGCCGCGGTTCGTGGCGTTCGCAATCCGAGCAAGCGGTTCCGCCATTCATGTGCTATGCGGGATCGGATTTCTCCGCGGTCATAGTGAAGGAATATGATGTCCAAGTTCGTCCTCGCACTCACCCTGTTGTCGATCTCCGTCGCCACGAGCGCCGTCGCCCAGCCGATGCAACCGCAGCGCAGCGGAACGCCGGAGGAGCAGAAGGCCTGCATCCGCGACGTTCAGCGCCATTGTCGTGCCGTCATGGATCAGGGTGACTTCACCGTTCTTGCCTGCCTTCAGCAAAACCGCGCCAAATTGTCTGCGGCGTGCGAAAAGGTCCTGAAGGACCACGGGCAGTAGGACCCCTCGTTTCCCGGCCATCGCTACGGACAGCCTGATCAGGGCTGCAATTGGATGTGGCCGGAGACGAGCGAGCCATCGCTGGCAGCATTGGTTTTGGCGGCGCGTTCCCCTATATGGGGTGCGTGATCCCTCGCGTACGGCCGCCTTGCCGCATGCGAAATTGTCATGCCCCGATGGATGTAGCCAGCCGTTGATGACCACCGCGAACGAACTGCGATCCGGCAAGACTCACCGCGACGAGAACTTCCCGGTCGCGTCCTGGATCATTCATCCGCGACACCGGGCCCTGATTCTGGCGTTCTATAATTTCGTCCGGACCGCCGACGACATCGCCGACCATGCGACACTCGCCGCGCCGGACAAGCTCGCCTATCTCGACCTGCTCGAGGCCGAACTCCTGGGCGGGGGCGACAGTCAGCCCGAGGCGGTCAATCTGCGCGAGGCGCTGGCGCGCCGTTCGATGTTGCCCCGCCATGCGCTCGATGTGCTGACGGCATTCCGGATGGACGTGACCAAGCTCCGCTACGAGAATTGGGACGAAGTGATCCACTATTGCCGGTATTCGGCCATGCCGGTCGGACGCTTCATGCTCGACGTTCACGGCGAGAGCCGGTCGACCTGGTCGGCCTCCGACGCGCTCTGTGCCGGCTTGCAGATCAACAACCACCTGCAGGATTGCGCCAAGGATTACCGGGATCTCAACCGGGTCTACCTTCCACGCGATGCGCTGGCGGCGGCTGGCGCATCGGTCGAAGAACTCGCGGGAGCGCGGGCGTCGGCGCCGCTGCTGCAATGCCTGCATTCGCTTGCGGTACGAACCGGGGCTTTGCTCGATGAAAGCAAATCGCTGTGTGCCGGGGTGAAGGATCTCCGCCTCGGGCTGGAGATTTCGGTGATCCAGTCCTTTGCCGACAAGATTGTCGGGCTGCTCAAGCTGCGCGATCCGCTCAGCGAGCGGGTCCATCTCGGTCCGGTCGAGTTGCTGACGCAGAGCGTCGGCGGCCTCGCGAGCGAAATGACCCGCCGGTTGATGGGGCGCCGGCCCGTCTCGACACCGGCGGCCGGCGCATGACGGCTGAAACGGCGGCGGCTCACGCGAATTACAGCAACACTGCGTCCAGCAGTTCGTTCTACGCGGCCATGCGCATTCTGCCGCGCGAGCAGCGCGGCGCCATGTTCCAGATCTACAGTTTCTGCCGGCAGGTCGACGATATCGCGGATTCGGAGGGCCCGCGGCCGGAGCGCCTGGCCGCGCTCCAGAAATGGCGGGACGATATTGAGGCGCTGTACCGGGGCCATCCCCCCGAGCGGTTGCGGGACTACCTTGCCTCGGTTCGCCAATTCGGTCTCAAGCGCGAGGATTTCCTGGCCATCGTCGATGGCATGGAGATGGACGTTCCGCAGGACATCCGCGCGCCTGACCTGGCCACGCTCGATCTGTATTGCGACCGCGTGGCGAGCGCGGTGGGACGGTTGTCGGTTCGGGTATTTGGCCTTCCCGAGGATGACGGCATTCTGCTGGCGCATCATCTCGGCCGTGCGCTGCAACTGACCAACATCCTGCGCGATATCGACGAGGACGCCGGCATCGGCCGGCTGTATCTGCCGCGCGAAGCACTGCTGCACGCGGCAATTGCCAGCGACGATCCGCTCACGGTGATCTCCGATCCGGCACTGCCGGGCGTTTGCGGGCCGCTGGCGGAGCGGGCGAGAGCGCATTTTGAGAAGGCCGATGAAATCATGAACCGCAACCCGCGGCGGGCGGTGCGCGCGCCCCGCATCATGTCGCGATACTACCGCGCGATCCTGGCGTTGCTGGTGACGAGGGGGTTCGCTTCGCCGCGGGCTCCGGTTCGCGTCAACAAGATGGCCCGCATCGCCATCCTCGTCCGCTATGCCTTGATCTGATGCAACCGACCGCACACATCATCGGTGCCGGAATTTCGGGTCTGTCGGCGGCGGTCCGGCTGGCCGACGCCGGTTTCAAGGTGCATGTCCACGAGGCCACCCAGCAGGCTGGCGGCCGTTGCCGTTCCTATTTCGACGCCGCGACCAACCTGACCATCGACAACGGCAATCACCTGTTGTTGTCGGGCAATCGCCACGCGCTTGCCTATGCGAGGTCGATCGGCACCGAAACGGGGCTGGTCGGGCCGCAGCATGCCAGGTTTCCGTTCGTCGATCTGACAACGGGTCAGCGCTGGCAGCTCGATCTGGGAAATGGGCGGCTCCCGCTATGGATATTCGATGAAGCGCGCCGGGTGCCAGATACCGAGCTGCGGGACTATCTTGCCCTCGCACCGTTGATCTGGGCAGGAACGGGCAAGCCCGTTGGCGCCACCATCCGCTGCCAGGGAACTCTGTACCAGCGGCTGGTGCAGCCCTTGCTGCTGGCAGCGCTCAACGTCGATCCGCCCGAGGGTTCGGCGGGCTTGGCCGGCGCGGTGGTCCGGGAAACACTGCTGGCCGGAGGCAGCGCCTGCCGGCCGCTGGTGGCACGCGACGGCTTGAGCGCAGTGCTGGTCGAACCCGCGATCCGGCTGTTGCGGGCCAAAGGCGCCGAGGTTCGGTTCCAGCACGAACTGCGCGCGTTCGCGACGTCGGATGGCCGGGTCAGCGAACTGGGATTCGGCGATGAGGTGGTCCCGATCGCGGCCAACGATGCCGTGGTGATGGCGGTCCCGCCGCGCGCCGCAGCCGGGCTGCTGCCGGGTCTCAAGACCCCGTCCAGGTTCCGGGCCATTGTGAACGGCCATTTCCGCGTTGATCCGCCTCGGAACCTGGCGCCAGTCCTCGGCGTCGTCGGCGGATTGGTGGAATGGCTCTTCTCGTTCCCGCAGCGGCTGTCGATCACCATCAGCAATGCCGACCGTCTGGTGGAGATGCCGCGCGAACAACTGGCGCAGGCGCTCTGGCGGGATGTCTGCAAGGCCGCCGGCATTCAGGGCGAGCTGCCGCCGTGGCAGATTGTGCGGGAACGCCGTGCCACATTTGAGGCCACGCCCGAGCAGAATGCCCTGCGGCCGGGTCCAATTACCCAGTGGAAAAACCTGTTTCTCGCGGGCGACTGGACTGATACGGGGTTGCCCGCAACCATCGAAGGATCGGTGCGATCCGGGGATCGTGCGGCCGACCTTGTCCTCGCCAGGCGGCGTCCCTGATCGGTCGCCGGCAACACCCGGCAGGGCGGATAGAGCGGATATCGAACGACATGCATTCCGGCAATGACAGCCTTGGGATCGAGGATGCTTCCGCGATCGAGGCGAACATCACATCGGCAACCCAGGCGTTGCTCGACTTGCGGCAACCGGACGGACACTGGGTGTTCGAGCTGGAAGCCGACTGCACCATCCCGGCGGAATATGTGCTGCTGTGCCGCTACCTGGGCGAGCCGGTCGATGCCGTGCTCGAAGGCAAGATCGCGAATTATCTGCGCCGGATTCAGGGCGCCCATGGTGGCTGGCCGCTGGTCCATGACGGCGCATTCGATATGAGTGCCAGCGTGAAGGCCTACTTCGCGCTGAAAATGATCGGCGATGCCGTGGACGCGCCGCACATGATACGGGCGCGCGAGGCCATCCGCTCGCGTGGCGGTGCCGTTCACAGCAACGTCTTCACGCGATTCATGCTGGCGATGTTCGGCGTGCTGACCTGGCGCAGTGTGCCGGTGCTGCCGGTCGAGATCATGCTGCTGCCGATGTGGTCGCCGTTTCATCTCAACAAGATCTCATACTGGGCGCGAACCACGCTGGTACCGCTGCTGGTTCTGGCGGCCCTGAAGCCCAAGGCGAAGCACGTCAGTGGCGTCAACATCGACGAACTGTTCCTGCAGAGGCCGGATTCGATCGGAATGACCGCCAAGGCGCCGCATCAGAGCTGGGGCTGGTTCCTTCTGTTCCGCGGGCTGGATACGGTGCTGCGGGCAATCGAGCCGCTGTTTTCGAAGAAGTTGCGAGCCCGTGCCATCGACAGCGCGGTTGCCTTCGTCGAAGAACGGTTGAACGGTGAGGATGGACTGGGCGCCATCTACCCACCGATGGCCAATGTCGTGATGATGTATGAGGTGCTCGGCAAGCCCGCGGATTATCCGCCGCGCGCGGTGACGCGGCGAGGGCTCGACAGGCTTCTGGTGATCGGTGAACACGAGGCCTATTGCCAGCCCTGCGTCTCGCCGGTGTGGGACACTTCGCTGGCCTGTCACGCCTTGATCGAGGCCGGCGGCGAGGAAGCGTTGCCGGCAGCCAGACAGGGGCTGGATTGGCTGCTGCCGAGGCAGGTGCTCGATGTCAAGGGCGACTGGGCGGTGAAACGACCGGAGGTTCGACCGGGTGGCTGGGCGTTCCAGTACAACAACGCCTATTATCCCGATCTCGACGATACGGCGGTCGTGGTGATGGCGATGGACCGCAGCCGGCGTGCCAGCCCAAACCCGCAATACGATGCAGCGATCACCCGCGCTCGCGAGTGGATTGAAGGCATGCAAAGCAGCAACGGCGGCTGGGCCGCCTTCGATGTCGACAATCTCGAATATTATCTCAACAACATCCCGTTTTCCGACCATGGCGCGCTGCTCGATCCGCCGACCGAGGACGTCACCGCCCGCTGTCTCTCGATGCTGGCCCAGTTGGGCGAAACCACGCAAACCAGCAAGGTGGTGGCGGATGGGGTTGCGTATCTGCGCCGGACCCAGCACGCCGAGGGGTCATGGTATGGTCGCTGGGGACTGAACTACATTTACGGCACCTGGTCGGTGCTCTGTGCGCTGAACGCGGCCGGCGTCGGCCATCAGGACCCGACGATCCGCAAGGCCGCGGATTGGCTGCTGTCGATTCAGAACGCCGACGGCGGCTGGGGCGAGGATGCCACGAGCTACCGACTCGACTATAAGGGTTTTGAGGGGGCCGCCACGACGGCCTCGCAAACGGCGTGGGCCCTGCTCGGGTTGATGGCCGCGGGCGAGGTCGGCCATCCGGCGGTCGCCCGGGGGGTCGAGTACCTGAAAAGCACACAGACCAAAAAAGGCCTTTGGGACGAGAAGCAATACACGGCAACGGGCTTTCCGCGGGTGTTTTATTTGCGTTATCATGGCTACTCGAAGTTCTGTCCGCTCTGGGCGCTAGCGCGGTATCGGAATTTGAGCAGCACTA
>DASUIA010000096.1:0-2960 GCA_036273255.1 Bradyrhizobium sp.
CACAGCTCTGGGCCGACCAGGCGGTGGATGTCGATGGCAATGCCCGCGTCGCCGATCTTGTCCGCGAAAAGATCAGAAGCGTCGTCAAGGATCCCGAGACGGCAGCTGCGCTCAGTCCGCACGACCATCCGTTCGGAGCCAAGCGGCCGTGCCTCGATACCAATTACTACGCCACCTATAACCGTCCCAATGTCACGCTGGTAAATCTTCGGCAGGAACCGATCAAAGCGATCACGGGCTCCGGCATCACCACCGACAAGCGCAGCTTCGATCTGGATGTCATCGTATTTGCCACCGGGTTCGACGCGATGACCGGCGCAATCCTCGCCGTGCATCCGATCACGGGCCGCGGCGGCAAGCCGCTCGCCGAAGCCTGGGCCAACGGCCCGCAGACCTATCTTGGCCTTGCGGTCGCAGGCTTCCCCAACCTGTTCATGATCACTGGCCCCGGCAGCCCATCGGTGCTGTCGAACATGGCGGTATCGATCGAACAGCATATCGACTGGGTCGTGGACCGGCTGGTTGCAATGCGCGAAGCCGGCCTTACCACCATCGAGGCGACTGAAGCGGCGCAAACCGGCTGGGCGCGGCACATGGCCGATTGCGCCATGCTGACGCTGCATCGGCTCGCCAACACCTGGTACACGGGCGCCAACGTCCCGGGCAAAGCGTGGGGCGTGATGCCTTATACCGGCGGCGTCGGACCTTATCGCAGCATCTGCAACGAGATCGTCGGCCGCGGCATGCTCGGCTTCAGGCTTACCGGCCCTGATGTTGCCGGGCAATGCAACGACGGTGAAATCGTTCGCCTGCAACCGGACGTACGGCTGGTGTTGAACATGCTGGCGGAGATGAACCTGCCGCCGATCGAGACCATGGGCGCCGCGGGTGCACGCGCCTTCGTCGCTGAGTTCAACAAAGCGAGGCCGGCCGGCCGGCCGATTGGAGAAGCCGGCGAGGGCGTGCTGCAGGGGGCCGACGGCCTCTTGCCATATCGCCTCTATCGGCCGGCGTCGCCGGGGCCGCATCCGATCGTGGTCTATTTCCATGGCGGCGGCTGGGTGCTGGGCGACGAATTGTCCGACGATCCGTTCTGCCGCGACATGTGCCGGCGCACCGACATGATCTTCGTCAGCGTCGGCTATCGTCATGCGCCTGAGCATCGTTTCCCGGCGGCGGCCGAGGACGGCTATGCGGCGACGCGCTGGATCGCCGAGCATGCGGCCGATCTCGGCGGGAGGCCCGGCCCGGTGCTGGTTGCGGGCTGGAGCGCGGGAGGCAATATCGCGGCGGTCACCTGCCAGCTCGCGAAAGCCCGTGGCGGTCCTGAGATCGCGGGGCAGTTGCTGGTCAACCCGGTCACCGACTGCACTTGCGACCGTCCATCCTACACGGACAACGCGACCGGCTACTTCCTGACTCGCGGCCTGATGTTCTGGTTCTGGGACCTCTACTGTTCGCCCGCCGACCGGACCGATCCGCGCGCCTCGCCGCTCCGCGGCGAGCTCAAGGGCCTGCCGCCCGCGTTCATCGCGACATCCGAGTTCGATCCGCTGCGCGACGAGGGCATCGCCTACGGCGAAGCGCTGGCAAAGGCCGGCGTACCGGTCGAACAGCTCAAGGCGGCCGGCCACTTCCACTCGTCCTTCACAATGGTCGATGTGGTGATCACGAGCGCCCCCGGCCGTGCGCAAATGGCCGAAGCGCTCCGCGGCTTCGCGGGGCTGGCCCGGCAGCGCGACGAGAGCACACGAACAGGGCGGCCTGCCGCGCCGTTCGACATCAATGCGGCAGCGGGATAGCGCGCTCGCACGAGTCGTCCGCCGCGAGGCGGGCGACTTCACCTGTCTCTATTTTTTTTACTTGGCGATCACAGCCAACACTGGTTCGCGCGAGCGATAAGAGGCAAAATTCGTCTCTTTGGGAATTGCTGTCATCGTCGCGCTGTGCTTACCGTTTTTGATGCCCGCAGCGATCACGTCGGGCAAACGCCTCGGAACGCCCCCCTTTGAGTTGACAGACCTTCCTTGATGAAATGACCGATACCGGCATCGAGAAGAAGCCTACTGAGGAACGGATTCCCGACAGCGTGGGGAAAGCCTTGCCGCCGCGCAAGACGATGACATGGTTCAGTCGCCTTGACGGCTATGATTTCGCCACCGTTATCCTCGTCGCGGCACTCGTGGTCGTCGCGCTCCTGACTTTCAGGGATTATGCGGTTTCCAACGACGAGCCGGTGCAACATCACTACGGCGAACTGATCTTGCGCTACTATGCCAGCGGCTTCCGCGACCTCAGCGTATTCAACTTCGAGAACCTTTATCTCTATGGCGGGCTGTTCGATATCGTCGCCGTCGGTCTCAGCCACCCCCTCCCGATCGAGCCGTATGCCCTGCGCCACATCCTCTGCGCCCTGATCGGCGTCGGCGGGATCGGCGCCGCCGCTCTCACGGCGCGCCTGATCGCCGGCCCGCGCGCGGGGTTTATCGCCGCGATTGCCTTGAGCGTCTGCGGCACCTGGTACGGCACGATGTTCAATCACACAAAGGACGTCCCGTTTGCCGCGGCGATGATGGGCGCGATACTGTTCCTGATCCGCATCGCGCATTCTCTGCCAAAGCCCCGCGCCGGCCATGTCGTGGCGTTCGGCCTGTTGGCCGGGGCGGCGCTCGGCATGCGAAGCCTGGGTCTCCTGCTTTTCATCTATGCCGGCCTGGCGATTATCCTTTACTTGCCGCGGCCGTGGCTCGGTCGCGCTGGCGCACACTGGCGTTTTGTACTTGAATCTTCGCTGCGAATGCTGCCGGGGCTGCTCCTTGCCTATGTCCTCATGCTCCTGGCCTGGCCCTGGGCAGCATTGGCGCCGCTTAACCCGATCCGGGGCCTGCTCGCGTTCTCGCAATTTCATTACGACATCCAAACCGTCCTCGACGGCACGGTTTACCAGATGGCGCACGTGC
>DASUIA010000097.1:0-7328 GCA_036273255.1 Bradyrhizobium sp.
TTGTAGGCGTTTTGAACGGAATCTCGCAATCGTCCGACGGCAAACAAGTACACGTCCAACACCGGCCGATGGCATTAATAATCGGAAAGAATTGTATCCCGATCCGCCATGCCCGGCCAGCGAATCAGCCGGCTTTTGCAGAGATTGGGGGATGGACGGCATCCAAAAAGGCACGATTTTGGCGGACCGGTCAAAGTCGATCCACCCGTTCGCGCAGACCTGGTCGAGACCGCTGGCGGTCGCGGCCCAGGTGTGCTGCGATGGGAGAGCGTCGACACTTGCCTCAAACGCGGGAACAGCAGCGTGACCACCATTCGCCTCGCCATTGTTGGGCTCGGCAAGATCGCCCGCGATCAGCATATCCCGGCAATCGCCGGCACCGAAGGCATCGAACTTGCCGCCGTCGCCAGCCGCAATGCATCGATTGCCGGCATCGCGCATTTTGCCACGCTCGACGCGTTGCTGTTGGCCGCGCCGGACATCGATGCCGTGGCGCTGTGTACGCCGCCGCAAGGGCGTCGTCTCCAGGCGGAAGCGGCGTTGAGGGCCGGCAAGCATGTCCTGCTCGAAAAACCTCCGGGAGCGACGGTCGGTGAACTCAATCTCCTGGTCGACACGGCGAGGCAAGCCGGGCGGACGCTGTTTGCGAGCTGGCATTCCCGTTTCGCACCCGCCGTCGAAGCGGCGCGACGTTTTCTAGCCGGCTGCAGGATCAAATCGGTCATCGTCGAATGGAAGGAGGACGTCAGGGTCTGGCATCCGGGCCAGGCCTGGGTCTGGGAGCCCGGTGGGCTCGGGGTGTTTGATCCCGGCATCAACGCGCTCTCGATCCTGACCCGTATTCTGCCGCGGCCGTTCTTTCTCACCCGGGCCGAACTGTCCTTTCCGCGCGGGCGTGCCGCCCCGATCGCCGCCGATCTGGCTTTTTCAGACGATGGCGGGTTGCCGATCCGCGCCGAATTCGATTGGCGCCGGACCGGCCCGCAAAGCTGGGACATCCGCGTCGAGACCGACGCCGGCAATCTTGTTCTCTCCGGGGGCGGCAGCCGCCTTGTCTGCGATGACCGGATATTGGTCGACGAAAAGCCGGCGGAGTATCGCGGCGTCTATCGGCGCTTTGTCGAACTGATCGTCCACGACAAATCCGATGTCGATCTGTCGCCGCTGGTCCATGTTGCCGATGCCTTCATGCTCGGCCGTCGCCGCGACGTCGAACCGTTCATGGAGGGTTGAACGTGATACAGTCGGGCAAATCGCCGATGCCGAAGGTCGAGCGCGAGGTGTTCGGACGCCTTTCGGATGGCACCGCGATCGAAATGGTGCGGCTTCGCGGCGAAAATGGTTTCGAGGTATGTCTTATCGGCTATGGCGCGGCGCTTCAGTCCATCTTCGTTCCCGATCGTGCCGGACGCGTTGCCGATGTCGTGCTTGGGCGTGATGACCTTGCCGGCTATGTCGCGGTTCGGCACTTCCTTGGTGCAACCATCGGGCGCTACGCCAACCGGATTGCGAACGGCGCTTTCGATCTCGACGGCCAGCGCTTTCAATTGACCACCGACGACGACGGCAACGCGTTGCATGGCGGGCCGGCGGGCTTCGATCGCAAACGCTGGGCCATTACGGCCATCGGCGAAAGTCCCGCGCCTTTTGTGACGCTGTCCTATGCGAGCGCAGACGGTGAGGAAGGTTATCCCGGCAGGCTGCAAACGAACATCACCTACCGTATTTCCGGCGGCACCGAACTTTCCGTCGATTTCGTGGCGACGACCGACAAGCCGACCGTCGTCAATCTGACCAATCACAGCTTCTTCAATCTCGGAGGTGTCGCGGTCGCCGGCAATATTCTCGACCATGAACTCACGATTGTCGCTGATACCTATCTGCCGGTCAGCGCGGTGGGGATTCCCTTGGGCGCGCCGTATTCAGTCGATGCGACGCCGTTTGATTTCCGCAAAGCCCATCGTGTGGGCGCCCGCCTTCGCGACGGTAGTGAGCAGACTGAGATCCGCCAGGGCTATGATCACAATTTCTGCCTGCGCGGCGGCGTCACGCGCGAACCGCGACTGGCCGCCCGTCTCGAAGACCCACGGTCCGGCCGTGTTCTCGAGCTCCTGACCAATCAGCCCGGCGTGCAATTCTATTCAGGCAACTTGCTGGACGGAACCGTAGTTGGCAAATACGGCCGCGTTCACCGGCAGCATGATGCGCTGTGCCTGGAGCCGCAGCTCTATCCCGATACACCCAATCATCCGGACTATCCCTCGGCGCGGCTCGATCCCGGACAGACCTATCGTCACGCCCTGTGCTATCGATTTTCCGCGATGTGATGGCGCCGTGGAATGGACTCAATCCTGTTCGGCATCCGCGCGCTCCAGTGGCCGACCCGCGAGCGGAACGAGCATCAATCCGAGCAGCGCCACGGCTGCCAGCAGGGCCCAGGCTTCGTTGGTGCTGATCGCAAACGCCGCCCGCTCAACCATGGGCCGAACATAGGCTTCGACAGCGGCTTCCGACACACCGGGAGGCCGGTGGGTAAACAACTGAAGATCGAGCCCGATCGCTTGCGCGGCGGTCATGTCGCCTGCAATCAGCCGGTCACGCAACGCGCCTGCATGTTGCGCCGTGCGTCCGTACAGGATGGTGTCGATCAATGCGATCCCGATCGCGCCGCCAAGGTTTCGCATCAGGTTGAACAGGCCGCTGGCGTCGGGCACCTGGCTGGCCGTCAAGGCGCCAAGCGCGAGCCGGGTTGCCGGCAGCAGGCAGAACATGATGGCCACGCCACGCACGACCTGCGGCCAGAACATCTCGTCGAAATCGGCGAGCCTGCTCTGGAACGCGCTGCAACCGAGCCCGAAGGCGAACAGCGCGAAGCCGCCCGCGGACAGCCAGCGCGGATCGAACCTGCTTTCCAGTGCGCCGGCAATCGGTGCGGTCGCGAGCTGGGCGACGCCGGTGACCAGCATGATGGTGCCGATTTCGAAGGCATCATGGCGGCGCACATAGGCGAGAAAGACCGGGATCAGATAGACCGAGCCGAACAGTCCGACGCCGAGGCAAAAGCTCAGGGCACAAGCGATCGCGAACGAGCGTGTGCTCAATGTCGATAGCTCGACCACCGGATGCGCGGCCTTGCCCGTCCTGACCGCAAAGCCTGCCGCCGTCGTGGCACACAGCAGGAGCAGGGCAAGGGCGACTGGTGAAAACCAGCCTTGCTGTGGAGCGAGCTTGAGGCCGATCTCGAGGCTCGCGAGCGCAATTGCCATCAGCGCCAGCGAAGTGCCGTCGAGTGTTACGAGATCGGCAAGGCTGGGCCTTGTGCGCGGCAGTAGCAGAGGCGTTACCGCAGCCGCGATCATCCCGGGAATGACGTTGATCAGGAACAGCCATTGCCAGGACCAGGTATCGGTGATCCAGCCGCCGACCACCGGGCCCACCGTCGGCGCCAGAACGGCCATGATACCTGCGAGGGTGGTGGCGATCGGGTGCAGCCTGGTCGGAAACAGCAGGAAGACGGCCGAGAATACCGCGGGGATCAGGGTGCCACCGGCGAAACCCTGCAACACCCGGAAGCTGATCAGGACGAAGAAACTGCCGCTGGACGCACAGCCGAGCGAGGCGAGGGTGAAGAGGCTGATCGCTCCGGCAAACAGCCACCGCAGCGTCAGCACGCGGGTCATCCAGCCCGTCAGCGCGATGGCGATGATCTCGGCGATCAGATACGCGGTCTGGACAAAGCTCATCAGATTTGCAGGCATGGCCAGCGCATGCTGGATCGTCGGCAACGAGGTCGCGACCACCTGAATGTCGAGAATCGCCATGAACATGCCGAGGCACATCAGCATGAAGCCAAGCCATGTCGCGGCGTGGCTGTCGCTCTCCTCGCTCAGCCACGCACTCATGGCGGATCCGCCGTATTGGGCTGGTGGAAGACTGCCAGCGCACGGGTCTCGGCCCGCAGGCGGATCGCCAGCACGGCCGCGTTGAGAACCGTAAAGACAATCGCAAGCCACGGAAGACCGAGCGTCCATGGCAGCACGGCGATCTCGCCGACCACGACAACGTAGTTGGGGTGAGACATCAACCGATAAGGTCCCGCCGCCACCAGCGGCGCGCCCGGCAGCACGATGATCCGCGTGGTCCATCGTGAGCCAAGCGTCCATAGCACCCAGCAACGCAGGCCCTGCAGCGCGATATACAAAGCGAGCGCCACGACGTTCACCGGTTGATGTCGCCCGAACAGCCACAGCGATAGCAGCCAGGCCGTGTGCAACGCGACGATCAAGGGATAATGCCCCGATCCCACCTCGATGGCGCCACGGGCCATCAGCTTGCGCATGTTGTGGCGGGCTACGACGAGTTCACCGATACGCTGGAGCGTGACGACGACAAGCAGGAGTTCGGCGCCGGTCAAGCGGCGTGCCGCAGCGCGACGCAGCTTGCGGTGAAGCCGGGGCCGAGCGCCGTCAACAGCGATCGAGCCGGCAGGCCGTTGTTGCGCGCACGTTCAAGGACGAACAACACCGTCGGTGCCGACATGTTGCCGCAATCGGCGATGATCTGCCGCTCATGGTCGAGCGTGCCCTGGTGAAGGCTCAGTGCCGTCTCCAGCGCGGTGATGACCCTGGCGCCGCCGGGATGACAGATGAACCGCCCGATCTCCGCTGTCGAGAGCTGCATGTTCGAGAGAATTTGCGCCACGGCAGGGGCAAGATTCGCGGTGATGAAATTCGGGATGGTGCGCTGGAAGATGACGCCGAATCCTTCGGGATCGACGTTCCAGCCCATGATGCCAAGCGTATCCGGCCACAGATATTCGCCGGAACTCTCTATCTGAGTGGTGCCTCCATCGCCCGCGCGCAGAATGACCGCCGCGGCACCGTCGCCGAACAGGCTGGTGGCGACGATGTTGGCCTTGGTGAGTTCGTCGAGGCGAAGCGCCAGCGAGCAGAGTTCGACGGCGACCAGCAAGACGTTGGTTCCCGGCCGCGCCTGCGCGAGACGCGCGGCGATCGACAGTCCCGATACCCCGCCGGCACAGCCAAGCCCGAACACCGGCACGCGCGTGATGTCGACGCGGAATCCCATCCGGCCGGCAACGCGGGCTTCGACACTTGGGGTGGCGATGCCGGTGGAGCTAACGGTCACCACCGTGTCGATATCGGCAGCCGTCAGGTTTGCGCTCGCCAGCGCTTTCACGGCGGCGTCGACGAACAGCGCTTCCGCACCCTCCAGATAGGCCTCGGTCCGCTCCGACCAGCCTCGCGGCGCGAGATACCAATCGAACGGCTTCACGCCATGGCGCTTGACGATCCCGGTGTTGCTGAAAATGCTGGAAAGCGTTTCGAATTCGGGGAGCCGCGGTCCGAATACCTCCCACGCGGCGGCGAGGACATCCTTCTGCAAAAATACGTGAGGAGGGACGGATGTTGCCAGCGAGACCAAAGCCGCCTGCGGCGCCGGAGCAGCTTTGGCCATTACGTATCCCCCCGCTGCGCGCCTTCCGGAATAGGAACATTCGCAGGCTGCGAATATTTCAAATACCGCGAAAAAATCGCCGGGTCACTAAAAGTTGAAATCGGGCGACTTCTTGGTGGCTCGCATGGCCTGCAAAGGATGCGGCGGTCTTGGCTGCCATGTTTCAGTGCCGGCTCTAGCCGGACGGCGGTCTGCTATGGTTTGATGGTGCGGGCCACCGCCGTAGTGTTTTCCGTCCTCGTCATCTCAAGTGAGGAGTAACTCCATGACGCATGCGATCCGCTTTCACAAGACCGGTGGCCCCGAAGTTCTGGTCTGGGAGGAGGTCAAGCTCGGCAAGCCGGGTCCGGGCGAGGCACGGATTCGCCATACCGCCGTGGGACTGAACTTTGTCGACATCTATAACCGCTCCGGCCTGTACCCCGCACAATTGCCGAGCGGCCTGGGCGGCGAGGCGGCCGGCGTTGTCGAGGAAGTTGGATCCGGTGTCACCGACTTGAAGCCGGGCGACCGCGTCGCCTATGGCGCCGCGCCGATGGGCGCCTATGCCGAGGCGCGTCTGATCCCTGCGGACCGGCTGCTCAAGCTGCCCGATAGCATCGATGACAGGACCGCCGCGGCGATGATGCTGAAGGGCCTGACGGTGCAATATCTGATCCGCCAGACCTATCGGGTGAAGGCCGGCGAAACCATCCTGCTCCATGCCGCGGCCGGCGGCGTCGGTCTGATCCTCGGCCAATGGGCGAAGCATCTTGGCGCGACGGTGATCGGGACGGTCGGCAGCGATGAAAAGGCAAGGCTTGCGCAGGCCCATGGCTGTGCCCACACCATCGTCTACACGCGCGAAGATTTTGTGAAGCGCGTCGGCGAGATCACCGGGGGCAAGAAGGTGCCGGTGGTCTACGATTCCGTTGGCAAGGACACGTTTCTGAAATCGCTCGATTGCCTGGCACCGCTCGGCTTCCTGGCGCTGTTCGGCCAGTCCTCCGGCAACGTCGAGCCGCTGAACCTCGGCCTGCTCGCCCAGAAGGGGTCGCTCTACGTCACCCGCCCGACGCTCAACACCTATGGCGCCAAGCGCGAGAACCTCGTGGCGATGGCGAAGGAGCTGTTCGAGGTGGTGCAATCCGGTGCGGTGAAGATCGAGGTTCGCCAGACCTATCCGCTCAAGGACGCAGCCAAGGCGCATACCGATCTCGCCGCGCGCAAGACCACGGGATCGACCGTGCTGCTGGTCTGAGCGCCGGTGGGCTCGCTGCGACAGGCTCCTCCGCCGGATCGTTTCTCATGAATCTCTCGCATCTGCTCAATGCCCGCCATGCCGCCGGCCGACCCGTTCGGGTCGCGCTGATCGGCGCCGGCAAATTCGGCTCCATGTTCCTGTCGCAGGTACCGCATACGCCGGGGCTCGAGGTACCGGTGATCGTCGACATCGATCCGGAACGGGCGCGCGAGGCCTGTCGCACCGTCGGCTGGGATCAGGCAAGAATCGCAGCGACAAAATTCAGCGCCGACGGCGCGAACGCCACAGCGGCCGACATCGAAGTCATCGTCGAGGCCACGGGCAATCCTGCGGTCGGCATTCGTCATGCCCGCGCGGCGATCGCGGGCGGCAAGCACATCGTCATGGTCAATGTGGAGGCCGACGTACTGGCCGGTCCGCTGCTCGCGGAAGAGGCGCGCAAGGCAGGCGTGGTCTATTCGCTGGCCTATGGCGATCAGCCGGCGTTGACCGCCGAATTGGTGGACTGGGCGCGCGCCACTGGTTTCCGCGTGGTTGCCGCCGGCAAGGGAACGAAATACCTGCCGGCCTATCACGATGTGACGCCGGCAGGCGTCTGGGGCCATTA